>DATDHT010000471.1:0-4989 GCA_036521435.1 Roseiarcus sp.
TGCGCCAATGCGCACTTAAGGCGTTGAAATCATTAGCGCGCATAAACTTGTGCGAGGGCGGCTTGGCCGCTTATCCGAGCCGTCAAAATCGAAGCTCGCGGGCGAATCCCATTCTTCTGGTTAACCAAACCTTTCGAAAGCCCCTAACCCACCGGCCCGGAGTGTTGACCTGCGGTTCTTTTTTTCACATCATGAACAAACCAAGAACATCCTGCGGCGAGGCTCAGGCAGGGTTGTTCGGTGACAATGCAGCTCACGCAGAGGGTCGATCAACCTTCGGCTTGCGACTGCAAAAAGGAGCGGGCGATGTTGAAGCTTATCGAGGGGTCCTATGCGTCGTTTTTCCCAAAAGAAATGGACGCAATGTTCCGCAACAGAGCGGAAACGTTTTCGGAACGGCTCGGCTGGGAGGTGAGGGTGAAAGATGGCTACGAGCGGGACAGATTCGATGACGCAAATCCTCTCTATCTCGTGTCCGTCGACCCCGATACCGAAGAATACTGGGGTTCCTTGAGATTGCTGCCGACCACGGGTCCAAACATGTTGCGCGACGTCTTTCCGCAATTGCTCGACGGCGACTATATCGAGAGCGCCACGATCTGGGAGTGTTCGCGCATCTGCTCCGTGGCCGCGCGCGGCCAGCCGGAACGAAACGGCGGCGGCGTCAACTACGTCCTGAGCGAGCTCATTTTGGGCATCGGCGAAGTCGCGGTCGCAGCCGGCTTGACCCAAATCGGGGCCGTCTTCGACGCCAGGATCCTTCGCGTCCTAAGGACCGTTGGATGCAACCCCGAGATTATCGGAACGCCCCAACAGATCGGCGAGGTCATGAGCTACGCCGGCCTTTTCGACACCGGCGAGGGTCCCCTCAAAGCGTTTCGAGCGGCGACCGGCATTGACCACTCGGTGCTTGCGCCGGGAGCACAAGAGATTGCATTCGCCTGAGAAGGGGCGCGACGCGCCATCCGATCGGATATTCCCGCCAGGGTCAGATTCGCTTCGCAACCCATAAGTAGTAAAAACAGCTAAAATGCCCGTCCGCAAGTGTTTCTACAACTTAGGTTGACGATGTTCTCGTTTTGTTGTCTACAGTTTTGTCGCTTGTCATTCTTTCCTTACGTCATCAAACTGGCTTTGACGACGGGAGTCAAGTATGGGGGGCGCGTTGGCCAAGAAGTCAAAAAAGAGCGCAGCCGCTCTTATAGATACAAGACGGCCTGTAGGTGAATTGAATCTATCCGCCTGTGAAGCTCGCCGATTATACGGCATCTGCGTTGAGCTGCTTGAACTGTGCAGCCATGTCTCTGGTCGAATAGATCCTCAGGCCGGCTGGATGGTCGCTCATGCGCGCGACGAAGTCATGCTGGGGATCTTCGATGTTAAGCCTTAGCAAAACGCTCGACACGGCCATCAGCATCGAATCGGCGACGGCGCGACTGACCGAGACGATTCTGGGCAACGATGAGCATGATCTCGCCGAAACCTTGAGGACGATTGCTCCCGATATTGGTCTCTCTCACATCTCCTATGTGCGCTTGTCACCGGACAAGAGCCCCGACATGTGCCTGTTGGTCGCGATCGTCACTTACTCACGACTTTGGCAGCATCGGTACTTTGTAAAGAAATATATGTCCAACGACCCAGTGATTTCTTACGGCCGTGAATCTGATCAACCCTTCGATTGGGCCAATCTGCCCGTTGACGATCCGGCGACGAAGGCTTTCTTCGCCGACGCGCTGAACCACAGCGTGGGGCGAAACGGCCTGACGATTCCCTTGCGCAATCGGCGAGGCGTATGCGCCCTGGTTTCGTTCACCAGCGATCTGTCGAAGGATGAATGGGAGGCCTACAAAGCCGCCAATCTGGCGAAGCTTAAGTTATTGTCTGTCCTTATTGATTCCGCATCCCACATCAATTTCAAATTGCCCGCGTTTCAGGTCCATTTGTCGAATCGGGAAGAGCAGTGTTTGCTTTGGGCCGCGCGCGGTAAGACTTACCAGGAGATCGCAGAGATCTTGGGGCTGGCCTTTGGCAGCGTGAAAACGCACCTGGACGCCGCGCGCCACAAGTTGCGGTGCATGAACCTGACCCACGCGGCCGCGGTCGCGTTCGCCACCGGCGTCATTCCGGCCCAGGCGCTGAAGTAATTCACACGCGCGCTATGACCGCGACCGGACCGCCGCCGGCGGGGCCCTGATGCTCGGCGCCTCCCGACACGTAGACAGCGCCGCTGCCTGACACCCCTCCAATCAATCCGCCGACCGCCGCGCGGGCGTGCCGGGTGGCGTTGATGTCCGAATCCTCGAGCATAGTGTGACGAAGCCCGCGGATGGCGCCGTCGGGGGAGGCTTCGGCCTTGGCGAAGATGTTGACGAGCCGGTTTTGCGATTGCGCGTCGATCGCGCTCAATCCCACGCTTTCGAACGCCTGCATCACCGCCGGAAGATCGATCGCATCCCGCATTACCGCATGGCCAATTGTGAATGGACTCAACGAGAAGCGCGAGGACCCGATCAGAATGACGACGTTGTGCATGAGCTCGATGCCGGCCGAACATGACGCGACCGATGAATAGAGCGTCCAATCTTTCAACACCTGGCTTTCGCCGACCTCGGCGCTGACCTCGCCCAGCGCTTTGGCCACGCCGATGGCCGAAGCGCCGCGCGAATAGCCCATTGACCCATAGCCGCTCGTGGTGACCGTCGTCCTGCTGCGCGCGACGGCGTCCTGGACGCGCTCGCTGGTCAGAAGCGGGCATTTGATCTGGACGAAATGCACGTCGCTGACGGCCTCGATCAATGCGTCGCGCATCGCCGCCTCGACAGCCTTGGTCGTCTCTTCGATCTGCGCGTCGCGGCCAACCTCCTCCGGCAAAAAGTCGCGGGTATGCGCGATGCCGACGCTCAGTCGCTTATCGCTGGATTTCTCGCCGACGCTCTCGGAGCGTGGGCTTCGCGCGAACACCGTGATGTGCGGAGACAGCACGCCCTCCGTGCCGCCGGACATGACGAACGCGATGCGAGCCTCAACTTCACGCGGCGCGAGGTTGAGATGCGAAGAGAGGGCGTTACACAATGCGGCAACGGCATACTCTCGCGTGAAGTCGTTGACCCCGCCATTGCCTTCCGTCTTGCCCAACATTGCGAGAATGGACGAAGGCTCGAGCGCGCCGCTGTCGATGAGCGCCAGGAGGCCGGCCACGTCTCCGGGTCCGTTGGTCGGAATGCGAATCACGTCGAATGAATTCGGTTGCATGGCCCCTCCGTCTTGTCTGCGGACGAGAACAACCAAGTTCCGTTCCACCCGGCTTCTCCGGCTGCGCGAAGCGGCTGTCGCCCAACGGGCAGACGATGGTCGCGCGCTCGGATATCTATGGCGGCGTGATCATTCGTGCCGTTCACCGACGCTGACCAGTCGAAAGGTCCGCGCATCCTCAGCTTGAGCCGATCAGAATTCCCGCCGCCAGCACCAAAGCGCCGCCGATCATCACTTTCGCGGCGGCCGTCAGCGGGGAGGTCTCCATGTATCGCCACTGAATCCAGGCGATGGCGCTCAATTCGATGATGACGACGACGAGCGCGACCACTGTCGCCGTATAGAAATATGGGATCAGGAAAGGCAGCGTGTGGCCGATGCCGCCCGCCGTCGTCATGAGCCCGCAGACGAGCCCGCGCAGCAGGGGCGTCCCCCGCCCCGAAAGCTTGCCGTCGTCCGACAAAGCCTCTGCGAAGCCCATAGAGATGCCGGCCCCGATCGACGCCGCAAACCCGACGAGAAACGCGTTCCACGAGTTGTGAGTCGCGAAGGCCGCCGCGAAAACCGGCGCGAGCGTCGACACGGAACCATCCATGAGGCCGACGAGGCCGGGCTGGATGATCTGCAGGACGAACCGCCGGCGCTCGTTCTCGGCTTCGGCGCCTCGGGCGGAGGTGGTGAGTATTTTCTCCTCGAGCCCGGCGGCGATCTGGTCGTGCTTCTCCTCTTCCTCGGCAAGGTCGCCAAGCAGCTTGCGGGTCGAGGCGTCGGTCGCGCGCGTCAAGGCCTGTCGATAGAAACGCGCGGCGGCGCGCTCCATGTCGCGCGCGTGCGAGCGCACCGTGTCGAGGCCGAGCGGCCGCATCTGCCAGACGGGCTTGGCGGGGATGTAGCCACCGATGTCCTGGCGCCGCACCAGAGGAATGTGGTCGCCGAATTTCGCCACGAACAGATCGATCAGCCTGCGCCGGTGACCGTTCTCCTGCGTCGCCATCTCGTCGAACACTTTGGCGCTTGCTGGATAATCGTCATGCAGCCCATCGGCAAAATCGGCAAAAATGCGCGCGTCCTCTTCCTCGTTGCTGATGGCGAGGGCCAGAATTTCGCGCTCGGACAGGTCGTCGAACTTGCGCATGGATTGCGTTCCCAGGATTCAAGCCTGGTCGATTTGCTCGATCGCGGCCCGTCGCGACGTCGCGCGCTCGAAGGCCGCCGGCCGTTCTAGGGTTCCGCCGTCGCCGGGGTCAAGACGGCCGCTCCAACAGGCAACCGCTTGAACAGCACGAAAGACCCCGCCCTCTGGCGCCCGCAATCAGTCGGTCTCGTTTTGGGCCGCTGCCTGCCTGGTTCTGATGTCGCCCAGATCGCGTTCGAGAAAGTAGTTGAGGAAGGTGCGGATCGCGGCGATCGCCCCGAGGCGCGCCACCTCGTCCCAGCTTGTGGTGATCGCGGTCTCGAGGACGTCGGCGGCGAGCTGGAAGGTGAGGCCAGCGACCAGCCAGCGGCCAAGGCGCAGCCACACCTCGCGCTCGTAATGCCCGTCGCGCGACGAGAACATCGTCCATAAGCCCTGGAAGAAGGCCTCGACCGCGCCGACAACGATGAGGATCAGCGCCAGCCAGTCGATCACGTCGACGGCGAGGTTGGTCGCGAGGATCAGCCAGTCTCTCACCGCCTCGCCCTCATAATCCGGCGAGCCAGTTGCGAGTCGGTTTTAAGCGGTTCCAACGGCTT
>DATDHT010000472.1:0-13377 GCA_036521435.1 Roseiarcus sp.
CTCAATATCCACGCCGTCTTGGACCACGTTAAGCGTTTGGCTCAGGCCGGGTTCGCGCGCCATATCCGCTTTGTCGAGGCCTATGATCCCTCGCTACCGGAAGTGCTCGGATCGCGCGATCAACTCATCCAGGTGTTCCTCAATCTGGTCAAGAACGCGGCTGAAGCCATTGGAAACGATAGCATCGAAGGCGAGATAACGCTCACTACGGCTTATCGCCCGGGGGTACGACTGCGCACGGCGCCCAGCGCCGAATCGGTCGGGCTGCCGCTGGAGATCTGTGTTCGGGACAACGGCCCAGGGATTGCCCCCGAAATCCTTGGCAATTTGTTCGACCCCTTCGTTACGACAAAAGCCCAGGGCTCTGGTCTGGGTCTTGCACTGGTGGCCAAGCTGATTGGCGACCACGGAGGGATTATTGAGTGCGAATCGCATCCGCGCAGGACGATGTTTCGGGTGCTGATGCCGTTATGCTCGCCGCGTGCGGTGGCGAAATGATGGGCCGAGCGCGGGGGCGAAGGAGCTAACGGGGATGCCGTCAGGGCATATTCTAGTTGCCGACGACGACGCAGGGATTCGCACCGTTCTCAATCAGGCGCTGACCCGCGCCGGTTATGAGGTCCGCGCGACCGGAACGGTTGCGGGCCTTTGGCGGTGGGTGGCGGCCGGCGAGGGCGATCTCGTGATCACCGACGTCGTCATGCCCGATGACAATGCTTTTGACCTCCTGCCGCGCATCAAGCGGATGCGGCCCGATCTGCCGATCATCGTGATGAGCGCGCAGAACACCTTCATCACCGCGATCAAGGCCTCCGAGCGCGGCGCCTATGAATATCTGCCGAAACCCTTCGACCTGCGCGAGCTGGTGGCGATCGTCGGCCGCGCGCTGGCCGAACCCAAGCGGCGGCGCGAGGAGCCGGAGGCGCCGGGCGAGGTCATGCCGATCGTCGGCCGCTCGCCGGCGATGCAGGACATTTTCCGTATTCTCGCCCGGTTGATGCAGACCGATCTTACGGTAATGATCTCGGGCGAATCGGGGACCGGCAAGGAACTCGTTGCGAAAGCGCTGCACGATTATGGCAAGCGCAAGGGCGGCCCGTTCGTCGCCATCAACATGGCCGCAATCCCACGCGATCTTATCGAAAGCGAGCTGTTCGGCCACGAGAAGGGCGCCTTCACCGGCGCCGCCGCCCGCTCCGTCGGGCGCTTTGAGCAGGCGGAAGGGGGGACGCTCTTTCTCGATGAAATCGGCGACATGCCGATGGAGGCCCAGACCCGTCTTTTGCGCGTGTTGCAGCAGGGCGAATATACGACGGTTGGCGGCCGCACTCCGATCAAGACGAATGTGCGGATCGTCGCCGCGACGAACAAGGACCTCCGCTTCGCGATCCAGCAGGGCACGTTTCGGGAGGATTTGTTCTTCCGCCTCAATGTCGTGCCGATCCGTCTTCCCCCGTTGCGCGAGCGCCCGGAAGATATTCCCGACCTCGTGCGCGCGTTCTTTCAGCGCGGCTCGTCGGAGGGGCTTCCGGTCAAGACATTCGAGCCCGCGGCCATGGAGCGGCTTCGTCGCTATCCGTGGCCTGGCAACGTGCGCGAACTCGAAAATCTGACCCGTCGCCTGGCCGCGCTCTATCCCCAGGAGGTGATCGGGGAGGGGTTGATCGAGTCCGAGCTCAGCGCCGGGGCGTCGCCCTTGTTTCCGCCGCTAGCAGCGGAAGACGATGGAAGGAAACGCGTCGGGCCGACCGCCGCCCAGATCTCCGGAGACGGGTTTGACGCTGCCATGGAGCGCGCCGTCGCCGATCTCTTTCACGCGTTTGGCGGCGCGAGCCCTCAGGTCGGGCTATATCACCGGGTGCTGCGCGACCTCGAGGCGCCCCTGATCGCCGCGACGCTGACCTGGACGCGCGGCAATCAGATCAAGGCGGCCGAGATCCTCGGACTGAACCGAAACACCCTGCGCAAGAAGATCCGCGATCTCAACCTTCGCGGCGTTGCAAGCTTTCGCTGAGCGGGGCTTGAGCTCGGTTTGGATTCTCTTGGCCTGTCACTGTTTCGTCGCGAAAACCCCCGCTTTTGAGGGTTGGAAAAGCTTGGATTTCCTTGGATTCTCTCGTGCGAAACGAGCCTTTTCAATGGCTTACACGGGAATTTCGGCGGAAATATTTTCGTCGCCCTCCACCGCCAGAACGGGCTCGGGGGCGGGGGGCTGGAGCCTGTCGGCGATTTGGTTCATTTTGTCGAGCAGACGCTGCCGCTCCTCCGGCCCGTAATGGTATTTCGCCACCACCGTGTTCTGGTGCCTGTCGAGCCGGTCGATCACCTTGATCAGGGGCGCGACGGCCTTGAGTTCGCCACGCCCGATGGCGTCGCTGACGATCCGCAAGGCGGGCATCAGCCGTTCGAGCTGCAGGTGAGCGTGGTCGACGCCGCGGTCGATCACCCGCTTGTCGAGAATCTCCGAGACGATCTGGCGAACCCGCTCCGCGCTCAGGCGCTCCTCGCCGGCGATCTCGTCATACGCCCAGCCTTCCCGGAGCCGCGCGAAAATCCGCTTCCTCCGCGCGGCCTTGCCCAGAACATTGAGCCGCCGCCTGGGTGTTGAAGTCTGCTCCACGTTGTGCCTCGCTTCTCTGGAAAGCGGAATAGTAGCACAATATTCGGAAAATAGGAATACTTGATTCCAGCAGGCTAGCCGGAGTGTGCGCGTTCGGCGGCATCTTTTGCCACCTTATCCGCTCGGACGACTGCCTTATCGCCCGCCGTCGCCGCCGCTGCGCGCGCGGCGCATCGTGAGCGGAATTCCTCGACCTCGGCCTGGGTGAGATGCTCAATTCCTATGAACGCGTTCTGCGAGGCGCTGGCGCGAATCAACTCATCGAGCTTGGCCTGAATAGCGGCGCCGTCTCGATTCTGGGTGTTCTGGATCAAAAACACCATCAAGAAAGTTACGATCGTCGTGCCTGTATTGATCACCAGTTGCCATGTGTCCGAGAAGCCAAAGAAAGGCCCGCTGATAGCCCACACGATCACGACGATGCAGCAGATCATGAACGTAATGGGCGCGCCGGCTGCGCGAGCGACAGCATTGGAGGCCGTTGTGAACATTCGGTCGAGTGACATGCCGGCTCCTTATTCCAACTCTTTCCCAGCGTATTCCACCTCTTTCCCAGCGTAAGGTATTTTTAAATTTAATGAACGATTATTTGGGCGAGGCGTTACGTCTAAATGAGCAATCCTGAAAACAAAGGCGTCTCTGTTCTCGTTGTCGAGGACGAGCACTTGATCAGGATGGACATCGTGTCCTCCCTCGAAGCAGACGGCTGATGGTCTTTGAGGCCGAGAACGCGGCGGAAGCCATCCGTTGCCTCAAGCTTAACCGGGAAATCATTCTGATTTTCACCGACGTAAACATGCCGGGTTCAATGGATGGGTTGGCACTCGCTCGCTATGTTCACGGACGGTGGCCTCCCGTCAAAATCATCGTGACCTCCGGCTATGCAAAAGTCCGAGATGAAGACCTTCCTAGAGGCGCTATCTTCGTTGAAAAGCCGTATCATCCAAAGAATGTCGCTGATAAAATGAACGAGCTTATGGCTGCATGAGTAACTAGCGAGATATCTAGTCGGCACGGGCCTGTTCAACTGCTAGTTAAGTATGAAAGCTTCGACGCTTAGAATCTTACCGAACAGAGAATAAATCTCGACTTGTAGAGACCTATTTTCGTTCGCTAAATTCGCTGCCCATTCATTCAACAACGCGAATTTCTGCTCTAGCGTCATTTGATTCGAGGCTTGGTAGGATTGCCTGCCATCTGTCCTCACATGCTCCGCCCTCATTCAGCCGGTCAGCCGAAATCCGTGGCTTAACGCTGCGGCATCCGAAAAGTGAAGCGGGTCTCTTTGTCTGTGGAAGCGACTTCGATGGCGCCGCCATGCGTCTTGGCGATCCCGGAGGCGATGTGCAGGCCGAGCCCTAGACCTTGTTGGCTTGGCCGCGCCTCGCCCCTGAAGAACGGCTGAAAAAGCCGCCCCATCGCCTCTGGCGGGATCGGGTTGCCGCCGTTGACGACCGACAGTTCAAGTTGGCCGCCCGCTGTTGAAGCCTGAATCCGCACAGGCGTGTCGGGGTCGCCATGAGTGAGGCCGTTGGCAAGCAGGTTTGAAACCATCTGCCCGAATCGGGAGGGATCGCAATTTACGGCATCGGGCAACGAAAGGTCGGTCTCTATCTTGCGGCCTGGGGCGCCCGTGCGGAGCTCGTTGACCACCTGTTGCAAGATGGGCTCTAGCGCAACGTCCGCCTCGCGAGTCAGGGCAAAGCCTCCGCCGAGGCGGCCGCGAGCGAAATCCAAAACATTGTCGATAAGGTCGGACATCCGGACGGCGCTGCCGTGCATAAGGTCGAGAATCTTTGAGCCTCTCTCACTCTGGGCCTCCCTTCGGAGAAGGCTTACGCCGCCTAAAATGGAGGCCAGAGGGTTGCGCAAATCGTGACCGAGCACCGCGATAAACTGCTCGCGAAGCGCAGATGTGTTCTGTTCTTCGAGAAGGTTGTCAGAGGCGCTGAGCTGATAGCCGATCACCTCCGCGAACATCTCGAACATTTCTATGGTCTCGGGGGTGTTCAACACATGCGGCGCCGGGTCTATGGCGCACAAAGTGCCGAAAAACGATCCGTCGGCGCGGCGGAGGGGCACCGAAATATAGCTCTGCAGGCCATAGATCTGCGGCGTGTGGTGGTTCGCGTAAACGGCGTCCTCGGACACATGGTCGATGATGACCGCCTTGCCGCTCTGTCTGATCTCGTGGCAAAGCGTGGTTTCGACCTTGAGCTCGCCGCCGGGCTTCAATCCGAAGTTGATGTCATCGCGCACGCTGCAGGCGATCCATCTGTCCTCGGTGACGCGCGCAACCGCAGCGAAACGCATCCCCGTCGTTCGGCACACAATGCCAAGAATCGTCGGGATCGCCTTGATGCTGCTGACGGCGGCTATATCTTGATCGAAAATCTTGTTCATACCGGAGTGACGGCGTTTCCTTGTCAGCCGGAAGCTGGCCGGTAGTTCTGTCATCGGTTTATGTCAGAGGGGCGGCGCCAAAATCAAGAATTTATGGGGCTGACAGCGAACGCGTAATCCGGTCGCGTTTCAGGGAGCAATGCTGGTTGTATCTCCGCAATCGGCGCGTGACGCTATCCGCCCCGCGCGCCCCGCCTCAAAAACGTTGCTTAGAGATATGACGCTGTCAGGGATAGAGGTTCGTGCGTAGAGCCTGTTTGTTACATTAGTATAGAAACTTATTTTTCCGACTTATTCATCGGAAACGTCCAATTTAACTGGAACATTATTTCAACGGGCTGGCTTTCATCACGCGGCTCATGAGGCCGCCATCACCCAAGGAGTTAGTCAATGTTGAAATCCACAGTTGCGGTCGGCTTTGTCTTTGCCACTCTCGCGTGCGTCCCCGCCCGCGCGGCCGACATGATGTGCGATGAGGCCGGTATGAGCAAAATGCAAACTGGCGTCATGGGCATGACCGACGCAAGCAAGAAAGAGATGGCCATGAAAGAGATGTCGATGGCCAAGGAAAGTATGGATAAGAAAGATGACAAAGGCTGCATGATGCACATGGAGAAAATTCAGGGCATGATGTGATTCCCTACAAAATTCTAAGCGCCTAAATACGCCTGGAATTAAAAGTTGACTTGATACGAACATGGCGGGCTCACCCCCGCCATGTTTTTGGCCTCGATATAGTCCCCGCGCATCATCCCGAAGGAACTGTGCGGCCACGAGCCCGTCAACTTGGTCATTGCGATATTTCATAGAAAATAGGGATTACGGTGAGGGATTACGGTGACAGTTTATTCAATCCCTAATTAGACCGATTGCGGCTGCGGATCCTACCGACGGGCACGGACGACAAATGCGTATTGTCCGGCCGCCGGACGCTATCGCCTATTCTAGAACTGAAAATTCATGCCCGCATAAATCTGCCAGTGGGGAACCTGCTCGCCGTAATGGTAGACAGTGTATTGCGGCTCGACGAAGAAGTTCGCCGTGACCTTGCCGAACTTTATCACCTTGCCGGCGCCGAGACCGACCGGGATGTAGCCGAGGTCATTCTGGAGGTCGAAATTCCAGACGGCGCTCGAACGCAGATAGAGATCGTGCGGCAGGTTATAGAAAACGATCGGCTGCGCCGTGAGCAGGCTCGTCGGCTCGCGGCCAAAATCGTCGGCGAACGAATGCTGATAAGTCACCAGCGCGCCGGCAAGACCCCACGATTGCACGGAAACTGCTGCGCCGGCCGCGCCCGCCTGCCAGCGCCCGGCGCCGGTGAAGCGATCGGTCGCCGTCGGCGCCACGAACAAAGGTCCAACCGCAAGGAGGATGGGTTTGGTCGGCAGCACGATCAGATCGAAGATCGTGAGGTCGCCCAGTCCATCCGCATAGCGATCGGGCGCCGGGTTTACGGAATACGGTAGGGTGAAACGGACAAGCTGCTGCACGCCGCCAACGTTCAGCGGAACGAGGCCGCGCAGGAGCAGGCTGTTCGCGTTGGAATTGAGAGGCCCATAGAACGACGGCGTGTAATAGTTTTGCAGATTGAGCGATGTCTCGGCGGTCAGCGGGTTGTTCGCCGAATTGGTCGTGTCGTCCGCGTCGGCGACCGACATCGCGCCCATGGCGGTGACAGCGGCCAGCCCAGCCCTGCTCGCCGCTGCGGCTTTTCTCATGAGCGCTTCTCGATCTTCGGCGGCTGCCACGAACCGTCGAGGATCGGCTCGTCGCCCCAATAGGCGCGCATGAAGAGCGAGAACGTTCCCTCAGGCGCGGGAATCCAGTTCGCCTCGCGGTCTGCTCCCGGACTGGTCTTGCCGGCATAGAGCGTGAGCGACCCATCGTCGTTGCGCTTGAGCGTCGTATTCTTCGTGCCAAGCGAATAGCGATTGAGCGCGTTGGGTTGGAAGAGATGCTTGTCGTTATAGACGGTCAGCGACCAGAAGCCTTTGACCGGCGGCGTCTGTCCGGCAGGAAACGTGACGGCGTAAGTGTTCGCGCCCTCGAGCTGATCGCCGGCTGAATCGACATCGGTATAAAAATATTGCGTCTCGGTCGGCCGGTTTTCGAACATGTTCGACTTCGCCGTGCCGAGGCGCGCGAAATAGTCGACGCCGAATTCAGCGCCGTGGCTCGAACGGTTCCAATGGTTGCTCGTTGGCAGCCCGTTATGGCGCCACCGGAAGAGGGCAGCCACGATCTCGCGCTCCGAAGCGACCGCTGTTTCTGTGAGCAGCTTCGCAATCGCCGGGTCGGCGTGCGCGGCGTTCATGAGTTGGCGGAAATTGGCGTAGATCGCTTCTTCGCCCGGCAGGGGCGGGACATCGTCGAGCACCTGAGGAAGGATATCGAAGAATTTTTCGGGCACGACCCATTTGATCTCCCCTCCGTCGCCCGAAGACGGCACGGGGAAATGCGGCAAGGCGGCATAGTCCACCGTCTTCATCTGCCCGTCGAATTCGGTGAGCGGATAGACCACCACCTGATCGACCAGCGGGCGAATGGCGGCGCGGTCCTCGGGCGTGTCGTTCATGAAGATGCGTGGAATGGCGTTGGCGAGTTCGGTCGAGGCGCGCACGACTTCGGTCACGCCGTGCGGAACGGGACCGCGCCAGTTCGGACCGGCCAGCAGGTAGAAGCCAGGCTTCGTCCCATAGGACTTTCCAAGACGGCCGAACTGGTCGGAGCGATTGTCGTACAGCGCATAGACCCAGAAGCGATCGCCAAAATCGGGGACCTGGATCACCACCGGCTCCGCGTCGAGAGCAAAGAAGCCGTTGCCGTAGACCACGTCCTGGTTCGGACAGGTGACGAAGGTTTCCCCCGGGTCGATGTAGTCGACCAGCATGGCGATGCGGCCGCGCGGCGCGACCGGCACGATGCCGCCGTTGAGACCCATCACGGGCGCTTGCGTGATAAGCGCGCGTCGGTTGGTCATGTTCACGAGCGGCCAGCCCCAGAGATAGGCGAACTGGGCCATGGCGCGGACATAGCCCTCGGGCATGATCACCCCGCTCGCGGGCTTCGTGACCTGGGCAAAGTTCATCGGAATGGCGGGCGCTGCTTGGCTCGCTGGACCGGGCGTGGCGATCTTCTGCTCGGCGAGAGCGCTGCGCGCCGGACCTGCCGCGGCGGCCAATAGGCCTGCGCCGGCCCCGATCACGGCGTCGCGTCGCGTGGCCTTGTCCATCATGGCGCGTCCTCCCAAACAATTAAGGCTGGCAGGAGCCTAGGGGAAAATGCGGCGAGCGACAAAAGTCTGCTTTCAGGATCGGCCTTTTCGGCGCAGCCGCCAGATCCGCATCTGTCGCAGCGTTCGTGTTTGCGAGGCCGATTTCGGCGCCGCAGTTGAGCAACATCGTTGCCAATTTGCCACTAAGGCGCTAAAGGTGGTCGCCTTGCGCGAAGCGTTTCGCCGCCCTCGGTTGGCAAATTTGACTGGAACGACGAGTATCAATACGCGCGGGTCGCCGCTGCTGGACGACAGCCCGCCAACTGGCCGCTTTGGAATCATCGTCGTCTGCGCGGCGTTCCTTCTCGCTTTGGCGACATTCCTCGTTTTTGCCGGCTTCACGCCGATCATTCCCACGGCGACCGTCGTCCTGACATTGATGATCGGCGACGGTCTCGTCGTCATCATTCTTATTGTCCTCATCTCGATCGAGCTGGCGCGCCTGCGAGCCGCGCGTCGGGCGGCGCGCGCGGGGGCCAGGCTGCACAGTCGGTTTGTGGCGTTGTTCTCGCTGGTCGCCGCCATTCCGGCGATCATCACCGCAATTGTCGCCACGGTTTCGGTCGAGTGGGCGATCAATCCGCGCTTCATGAGCGACGTCGCGTCTTTCATCACCGAAGCCAACCAGGCGACCCAGCTTTACCGCGAATCCCAGTGTCGCGCGCTGTTGCGCGATGTCGAACTTACGGCCGGCGATATCGGCCGCAGCGCGCTGCTGCTCCAATCCGATCCCACTCAGTTCAACGAATACTTCAGTTCACGCTCGAAGACGTTGGGTTTCACTGCCGCCGCGCTCATGAAGAACGACGGAACTCCGATCGTCGTCGCGCAAGGATCGGACGACAAGCTGATCGCCAGACCTGAGCCGTCCGACTTCCAGGACGCCCTGCATGGTGAAGCGCTCTGCGGCTTCCTCGGGGCCGGCAACATCTTTGTCGGCATTCGGCCGATTCCCGGGGCTGACGGGCAATTCCTGTACGCGGCGCGCGGCATCGACCCGCTGGCGGCCAAGGTCGCGGAAGATGCGGCGCTCGTTTCCAACATCTGGGCACGCTTTGAGGCGCACAGGCACAGCCTTGAGCTGGGTTTCGCCACCGTTTTCGTGCTCCTCGCGCTCACCATGCTGTTCTCGGCCATCTGGCTCGGCCTGTCTTTCGCCAACCGGCTGGTCAGACCGATCCGCGGCCTCATCCGCGCCGCCGACGAGGTCGCATCCGGCAATCTTCAGGTTCAGGTGCCAACGCGGCGATCTGACGGAGACCTCGGTCACCTCGGCGAAACATTCAACAAGATGACCTCCGAGCTCCTGCGCCAGCAGACCGGCTTGATCGACGCCAATGCGCTCAACGATGAGCGGCGTGCGTTCATCGAGGCGGTCCTTTCAGGTGTGCCTGCGGGCGTTCTCGGCGTCGACAATGACGGGATCATCACGATTTCGAACGCCGCCGCCGACCGGCTGCTCGGCGGCGAACACGGCTTGATCGGAAGGCGCCTTGACGCCGTCCAGCCGAGCATCGGATCCATCTGGGAACAGGCTCGATCCCTCAGGCTCAGGCTGCATCAGGGCCAGGCGACCGCGTCGCGCGATGGCCGCGAGCGCGTTCTCAACGTTCGGGTCACCGGAAATCCCGGACGCGATGGTCGCGCCAGCGTGATCACGCTCGACGACATCAGCGATCTCGTGTCCGCTCAGCGCACCGCCGCATGGGCAGACGTCGCCCGCCGCATCGCGCATGAGATCAGAAATCCGCTGACGCCGATCCAACTCTCGGCCGAGCGGCTGAAACGGCGTTACGGCCGGCACATCGTCGAGGGCAAAGATATATTCGACCAGTGCACGGACACGATCATCCGGCAGGTGGACGACATCAAACGCATGGTGGACGAATTCTCGTCTTTTGCGCGCATGCCGAAGGCGCGCTCGGCGCGAGATGACCTCACCGATTGCGTTCGTCAGGCAGTCTTCCTGATGAGGGTCGGCCGCGCTGACATCACTTTTGAAGAGCAATTGCCAGATGAGCCAATCTTCGCCGATTTCGACCGTCGGCTGGTTTCCCAAGCGCTTACCAATGTCTTGAAGAATGCGACCGAAGGCATTGATGCTCTGAACGGGGAGCAGGGGAAGGGCGTCGTCACAACGACCCTATCCGTGGATGGCGCGGGCTTCGTGGAGATTGCTGTCAGCGACAACGGCAAAGGTTTCCCGAGCGAAGATCGGCGCCGTCTGATCGAGCCCTATGTGACAACCCGAGCCGAGGGGACGGGCCTCGGCTTGCCGATTGTCGTCAAGATATTCGAAGACCACGGCGGCGCCGTTGAGCTTCTCGACGGGTCCCCGCGTCCCGATGGCGGCCGGGGCGCAAAAGTCTTGATGAGATTGCCGCTGCAGCGCGCCGAGCAGAACGCAACGCCGGCGGAGAATGAGAGGATCGGTTCGCACTAATGGCTGCTGACATTCTTATTGTTGACGACGAGGACGACATCCGCGGGCTGGTCGCCGGCATTCTGGAGGACGAGGGATACGGGGCGCGTCTGGCGCGCAATTCGGACGAGGCGATCGCGGCGGTTGAAGCCCGCCGTCCGCAACTGATCCTCCTCGACATATGGATGCAGGGCTCGAAGCTTGACGGGCTGCAGCTGCTCGAAGCGATCAAGCGGCAGCATCCGAAGGTGCCCGTGGTGATGATTTCGGGGCACGGCAATATCGAGACCGCGGTGCGAGCGATCAAGCTCGGCGCTTACGACTTTATCGAGAAGCCGTTCAAGGCCGATCGTCTGATCCTTATCGCCGAGCGGGCATTGGAAACCTCGCGCCTCAAGCGGGAAGTCAGCGATCTGCGCGCACGCGGGGGCTCGGCCGACCGGATGGTCGGTTCTTCGTCAGCGATCTCGAACCTCAGGCGGATCATCGAAAAGCTCGGACCAGCCAATTCGAGGATTCTGATATCGGGCGCCGCCGGATCGGGCAAGGAACTGGCCGCCCGGTTGATTCACGAAAGTTCGGCGCGCGCCAACGGTCCCTTTGTCGTCATCAACGCGCCGACAATGTCGCCCGAGAGAATGGAAGCGGAACTGTTCGGCGTCGAATCCGGCGTCGAAGGGCAGGGGAGGGTCGGTGCGCTCGAAGAGGCGCACGGCGGTACGCTCTACCTGGACGAAATTGCCGACATGCCGCGCGAGACACAGGCGAAGATCCTCCGCGTTCTGGTCGACCAGAATTTTCAGCGCGTCGGCGGCGCCTCGCGTGTTTCCGTCGATGTGCGCATCATTTCGTCGACCAGCCGCGATTTGGCGGAGGCAATTACCGAGGGACGTTTTCGCGAAGATCTCTTTCATCGGCTGTCGGTGGTGCCTGTTCGCGTTCCCTCGCTAGCCGAGCGGCGGGAGGACATTCCTGAACTCGTGCAATACTTTTCGAAGAGCGTTGCGGCCAATATGGGGGTTCCGCCCCGCCGGGTCGGGTCGGACGCCATGGCGGTGCTCGAGTCGCATGACTGGCCGGGAAACATTCGCCAGCTCAGGAACAACGTCGAACGCTTGATGATCCTCGCGCTTGGCGACCCAAACGCCGAGATCTCGGCTTCGATGCTTCCGGCGGAAGTTGGCGCGCTTGTGCCCGCCGTGCCGAGCGGCATTGGCGGCGAGAAATTGCTGAGCCTTCCGCTTCGCGAGGCGCGAGAAGCTTTCGAGCGCGACTACCTCGTGGCTCAGATCAGTCGCTTTGGCGGCAACATATCCCGAACCGCGGAGTTCATTGGGATGGAGCGCTCCGCGCTGCATCGGAAGCTGAAGTCTCTCGGGGTTGAATAGCAGGGACGCGTATGGACCGTTCCTGGCTCCTATCTCCGTAAGGGGGTCCACCGAGAGGAGGTCATTGAAGGCCACTTTGGCATTGTATTTCGACCTCCGAGTTCGCTCGCCTTATTTAGTGTGATATGAAGTCCAAGAACTGCGCGTTGGCAAAGGCGCGGGTTACGAAGAACAACGCTGGCCGAAAAGGCCCAACGAACGGAAACACGAATGGCAACCGAGAAGGCGCAAAACCTCCAGGATACGTTCCTGAATCACGTGCGAAAGTCGAAGACGTCGGTCACGATTTTTCTCGTCAACGGGGTGAAATTGCAGGGTTTCGTGACTTGGTTCGACAATTTCTGTGTCCTGCTCCGGCGCGACGGGCACTCGCAGCTGGTCTATAAGCACGCAATCTCCACCATCATGCCGGCAAGCCCGATCACCATGTTCGAGGCAGTCGACGAAGACCCCCGCTGACCACGGCCCGCCTCGCGAAGCAACTGACAAACCGGAGCGAACGGGTTTGACAACGCGCGCTCTGGTCGTCTGCCCGAGCCTCACGCGAGAGTCGAATGAAGCGCTGCGCAGTCCCGAGGCGCGGCGCGACGAGGCGGTCGGCCTGGCGCGCGCCATTGATCTCGCGGTGGTGGGAGCCGAAAGCGTTGCGCTTAACGCGATCCGGCCGGCGACGTTTATCGGCAAGGGCAAGGTCGAAACGATCGCCGCTCTGGTGAAGGCCGAAGAGATCGATCTTGTGGTCATGGACTGCGCTCTATCTCCCGCGCAGCAGCGCAACCTCGAGAAGGCTTTTGGCTGCAAGGTCATCGACCGCACCGGGCTCATCCTGGAGATTTTCGGCCAAAGAGCCCGCACCGCAGAGGGCGCGCTGCAAGTGGAGCTCGCTCACCTCAAATATCAGCGCTCCCGCCTGGTTCGCTCATGGACCCATCTTGAGCGGCAGCGCGGCGGCTTCGGCTTTCTCGGTGGCCCGGGCGAAACCCAGATCGAGACCGATCGTCGTCTGATCGGCGAGCGCCTCGTCCGCATCGAGCGGGAGCTCGAAGCTGTCAAGCGCAGGCGCGCCCTGCAGCGGGCGAGCCGCAGCGATGTGCCTTATCCGATTGTCGCGCTTGTCGGTTACACCAACGCCGGAAAGTCGACCCTGTTCAATCGGCTCACACGCGCGGAAGTGACGGCAGCGGACATGCTGTTCGCCACCCTCGATCCGACGATGCGCCTCATCAAGCTGCCCCATGGCGGCGCGGCAATCCTTTCCGACACGGTC
>DATDHT010000473.1:0-2551 GCA_036521435.1 Roseiarcus sp.
TCTGGGTTCTGACGAGAGAAGCCAAGGAAATCCAACCCTCATCGGCGGGGATCTTCGCAGCGAAACGGCCGCACGCCAAGAAAACCCAAATCGAGCCGGTGAGCATCCGTCCGCCGCCGGAAGCAGCCAGACCGGGAAACCTGAAGAGTTTTCGCTTGGCGCTTTTTTGGCGTTCGGCCGCATCAATTCAATTTATGTGTATATACACTGTCGCGAAATACAGCGGGCGGCGATGATCCGGAGGGAGTGACAGGAAAAGGCGCCTAAACGATTGAAAGAATTGAGTCGCTGCCAAAGCCGCGCGCGGCGCCAGCCGTCATGAACCGGCGTACTTTCCCGATGGCCGCGAGGGCGCCTCGGCGGGCGACGTGACGCCGCGCCGCGCCTCCATCGACCGCCATCAAGCGCCAAGCCGCTCAATAGTAACGCGGGATCGGGCCGTTATGGGGCGTCGTGCGGTCGGAGAGATCGAGCATCATTTCGTCGACATAACACCATCCCCAGCCTTCCGGCGGATCGTAGCCCTCGATGATCGGATGGCGGGTGGCGTGGAAATGCTTGGTCGCGTGCTTGTTCGGAGAATCGTCGCAGCAGCCGACATGGCCGCAAGCGCGGCAGACCCGCAAATGCACCCAGATGTCCCCGGTCGCGAGGCATTCCTCGCAGCCGAGCGCGCTCGGCGTGACGTCGCGGATGGTCGCCAGATGCGTGCAAGTTTTGGTCATGCGAACCCGCCAAGAGGTTAAAGATGGGGACCAGCAGCATGCGACAGGAACCTATGGATCGCCGCTACCACCTGGGCGCCCTCTCCAATCGCTCCGCCGACCCGTTTGACCGAGCCCGACCGCACGTCGCCGACGGCGAACACGCCAGGGGCGGAAGATTCGAGCGGCGACGGGGCAAGGCCGCCACTGGCGGGTCCGCCGCCTGTCGTCACGAAGCCCGCTTTGTCCAGGGTCACGCAACCCTGCAGCCATTCGGTCGCCGGATCGGCGCCAACAAAAAGAAAAACGTTGCGCACCGCAGCACCAGTCTCGCGCCCGTCGCGATGGTCGCGCCATCGCACGCGCTCGAGGTTGCCGCTGGCCGCGCCGCCGAGGGCGACGATCTCGGTCTGTGTCATCAGCTCGATATTCGGGGTGGCGCCGATGCGATCGATCAGGTAGCGCGACATGCTATCGGCAAGGTCCGCCCCCCTGACCATCATGCGCACCTTGGACGCGTGGGCGGACAGAAACACCGCGCCCTGACCGGCCGAGTTGCCGCCGCCGACCACAATGACCTCTTCGCCGGCGCACAGCCGAGCCTCGATCTGCGACGCCCAGTACCAGATTCCGCGCCCCTCAAACCGGGCTATGTCGGCGATCGTCGGATGACGATAGCGAGCGCCGCTGGCGACGACCACGGTCCGCGCCTGAATGCGCTCGCTGTCGCCCGTCTCGAGGACGAAGACGCCGTTCGCGCGCGAGCAATCGAGCGTCTTGACGGTCACCGGTATCATGACGTCGGCGCCGAATTTCTGCGCCTGAACGAAGGCGCGGGCGGTGAGCGCCTGGCCGGTTATTCCAGTCGGAAAGCCAAAGTAGTTTTCGATCCTGGCGCTCGCGCCCGCCTGGCCCCCGAAAGCCCGCGCGTCGAGGACCGCGACCGACAGGCCCTCGGAACAGCCATAGACCGCGGTCGAGAGGCCGGCGGGTCCGGCGCCGACCACGGCGACATCATAGACAAAGTTCGATCGAGACGTGACCGTCAGGCCGATTTGACGTGACAGGGCGTGCTCTGCCGGATTGCCGAGCACCGAGCCGTCGGGACAGACAACGAGAGGCAATCCACCCGCTATGTCGGCATAGCGGCCAACGACGTCCTTGGCCTCGAGATCTCGCGCCGGATCGAGCAGATGATGCGGATAGCCGTTCCTGGTGAGAAAGCCCTGAATCCGGATCACGTCCGCGGCGTCCGGGGCGCCGATCAGCACGGCCCCGGCGGCGCCGCCTTTGAGCAGGGCCACGCGTCGAAGAATGAGCGCCCGCATGATGCGCTCGCCGAGTTCGGCTTCGGCGACCAAGAGAGCACGCAGGCCTTCGGTCGGGATAAGCAATGTCTCAACGTCGCCCTCCGCCGTTCCGTCGACAAGCGTCGCGCGCGTGGAAAGCTGGCCGACGTCCGCGAGGAACTGCCCGGGGCCTTGCTCGGCGATCGGCGCCACGTGGCCCAAGCCGTCGCGCTGGCTGATCGCCACCTGGCCCTTGAGCACGACGAACATGCCCGCGCTGATCTTTCCCGCTTCAACGAGTTTTTCGCCATTCGCATATTTGCGCAGCGACCCGTATCGTCGCAATCGATCGATTTCCTGCGTCGTCAGCTCAGGAAACGTTTCTTGGTAGCGAGGGACCTGCGCGGGGTAGACGGAATCGGCCATGCGTTTCGAACCTGAGTGATTGGCGCGCCCAGATCAAGCCTGGCCGCGAGCCACCCGAGCTCCAGTGTCAAAGCGGGCAGGGCGGTTGGCGGAGCCGCTCGCTGATTGACAATGATCCCGCCCAATGTCGTT
>DATDHT010000474.1:0-6999 GCA_036521435.1 Roseiarcus sp.
GAAAGGTCGTGGCGACCAGCACCGGCCCAAAAATCTCCTCGCGCGCAAGCACCGACGCCGGGTCCACGCCGGTGACGAGAGTCGGCGGATAGAAGCAGCCTCGATCGGGCAGCGAATCGTTGGCGCGAAAGAATTCGAGCCCTTCCTCCTCGCCCTGGGCCATGAGCCGGCGGATCCGCTCGAGCTGGACCGGCGCGACAATCGCGCCGACGTCGGTCGACTTGTCGAGCGGATCGCCGATCCTGAGGTTCGCCATCCGGGAGCGCAGCTTGGCGTATAGCGCGTCGGCGGCGCCTTCCGCGACCAGAAGCCGCGAGCCCGCGCAGCACACCTGCCCCTGATTGAACCAGATCGCGTCAACCACGCCCTCGACGGCGCTGTCCAGATCCGCATCCTCGAACACGATGAACGGGGATTTGCCGCCAAGCTCGAGCGACAGCTTCGTGCCCGTGCCGGCGGTCGCCTTGCGGATCGCCCGGCCGACCTCGGTCGAGCCAGTGAAGGCGATCTTGTCCACGCCCGGATGCGCGACCAGCGCGGCGCCGGTCGCCCCGTCGCCGGTGACGATATTGACGATTCCGGGAGGCAGCCCCGTCTCGACGCAGATCGCGGCGAAGGCGAGCGCGGTCAGCGGCGTGAATTCCGCCGGCTTCAGCACAATCGTGTTGCCGGCCGCGAGCGCCGGCGCGATCTTCCACGCCAGCATGAGCAGCGGGAAATTCCACGGGATGATCTGCCCGCACACGCCGACCGGCTTCGTTCCCGGAAACTCCGTGTCGATCAGCGAGGCCCAGCCGGCGTGATGGTAGAAATGCCGGGCGACGAGGGGAATGTCGATGTCGCGCGACTCGCGGATCGGCTTGCCATTGTCGATCGTTTCCAGAACGGAGAGAAAGCGCTCCCGCTTCTGCACATGGCGCGCGAGCGCATAAATATGCTTCGACCGCTCGAAGCCGGAAAGCGCCGCCCATTTCGGTTGGGCATTGCGCGCCGCGGCGACAGCGGCGTCGATGTCCTTCGGAGAGCCTTGGGTGACGCGCGCAATGCGTTCGCCGCGCGCGGGGTTGAAGACATCGAACAAGTCGCCGGGTTTGGTGAAGGCGCCGTTGATGAAATGCCCGAAGCCGCTTTCATGCTCTTCGAGCCAAACGTCGACATGCTCATGGCTTTCAGGGGAAGGACCGTAGTCCATCGTGCGCAGGATGTCCTTGATCAAGCCCATGGGTTCCTCACGCCATTGCGTGGCGATAGGCGGCGGAATAACGCCCGGTCGCGTAATGGTCGAGCTGACGCTCGATGTCGGTCAAGAGGCCGCTCGCGCCGATGCGGAAGAGATCGGGCTGCATCCATGGCACGCCGAGCTCCTCCTTCATGAGGATGAGCCAGGCGAGCGCATCCTTGGCCGTGCGCAGGCCGCCCGCCGGCTTGAACCCGATGTCGACGCCGGAGCGCTCGCGATAGTCGCGCAACGCCCGCAGCATCACCAGACTCACCGGAAGCGTCGCGTTGACGTCCTCCTTGCCGGTGGAGGTCTTGATGAAGTCGGCGCCCGCCTGCATCGCCACCATGCTGGCCGCATAGACGTTGCGCAGGGTCTTCAAATCTCCCGTGCCCAGGATCGTCTTCAAATGCGCTTGCCCGCAGGCTTCGCGCATCGCCGCGACCTCGTCGTAGAGCGCGTTCCAGTCGCGGCCGAGCACATGGGCGCGGGTGATGACGATGTCGATTTCGCGCGCGCCCTCCCCGACCGCATAGCGGATCTCCTCCAGGCGCTGCTTCAAGGGGGTAAGCCCGGCCGGAAAGCCGGTCGCGACGGAGGCGACCGGAATCCCCGAGCCCTCGAGCGCCCTGACGGCCGGTCCAACCATGGTCGGGTAGACGCAGATAGCGGCCACCGTCAGGCCGAGGTCGGCCAGATCGAGCGCCGCGAGAAGCTCTGGACCAAGCGGATGGCGCGCTTTGGCGCAGAGCCGGCGCACCCGGCCCGGCGTATCGTCGCCGGAGAGCGTGGTGAGGTCGATGCAGGTCATCGCCTTTATGAGCCACGCCGCCTGATATTCCTTCTTGACCGACCGGCGGGTGGTCAAGGTCGCGGCGCGGCGCTCGACCGCGCTTGCGTTGACGCCGACGCTCTCGAACCAATCAGGCGCGAGGGCCATGCCCGGATTGCGAGGCCGGTTATGTCCAGCCTGGGTTGGAGCAGTGACCGTCTGGTCCATGGCGCCTTCGCTTTCTGGCGTTTGGCCTTGATAAGAATGTCACGACCGGACGGCCAAGTCCAAAATCGCGGGATCGCGCGTCATGACAACACTGGCGCCGATGGCTCCCCCCGGCTTCGGCGACCGGGCGCAAAGAAAACCATGGCCATTTCGTCAATTTTTCTGAACAGGTAAATCCTAAATCCGCTTTGCCAAGTGACGTCATCATGCGAACATATGGGAGCTGTTTGCGAAACGGCCGGCCAAGGCCTGTTCCGTGTAGCGCGAAGGCCTGTTGCCGCTCAAGGTCGTTCCGCCTCGCCGAACCGTCGCAACAGTGGGAGGCAAACGTATGACAATCGCCAACGCATCGCCACGGCTGTACAACGAAGATCTTGCGCCAGCCCGTGAAAGAAACTGGGGCGCTTTCAGCATCTTCAACGTCTGGACGTCCGACGTCCACAGCCTCTGGGGTTATTACCTCGCCGCGAGCCTGTTTCTCATCTGCGGCAATTTCGTCAATTTCATCTTTGCCATCGGAATCGGCTCTCTCGTCATTTTCTTCTTGATGACGCTCGTCGGGTTCGCCGGCGTCAAGACCGGAGTGCCCTTCCCGGTTCTCGCCCGGGCGTCGTTCGGGACCTTCGGCGCCAACTTGCCGGCCTTGGTCCGGGCGGTGGTCGCCTGTTTCTGGTATGGCGCGCAGACGAGCGCTGCATCCGGCGCCATCGTCGCGCTCCTCCTGCGCAGCAGCGCGATCGCCGACTTCAACCGGAATTCCCATTTCCTCGGCCACACGACTTTGGAGACGATCACCTTCATCATCGTGTGGGCCTTGCAGCTCCTGATCATTCAGCACGGAATGGAGACGGTGCGGCGGTTTCAGGACTGGGCGGGTCCGGCGGTGTGGGTGATGATGCTGATCCTCGCCATTTATCTCTGCGTGCAGGCCGGCGGGATCTCATTCGGCAACGACATTCCGCGCGACGTGCTGATCCAAAAGACCGCCGACGCGGGCGTCCCCTTTGAGCCCGGCTCGTTCGCCGCGCTGGCGGCCGTCGCGGCCACCTGGGTCACCTATTTCGCCGCGCTCTACCTCAATTTCTGCGACTTCACGCGCTACGCGCCGAACAAGCGGGCAGTCTGGATCGGCAATGTCTGGGGCCTGCCGATCAACCTGGTCCTGTTCTCGTTCGTCGCCGGCATCACGACTGCCGCAGCCTTCACGGTCTACCACGAGGCCTTGCTGCACCCGGACGAGATTTCGGCGCGCTTCGACAATTGGTTCCTGGCTCTCGTGGCGGCGCTGACGTTTGCGGTGGCGACGCTCGGCATCAACGTGGTGGCCAATTTCGTCTCGCCGGCGTTCGACTTCTCCAACGTCTTCCCCAGCAAGATCGACTTCAAGAGAGGCGGCTACATCGCCGCGCTGATCGCGCTCGTTCTTTATCCCTTCGCGCCGTGGGAAGGGAGCGCGGCGAGTTTCGTCGGCATTATTGGCTCCACGATGGGGCCGATCTTCGGCGTCATCATGGTGGACTATTATCTCATCCATAACGGCGAGATCGACGTTCCTGACCTCTATCGCGAGGACGGGATCTATCGCTACACGAACGGGTGGAACATCAACGCGGTGATCGCCGCCGCGATCGGCGCAATCTTCTCGAGCATCCTGCCGAATTTCACCAACATCCTGCCGTCATGGTGGGGCGTTTATGGCTGGTTTTTCGGAGTCGCGATCGGCGGGGCCGTTTATTATGCGCTGGTCAAAGCTCGGGGAGCGCCTGTCGTGCGCACAGCCCGCGCGGCGGAATAAGATCGTAAACCGCGCTCTTGGCGCGTGAGCCCGACCGAACCTGACAAGTTTACACGATTGTGCGGGCGGATGATGCGAGCCGGAAATGAGTTCCGGCCCGCCTTTCTCCGTCAGTTTAGGCCTTGCTTGCCAATTGCTGTCCGAGCGGCAGGGAGCGGATGCGTTTGCCGCTCGCCGCAAAGATCGCGTTCATGAGCGCAGGGGCGACCGGCGGCACGCCGGGTTCGCCCACGCCGCCCATAGGCATGTCGTAGCCATGCGGCGTGATATAGACATGCGTCTCACGCGGCGCATCGCTGATCCGCAACACGAAGTAGTCGTCGAGATTGCTCTGCTGGACTCGGCCTTCTTTGAACGAGATCTCGTTCAGGAGGCCGACCCCGAGTCCCATGACCACCGCGCCCTCGAATTGAGAGCGGACGCGATCCGGGTTCACGATCGGACCGCAATCAACCGCGATGTCGACGCGCGGCACTGTGACATTGCCCTTCTCGTCGACCGCAGCCTCGATCACCGCCGCCACATAGCTCACAAAGCTGCGGTGAACGGCGAGACCAAGCCCATGACCTTTCGGCACTTCGCGCTTGCCCCAACCCGCCTTCTCGGTGACCAGTTCGACGACGTTGCGCAGACGGCCGGTGTCGATCGGGTAGACCTCCGGATTTTCGCCGTAGTCCCAGAAGCCTTTTACCTTCTGCGGCACGTCTAGGATCCGAGCGGGTCCAATCAGATCGAGCAGGAACTCTTTCTGATCCTTGCCCGCGGCCGCAGCCAGTTCGGCGACAAAGGATTGAATCGCGAACCCGTGCGGCACGTTGGAAACGGAACGCCACCAGCCAACCTTGGTGTGCGCTTCGGCTTCGCCATTCTCGATGCTCACGTTCTTGACGTCGAAGGGCATGTCGACGAGGCCCATGCCCTGCTCGAGCGGCGCTTCATGCTTGGGATCGGCCATGAAGAGCGCGAAGATCGTCGGCGCGACGCTGTTATGTCGCCATGCGACGACGTGGCCATCCTTGTCGAGGCCTGCCTCGAGGCGTTCGACCGACACCGTATGATAGAAGTCGTTGTGGATGTCGTCCTCGCGAGTCCAAACGACTTTGACCGGCGCTCCGCCCATCGCCTTTGAGCACAAAGCCGCCTCGGCCGCGAAATCGGGCTTTGACTTGCGCCCGAAACCGCCGCCCAAAAGAGTCACGTTGACGGTGACGTTCTCGGGCGGAAGCGCCAGATACGCGGCGACCATGTCATGCGCGGCCTGCGGGCTCTGGACGCTGGTCCAGACCTCTGCCTTGCCGTCGACGATATGGCAGGTCGCGGATGGCGGCTCCATCGTCGCATGCGCGTTGTGAGGGATGTAGTACTCGGCCTCGACTTTCTTGTCCGCGCTTGCGTAAGCGGCGGCGAAGTCGCCATCGCTGCGCAGGATCTTGCCGGGCTGTCTCGCCGTCGCCTCCATTTCCGCGCGGTAGGCTTGGGAATCGTAAGTCCCGTGCGGACCGTCGTCCCAGGTAATCTTCAGCGCCTTGCGGCCCTGGATCGCGGCCCAGGTGTTGTCGGCGATGATTGCGATTCCCCCTGACGGCTGGAATTTCATGGGGAACGACGGCGTGGGCATTTCGACGATCTGGACAACGCCCGGGACCTTTTTCGCATCCGTGGCGTCATAGGAAGCGACCTTGCCCCCCATCACCGCCGGGCGCGCAATGACGGCGTATTTCGTGCCGGGCAGCCGGACATCCTGGCCATATTTGGCGCGGCCTGTCGTGATGTCGAAGGCATCGACGATATTGGTCCCTTCCTTGCCGATGTAGCGGAACTGCGAAGGGTCCTTGAGAGGCAGACTGACAGGCGTCGCGGCGCCCGTCTTTTCCAGGCTGACATTCGATGGCACGCCCATCGTGCTGGCGTCGGCGGCGAGCTCTCCATAGCCGAGCTTCTTTCCCGTCGACTTCTGAATGACCTCGTGATTCTTCGCCTCCACGTCGGAGACGTCGACGCCCCAGCGTTTTGCTGCAGCCGCCTCCAGCATCATGCGGGCGGCGGCGCCGACCTGGCGCATCGGCATGAAGAAATGCCGGGTCGACCGAGAACCGTCAGTGTCCTGGTTGCCGTACTTGACCTCGTCGCCAGGCGCTTGAGCGACCTTCACCTTGGCCCAATCCGCCTCCATTTCGTCGGCGACGATCAGCGGCATACCGGTCCGCACGCCCTGCCCCATATCGGAGCGATGGCAAACGATGGTGACGGTTCCGTCTGGCGCAACCGAAACGAAAGCCAGAGGATTGTTCACCGTGCCGTGCGGCATGCCTTGGGCGCCCCACTTGGGAGCGTCATCGGCCAGCGCCGGACCGGAGGGCATGACGTGGACCGCGAGCACGAGGCCCGTTGTCGAGAGGATGCCCTTGAGGATTCCGCGCCGGCTGACGTTCTCGATGCCCGATGCCGAGACGATTTCGCGAATGTGATTGATCATCTCACGCTCCCGCAGCTTGCTTGATGGCGGCGCGAATGCGGTGATAAGTCCCGCAGCGGCAGATGTTGCCGTCCATCGTGCTGTCGATGTCGGCATCGGTCGGATGCGGCGTCTGCTTCAGAAGCGCGGCGGCCTGCATGATCTGGCCAGCCTGACAATAGCCGCACTGAGGCACGTTGAGCGCCCGCCAAGCGGTTTGAACGGGATGATTGCCTTCCGGGTCCAGGCCCTCGATGGTGGTGACCGACTTGCCATTCGCGTCGCTCATCGCCGTGACGCAAGATCGGGTGGCGTCGCCGTCGAGATGGATCGTGCAGGCGCCGCAGGCGGCCACCCCGCAGCCAAACTTGGTGCCGGTGAGGCCGAGAACGTCGCGTAGGTACCAGAGCACCGGCATCGACGGATCACCGTCGAATGACTGCGCCTGACCGTTGACATGCAGAGTGATCATGCTTCCCTCCCAGTCGAAAGCGGCTAACGTGAAGTCATACCGGCCGGGTCAGAAGCGG
>DATDHT010000475.1:0-11284 GCA_036521435.1 Roseiarcus sp.
GCTATGAACCCCAAATCGAGTTTCGGCCGGACGACTTGGCCTCGCCGCGCGCTACGCGTCGGACTGACGACCTTCTTCCTAAATCTCGATCACTCCGAGCCGGTTGCGCATTTGCGTGGCCTATCTAAACACCGACCTGAAAGAAGTTACCATGACGCAAGGAACCGTAAAGTGGTTCAACAGCCAAAAAGGCTTTGGCTTCATCCAGCCGGACGATGGCAGCAAGGATGTGTTCGTTCACATCAGCGCCGTTGAGCGCGCCGGACTCTACAGCCTCAACGAGGGACAGAAGGTGACTTTTGACCTCGTCGCGGATCGAAAGACTGGCAAGTCCTCGGCGGACAACCTGAAGGCCGCCTGATCGGCAAAGCCTGACAGCATAGCGCCCTGACCACGGATGTACTGGCAGGGCTTATGTGGTTCGAAATCCCGCGTCCGGCTTAGCCCGTGCGCGGGGTTTTTGTTTTCGGGTTCCTTTGGTCGAAAGCGTATAGTCCGGAGTGAGGTCTGTTCGCGACGACCGCCGAGGTGATGCGAGACGCCGAGGCGCTGGCCGCCGTGAAGGCGCCTTTCACGCTCCAACAAGAAGGCCGGAGAGGCTAGCCAAATCATGACGCTCCACAAATTCGTGATCGGGCAAGCTGTCGACTTCGACGGGAAGCTACCATCGATGTCTAGGCCCAAGGGTCCTTTTGAGATCGTGAGCGTGTTGTCAGTCGACGACACGAATTCGCCCACCTATCGGGTCAAGAGCAAAACCGAGCTTTTCTCGCGCGCCGCCAAAGAAGCCGACCTGGTCGCAGTCGATTTGCCGCCGAGCCAACAAACGAGTGCCGCGCTGTGGGCCGATCCGCTGCCTGGACGATGGTTGCCACGGCCGCTCCGGTCGCGGTGACGACCTCGAAGAATCTCGGTCCGACTCGCGATCGAATCAGGCTCCTGGTCTCGCCCGCGGAGGCGAGCCGAATGCGAGCTGCCGTGCAACGCCCCTTCAGGCTGGCGGCGGCTATTGGGTCAGCTCAAACCGTGCGGTGACGGTCACGATCAGCTTGTCCTCGCCCGCCTCGACCGGCGTCGGCGCGGGAGCGCCGGCGGCAAATGTGCGGGAAAAGGCGACGGCCGGTTGGCGGCCGGCCTCTTCCGTGAGCACCATCAGCCTGCCGATTCTCGCGCCCCCCGCGCTGGCGTAGATCTCGGCCTTCCGCCTGGCGTCGGCGACCGCGAGCGGGCGCGCCTTGTCGATGAGCGCGCTCGGATCGTTGTGGCCAAAGCCGATGCCGTAGATTGAATTGGCGCCGGCGGCCACGGCCTTGTCGAGCAGTGCGCCAAGACGCGGAATGTCGCGCAGCATCACGGTCAGGTTGTTGCTCACGCTGTAGCCGGTGATCGCTGGCGCGGTCTGTTGACCGGGCGCGGGCTGCGCGAACATTGGCGAAATCGACAGTTCGGAGGTCTGGATATCGGCGGGAGCGACCCCCTGCGCCTTGATGAGCGAAACGAGGGTGTTGGCTGCTTTGGCGTCGGCCGCCATCGCCTCGCCCGCATTTTTGCCGGTGCTCGTCACGCCGAGCGTCATCCGGGCGAAATCGGGCGCGGCGCCGACGCTGCCTTCGCCGCTGACCTCGACCCAGCGATCGTTGCTGCTGTCGCTCGAGCGCTCGAGCGCCGATGCTGGCGGGATCGCGGCGAGCGTCGCCAAGAGTGTGATTAAAGCCAACCTGAGCCGCATAGGCATCTTCCCAATCGGAGCCATCTCTCGCGTATGAGGAATCAGAACGCAATCGCGTGTTCAAGTGATGACCGCTCCAATTCGATCCTGCAAACGAAGCGTCTAGACTAGAACGAGGCGTCGGCACGTGGCTCGTCGGCGACGAGCACCACTTTGCCAACGTGGCCTCCGCTCTCCACGTAGGTGTGCGCCGCGCCAGCTTCGGCCAGGGGAAAGGTCCTGTCGACGATCGGCTTGATTTTGCCGGCTTCGATCCAAGGCCAGACGCGGGCTTCGACGGCCGCAGTCAGACGCGCCTTTTCGTCCGCCGAGCGAGGCCGCAATGTGGATCCGGTGAGGACAAGCCGATCGCGCAACAGGCGCATGAGGTCGATTTCGGCTTTCGCTCCGCCTTGAGTGGCGATGAGGACATTGCGCCCGAGCGGCTTCAGGCAGGCCAGGTTCTTGGGCGTATAGGCCCCGCCGACCATGTCCAGAATGACGTCGGCTCCGCCTTCGGCTTTGATCCGCTCCGCGAAATCTTCCGCTTTGGAATCGATCGAGACGTCGGCGCCGAGCTTGAGCGCCGCTGCCGCTTTCTCTGCGCCGCGACTGGTCGCGATCACTCTGGCGCCTGCCGCCTTCGCCATCTGGATCGCCATGACGCCGATGCCGGACGTGGCTCCATGCACGACGAAGGTCTCGCCGGATTTGAGGGCTCCGATTTCCAGCACATTCGCGAACACCGTGAAGGCGGTTTCCGGCAGGGCGCCGGCTTGCACCAGGCTTAGCCCCTGTGGAATGGGCAACGCGTGCCGGGCGTCGACTCGGGCGTACTCCGCATAGCCGCCTCCGCCGAGAAGCGCGCAGACTGGGTCGCCGACTGACCACCGAGTGACGTTTTCGCCGACGGCCGCCACTTCTCCCGCAACTTCCAGCCCCAGCGTGTCCGGCGCGCCCGGCGGCGGGGCGTAAAAGCCCATGCGCTGGATGATGTCGGGGCGATTCACGCCGGCGGCCGCCATGCGAATCAGGATTTCGCCGGGGCCTGGTTCGGGGGTTGTGATTCTCGCAGTCTTCAACGCGTCGGCTGCGCCCTTGCCGCCCTCGACAGTGATGGCGATCATGCTGTCAGGGATCGAACTCACGCCGGCGGTTCCGGACTCGAGCGGTAGCGGAAGTCGCAATGGCTTGCGCCGCCCATGATCGTCTGGGTCCGGGTCAGTTTGATGCGCGGGTCGTAGCCCTCGCAGAAGGCGCCGTCGCGGTTGCAGGACAGGATGTCGCCGATGTCGCCAAGCCCCATGGCGCGATAGGTCTCAGCATAGCGGCAGCGCCTGACGTTGAAGTCGAGCACGCCGGGCTTGTCGTCGATCAATTCGATCGTCAGCGCGTCGTGCTTGGTCCAAAGCGGCAGGATCGCCTTGAAGCTTTCGAGGTCGGCTTCGCCATCGGCGCGCGAGGCCATTTCGGTCCCGGCCTCGATCGCCGCGCGGCGAAGGGCGCTGCGCAGAATGTCGCGCGCCTTCTCTTCCCCGATCGCCTCGCGCATCTCGTCATAGATCGGGGCGATGATCGCCGCCTCGATCTTGCGGCGTGCGAGAACGCCAAGCTCGCTGTCAGCTGTCGTCAGCTTATCCATGTCGGCGAGCCTGCGCCCGGCGCGTGCGCTCTGTCAATTTCAGGCTGTTCACAGCGATCTCTGGTTTGAATCTTGACGGGCCTTTGTCTTCGTGTCCTCCCTCAACTGGGGCTCCTGCAATAAAGATTCGGAATGAAGCGGCGGCGTTTCAAAGCGATGCTTGAGAAAGCGGAGCTGCACTTGTTTGAAGGCGCTTGGCGCATTGCCCGCCAAAAAGAGCTGATCGCGGAGATGTCATACCGCGGAGCCGACGTAAGCTCCTACCTGGCGCTATTGACAAGCTTCGAGGAAACTCAGCGTCTTCAGATTAAACACGTTTACCAGATAAAAAGAGAGCTATACGACCCCCTGGAACACGGCGGCGAGCTCCACTCTGTCGACCCCGCGCCGTCCTACCCGCCTGCTGCCAGCTTGACAGAGGGGAAGGGAGACGCGGAATCTCCTGACCATCTGCCGGAGGAGCGGCGCACTAAGGGAGGAGAGGCTGATGCCGATTGCTCGGATGGATCATTTCACCATCCTCACGACAAACGCCGAAAAGACGGTTGCGTTCTATAATGACGTTCTCGGGTTCACGTCCGGGGCGCGCCCGGCGTTCTCCTTCCCAGGCGCCTGGCTCTACAACGACGGCAAGGCGGTGTTGCATGTCGTGCAAAGGCCTTCCATTCCGGAAGGCGGCGGCGTGCTCGATCATATTGCCTTCTGGGGCACGGACCCGTCGGCCTATGTGGCCAAGCTCAAGGCGCGCGGAATGAAATACGACCTGAGGCGCCTGCCTGAGAACGGCCACGCGGCCGGGCTCTGGCAATTGTTTTTCTTCGACCCGAGCGGCGCGCGAGTCGAGATCGACTTTGCCGCGAGCGAGGCGGTGGAAGGGCAAGGGTAGGTGGGTTCTGCTGATTGCCATGGAGCCTTGTCAGCGGCTAGAGCAGCGTGCAATCAGCCGGCGCCTTCGCTTGTCATGCCCGCGAAAAGCGGGCATCCAGCGGGGCTTTCCCGAGACTCTGGATTCCCGCTTGCGCGGGAATGACAGGACGGCTGGAAAGCATGCTGCGCTAAGACTTACGGCCGAGAGCGGGACCTTCATTGCGCAACAATTCCATCGTCCAGATCGGCCAGGGGCCGCACGCGGCCCGCTTCGGCCCTACGCTGCCGCTGGCGCTCATCGCCGGGCCTTGCCAGCTCGAGAGCCGCGGCCACGCGCTCGAGATGGCTCAAGCGCTCAAGGAGATTGCGGCGCGGCGTTCCATTGGCCTCGTGTTCAAGTCCTCCTTCGACAAGGCCAATCGGACCTCGGGTTCGGCCGCGCGCGGGCTGGGGCTCAAAGCCGCGCTGCCGATCTTGGCCGAAATCCGTGAGACGCTCGGCCTGCCCGTCATCACTGACGTGCATGAGAGCAGCCAATGCGCGCCAGTTGCGCAGGCCGTCGATGCGTTGCAGATCCCGGCTTTTCTGTGCCGTCAGACCGATCTTCTGGTCGCAGCGGCGGAGACTTGCCGGCCGGTCAACGTCAAGAAAGGGCAGTTTCTCGCGCCCTGGGACATGAAGAACGTCGTTGCCAAACTCGACGCCGCCGGTTTGGCCGACATCCTGGTGACGGAAAGGGGCGTGAGCTTCGGCTACAACACGCTCGTCTCCGACATGCGCGCGCTGCCGATTCTGAAGCGCGAGACCGGCGCGCCGGTGATCTTCGACGCCACCCATTCTGTGCAACAGCCGGGAGGGCAGGGGACCTCCTCCGGCGGGGAGCGCGCGTTCGTCAAAGTGCTGGCGCGGGCGGCGGTCGCGGTCGGTGTCTCCGGCGTCTTCGTCGAGACCCATCAGGACCCCGACCACGCGCCGTCCGACGGCCCCAACATGGTGCCGCTCAAGGATTTCGAAGCGCTCGTCGCCGAACTGCAGGACTTCGACAAGCTCGCCAAGCGTCACGCCGAAAGCGCCTGACGCACGCTTTTGTCAAATGAAGGTCGTGCGACTGATATATATTTGGGGGGCCAGCCGGAAGACGAGTCCGATGGACAAATATCTCTTTCAGCTACGCAACCGCGAGCGACCCGCCAATCAAGCGCGGGCTGATCCGGCTCGTCGAAAAGGCGACGGGCCAGCCGAAGTTGAAGCGGATGTATGTGCACAACCAGCGCTTTCCGCGCGTGGGCGAGACATTCTGGCAGGCGGCCGTGCGCTCGCTCGAACTCGACGTCCGCTACGACCCCATGCGCTAGCCGCGGCGCCGAAGACAGGCCCAGTGGTGTTCGTCGCCAATCATCCCTACGGCGTGCTCGACGGCGTTGTCATATCTTGGCTCGTGAGCAAGGTTAGGCCTGACTTCGTCGTTCTCACCCATATCGTGCTGGACTCGGGCGCCGGAGGCGGCGGATTTCATCCTGCCAATCGATTTCTCTGGCGCCGACGGAGCCGAGCAAACGAACTTGGCCTCCCGCGCCGCGGCGCGCGCTCATCTTGCGAAAGGCGGCGCTGTGGTGGTGTTTCCTGCCGGCGGAATTTCGACCGCCCCTGATAAGCTCGGCCGCAAGCCCGCCGTCGACGGGCGATGGCAGCCGTTCGTGGCGCAGCTCATCCAGCGTTCGAAGGCGACGGTCGTGACGGTCTGGTTTGGCGATCAGAACAGCCGCCTGTTCCAGATCGCGAGCCATCTGAGTCAGACGCTTCGCCTCTCGCTCATATTCCATTGAGGTGAAGACGCGCATCGGAACTGCAGTTCCAGTCGGGATCGGCGCGCCGATCCCCTTCGCTTCACTTGCCGCGGTCAACGACCGGCAGGCGCTCGCCGATGAGATGCGTGTCCGCGTCTATGCATTGGCGAGGCTCGCTCCGTCGACTTCCGACAAGCCGCGGCGGGCTATCGGCAAGCTGCTGAGGGCAAAGCCGCCCATGCCGCGAGCGAAGCGCGCGGCCTGAGGCGCGCCGTTCGACCTCACGCCGCCTTGTCTATGTCAGCGAGGAGGGCCAAGTGTTCCTTGATCATGCCGCGCGCGAGCTTCGCGACATTGGTCTCATCGAGATTATCGGGCGACTTCAGATAGACTTCCTGAATGTCGAGGAGCTTCCGATGCCCCTCGACTTCATAGCGGAGGTAGTCGCGATCGAACTCGGATCCGGCTTTTAAAGCGCGGAGTTTCTCCACTGACGCCTTGCCCGCGTCGTCGAGGTTTTGCATCAGCTCTGCATCGCTTGGCGACGGGATTGATCCCGAAGGCTTGGCGTTCGTCTGGATCGCCTTCAATGCGTCCGCGACTGTTTCCTGCTCGGCGATCTCGAAGTCGACGAACTGCTTGAGCAGCGGATGAGTCACTTTGGGCTTCGCCATCCGGCTCAGCAACAGCGACAACGAGCCATAGGCCATCGTTTCCTTGATGTGTTTTTGCCGAGCGTCCGTCACGGCGCTCGGGGCTTCGGCTGCGGGAGACAGCTTCTGGGCGAAAGCCTGACCGGCGGACAATGTCGCGATCGAGGCGAGAACAAAACGTCGGTTCATCTGCGGGCTCCACTAGGATGGACGCGTTACGTCCTGAAGCCGGGTGAACGCGCCGCAAATCGCCTTGTTCCTCTTGGCGAGATACCGCGTCAGCCGCGGCCGCGATAAGGAGCGACGCCCTGATCGGGAATCCACACTCCCCTCGGCGGCTTGCCGCTCTGCCAGAACACATCGATCGGCATGCCGCCGCGCGGAAACCAGTAGCCCCCGATTCTGAACCAGCGCGGCTTGAGCAATCCAACCAGGTCCTTGCCGATGCGTACGGTGCAATCCTCGTGGAACGCGCCGTGATTGCGGAAGCTCGAGAGATAGAACTTCAGCGATTTCGATTCGACGATCCATGCGCCAGGCGCGTAGTCGATGACCAGATGCGCGAAATCGGGCTGCCCGGTCACCGGACAGATCGAGGTGAATTCCGGCGCGGTAAAGCGGACGATATAATCTGTGTGCTGCGGATTGGGGACGCGGTCGAGCGTCTTGGGGTCGGGCGCATCCGGTATGCGTGAGGTTTGCCCCAAATGGGCGAGGGGGCCTTGAGGTTTTTTCATCGAGTCCGTTTAAACCCAGAGCGCGCTGCGAAAAAGTGGGAACCGGTTTTCGCAAAATGGCGTGCGAGACCAAGAAAGTTAGGGTCCTCGGCAATTGATTGAATTGCCTGGGGCTCTCCCGCTTCCACCGGCAAGGTTCGGACGACGAAATTTACTTCAGTTGCCCGACGAATTGGGACGAAACGTACCCGCTGAGTCGGATACAGACACCGTCAGACGCCTGGACGCCAGGAAAGCCGGCGACATTGCACTTCTTGACGGCTTGCGCCTGTGCGGGCTTGCGGGTGTGCCGCTGCGACGGCAACTCCGCCGCCTGCGCGGCAGTCGCTGCGAGGACAGTGGCCGCCAGGGCGAAGGCGACGCATCGTTGAATGATCATAAGTTTACCACTGCTCGGTGTGTGCGACACTATGGCCTAATTATAGCCGTCCGAGTGCGCATAGACGCCATATTGGGCCGCTATGGGGCAGGCGGCAAGCGTCATTGAAGGCGGGCTTGCGACTCAGCGGGCAATCGTTGAGGAAGAGACGGGCTCAATCCGGGATCGCGGAAGGCATGGAGACGTCGCCTGCTTTTGCACGCCCTTTTGCGCATCGCTCCGTAGGGCTTTTGTGGCTCGGGGGCTTCGCGCTGCTTGCGGTCGCCTTCTACGCGGCGATCGCGCTGCTGCAACCCATCGTCGCCGCGGTTGCCGGCGCCGGGGCGCTCGCGCTTTTGCGCTGGGCGCGCGCCGAGCGTCCGGTTAGCCCGGCGCTGATCGCATTCGACGCCGCAGCCTTCGCGATCTTCGCGATTCAGCGCAACGACTCGATCGGCTTCTGGCAATTGCCCGGCCCGTGGGCGGACGTGCCCCGGTTCGACATTGCCGGCGCGGCGATCGCTCTGACCGTCTATACCGGCGGTTCGATCCTGGCGCTCATCGGCGGCTTTCGCGGACTTCGCCTTATCGAGGCGATGGGCCTCATCGCGATCCCGTTCTTGTTCAACCTGCTGCTTGCCATTGGCGCGGACTGGCACATGGCCGAACTCGGCGCCGTCGTGACCGCGCACGCCAATCTGCCCTTTGCAGCGCAGGTCGCCATCGGACGCGCGCTGACCCTGTGGTTCATCGGCGAGGCGATCTTGATTCTGATCAATGTGATCAGCGTCAACCTGCTGCCGCGATCGGTGCTCACGCACGCGTTGTTCGCGCTCAGCGGCGCGGTCGCGGCCGCAACGCCTTTGTTCGCTAGCGCCGCGCAGTGGGTCGCTGAGCCATTCCTGGCGATCTTTTTCTCGAGCCTATGTGCGGCGCTGGCTCAAGCCGGCTTATGGGCGATCGTCTACCTTCTGACTGGCGTTGCTCTCGATTGGCTCGCCGGCCGCCCGCCGCGCTTCGAGGTCGTCTGGGAACATTGGCGGACTGGCTTCATCAAAGGCGCGATCTACGGCGCGCTGTTCATGGGCCTTATCCTCATCGCGGCTCTGATCCTGAAAGCCCCCGGCGCGGCGGCGATCCTTGAGGGCGGCGGGTTGCTCGTTGGTCCACTCATTGGCGCGCTCCTTTTTCCGCTCGGGCAGACGATTGTCGGCAGCGCCGATGGAACGGCGCCTTTCTTCGGCCGGTTGAGAGCCGCGTATCGCGATCCGCGCGGACCCGTGCGCGGGCTTGTCGTCGGGCTAGGCCTTGCGCTCGCCTATCGCGCCAATCTTGCCGCTTATGACGGCGGCGCGCGCTTTCTTGCGATGGCCGCGATCGGCGCGCTCGCTTATGGCGGCGTCGACCTGGCGTTCGGCGCAGGAAGCGTGATCCGCGGCGAGCGGCGAAAGCTGCCAAACTGGCGGCTGTATGCCCTCGGCGTTCTGCTCGGCGGTCTGGTCGCTGGCGCGCTTGGCTGGTATTTCGACACGCCGCAGCTGCATGTGGTGATCGATAAGTTCTGGGCCTATGCCGACGTCAATTATCGGCTCGACGGCCGCAAGCTCGGCGACTTCACCACCTATCCGATCTTCAACAAATACGGGCAGATCAATCTCGGCGAAGTCGCCGGGGGCGTCAGGCTGTTCTGGACCGAGTCGGTGGCGGGCGTGATCAACTGGTCGCTCGCTGCGCCGCTGTTCTCGATCAACTACGTTCTGCTCGACGCCGCGCTCCGGCGCAGCTTGCGCCCGATCAAGACGCTGCTCAGTCCGGCTGGCGTCGAAGGCCTGGTGGAGCAAGGGGTGCGCGTGTTGCGCTGGGGCCTATGGATGGCGCCGGTCATCAACTCGTTCCTGCGCCAGTCGCCAGACCCGACCTGGTACAATCAGGACGGCGCCATCCGCACGGGCGTCGCTATCGGCGCAAATGCGACCCAGAGCCCTGCGAACTTCCGCCAGTTCAGCCTGGCCATGTTCACTGGCCTGCTCGCCTACGACTGGCTCAGAATCCTCATTTGGTTCGACCATATGGGGCTCAGGGTCGCGACCCTGGTCAATCTGTCGTTTCTCGGGGGCGACCGCGCTGACGAAGCTGCGGCGCGATTCGTCGGCCACCACGGCCGCACGCGCGCAATCCCTGACGGCATCCGCCGCTTCGGCACTTGGGCGCCGCTGCTCATTCCGTTTTACATTCCGCGCGGCCCCGAGTGGGACAAGGCCTGGACCGGGGCGGAGACGCTGGCGCGCGGCGGCGCGCCCATGCCCGACGCGGTCAGGACGCTGGCCTTTGCCTACGCCGCCTCAGGCGCCGCGATCGGCGCAGCCTCCATTGCAGCCTTTCTCAAGGAGAGAGCCAAGATTGGTGCCGCCGCGCCATGGCTGAAAGGCGCGCCCCTTGAACTCGCGCGACGGCCGGACCGCTATACCTTCAACAACGGCGCTGTGGGATTGGAGATTCTGCGCGACGGCCGAGGCGCGGCGTTTGTGATGGGCGCGGAGCGCGGCGGCTTCCCGATCGACCTTTTTCGCCGGCCGCTCGATCCCTACCAGGCGCGCGGCCATTTCTTCTACGTGAGCGAGGAGGGCGAGGCGCCTTGGTCGATCGGCTTTGAGCCGGCTCGGCGCGCGGGCGACTATCGGATCGAGGAGCCAAGCTTCAACCGTCTCGCGATTGTCAATGGGCTGAACGGGATCGAGGCGCGCATGGAGATCGCGCCCGATCCCGAAGGCGCGATGTTGAGCTGGCGCATCAGGCTCGAGAACAAATCAGGGCGACATCGCCGACTGCGCCTCACCAGCTTCTGTGAGATCGCCGGCCACGAGACTGGCGCTTACGCGAAAGATCTCGATTTCGCCGGCATGCATGTCGAGACAATGTTCGTGCGCCCTCTGAACGCCATTCTCGCGCGCAACCGGCTTTTGCGCTCGGCGCGCGCCGATCGTGGCGAAGTATCGTTCTTCGCGGTCAAGCCGGGCGCGGGCGCGGAGCTCGTCGGCTATGAGGATTCGCGCATCCGCTTTATCGGCGAGCGCTCACTGGTAAAGCCAACCGGTTGCGAGCGGTGGCGCTGGCGCAAGCTCGATGACGAAGGCAAGCTCTGGCCCTTCGATCCCGCCGCCAGTTTTACCCTTGAGTCGATGCTTGCTCCCGGCAAGACCGCGGAGGCAGAGTTCGTCGTCGGCCGCTCCGATAACGCGGCGTGGGCCGCCGAACTGATCGCAAAGCGCCTCGGCCTCCCGCCTCTTCCAGAGCCGGAGCTGCAAAAACGCCTTTACGAAACGCGCGCCGTCGAGCCTTCGCACGCTTTGCACTTGCGCTGGCCGTTTGCATTCTCGGAGGACGGCAAGGCGCTGAGCCTCACCCATCGCACGCCGCGACCATGGGCGCATGTGATGGCGAACGAGCTTGGCATGGCGACGATGGTCTCCAATGACGGGGACATTTTCTCCGCCTTAGGCAACGCTCGCCAGAACGGACTATCGGCGTTTAG
>DATDHT010000476.1:0-3222 GCA_036521435.1 Roseiarcus sp.
CGCCGGTAAAATGGCGGCTAAGCCTAAAAACCGCCGCTCGCTTGAGCCGCCTCCCGGGCGCCTCACAACGTCTTCCGGCCTCTCTTTCCGGGCCCCGTGTCGAGCTCAGGATAGTGGCGGAAGACGCCCGACGTATTGAACGGAATGCGACGGTCGGAAGCAAGATAGGCGGCAACGTTTTTCTGGCCCGCGATCGACTTCGTAAGCGCCGCGAGCGCTGGATAGAGTTTGCCCGCGTCGGCGAAGGCGTGCGGGAAGGCGTAGGCCGTGCCTTCCCAGATCTGGAACAGGGACAGGTCCACCGTGGTGAGCTTGTCCCCGACCACGTGCGCCGATCCCGCCGGATTGTCGCTCAGCACGCGCTCGAAATAGCCGAGATATTTCGGCGCGCGATGCTGAAGGAAGGCTGAGGTGCGGGCCTTGGCCTCATGTCTCTGGTCCTCGTAGTAGAGGTTCGTCGCGATCGGGTGATGCGTGTCGTGAACCTCGGCCATGAAATCCGTGATCGTGAGCTGCAGCCCATGGGCGAAGATGCGTCCTGCCTCATCCTGCGGCGCGAGCCCAAGCCTGGGGCCGAGATAGTGGAGAATGTTGGCGACATGCGACACGACGATTTCGCCGTCGCGCAGGAACGGAGGCGCGAACGGAGTTTGCGGCGCGCCGCCCTCGAGCATCGCCGTCATGCCCTTCACGCCGCGTCCGGCTCCGTGCTCCCTCGCCACATCCACATAAGCCGCCCCGGCCGCTTCGAGCGCGAGACGCACGAACTCGCCCCGCCCCTGGAGTCCGGGCCAGTAGTGGAGCTCGTAAGGCATAGGAATTCCTTGGTTTGAGAATGGGCCGACGCGTGGCTCGAGCTATGGCTTGGCGGCTTCAGGCGGGTCGATCTCAAGGCCGCATGCGGTCGGCGGCTTTGACGTAACGACGGGCAAAGTCGAGAAGTTCCCCGTCGCTCGGATGGTCCGCTTTCTCCACCCCCTCGACATGCGTTCGGATCGCGGGATGCTTCTGGCTAAGGAATTTGGCGAAAAAGTCTTTCTCCTGCGCCGGGCCGACAATGAGAATCGCGCCGGCGCCGGCGATTGTCTTCGCGACATCCTCGAAGAACGGCTTGTTCTCCTCGATCCTCTGGCCAGTATGCGGCGCGCGCGAACGAAGGTCGCGCACGACGTGGTCCTTGACCAAAGTCTTGTCCGCCTCGTCGACGTTGAAGTGGAAGACGCGCGCCTGTTTGTGATCGATCCAGACGATTGCGTGATAATGATCGGCCATTGGGGCGTCCTCACGAGGATTGGCGTTTGACCCTACCGCGGCGCAGGAGGCTGCGCTATGACGCGCTCCATGCGGAAAGAAGGCAACGCCACGACGACGGCTGCCGCTCCCCCCGACAAGGCGGCCTCTTACGAGATCGGCGAGGACGAAGCGGGTATGCGGCTCGATCGCTGGCTCCATCGCCGGTTTCCCGAGGTTGCGAACTCGCACCTGATGCGGATCGTGCGCAAGGGCGAGGTGCGCGTTTCGGGCAAGCGAGCGGACATTTCGACCCGGCTCGCGACCGGCGAAAAGGTGCGCGTGCCGCCGCTCAAGATCGCCCCTCAGGAGGGCGCAGCCGTCAGGCGCGTCAATCCCGGCGATGCCGAAGCGATCCGCGCGATGATTCTGTTCCAGGATCGCGACGTCATGGTGCTGAACAAGCCCTTCGGCCTCGCGGTCCAGGGCGGCTCGGGGACCACGCGCCATATCGACGGCATGCTTCAGGCGCTCGCCGACAAGGAGGGCAATCGACCTGTTCTCGTTCATCGGCTGGACCGCGACACGTCGGGCGTTCTGCTGATCGCCAAGTCGCGCAAAATGGCGGCGGAACTTGGCGAGATCTTCCGCTCGCGCCGGGCGAAGAAGATCTATTGGGCGCTGGTCGAAGGCGTGCCGAAGCCGGCGCAGGGGCGCATCTCGATGTTTCTCGCCAAGGGCGAGGGCATGGGAGAGACGCGCGGGCAGGGCAGGGCGGACCTCGAGCGGATGCGGGTCGCCACGCACGGCGATCCCGACGCGCAGCATTCGCTGACCCTCTACGCGGTTGTCGATAAGGTCGCGCCGCGCCTGGCGTGGCTGTCGATGCGCCCGGTCACCGGACGCACCCACCAGCTGCGCGCCCATTGCGAAGCGATCGGCCATCCGATTGTCGGCGATCCGAAATACAATCGAAGGCCCCCGAATGATCCCGCCCGCAGCGATCCTCTGCGCGCCGTTCCGCCTGGCCTCGAACCCAAGCTGCATCTCCTTGCGCGCCGCCTGGTCCTGCCCCATCCGCGTAAGGGTGTCATCGATGTGACGGCGCCGCTTCCGGAGCACATCAAAAAAAGCTTCGCCATGTTCGGCTTCGACGAGACCGAACGCGACCCGATCGAGGACGCGCCGGATGCGTGATGTCAACGACGCGCCGCGCGACCCCATGCGCGCCGCGCAGGCGAACATGCGGCCCCCGTCGGTCGGTCGCTTCTACAAAGCCGTCGAAGTGCGCGAAGCGAATGGCCGGCACGCGCTCCTGCTCGACGGCCGCGGAGCGCGGACGCCGGGCCGCAACCCTCTGTCGGCGACGAGCCGGCTGCTCATGCTCAAAGTTGCGGAGGAATGGGAGCGGCAGCGCGACACAATCGATCCCGCCGACATGCCGCTGACTCGGCTCCTCAACTCGGCGATCGACGGCGTCGCGCATACGATGGCCGAAACGCGGGCCGACATTCTAAGCTACGCCGGCTCCGACCTCCTTTGCTACCGCGCCGAAGAGCCGGACACGCTGGTTGCGCGCCAGGCGCGTGGCCACGATCCCGTTTTGCGCTGGGCCGCGGAGTCGCTGGGCGCTCGCTTCAATCTGACGAATGGCGTGATGCATGTCGCGCAGCCGCCCGAGGCTATGGCGGCGGTTGGCGCAGAGCTCGGCGCTTATGACGATCCGGTCGCAGTCGCGGCGCTCAGCGTGATGACGACGCTGACCGGTTCGGCGCTGCTCGCGCTCGCTGTCGGACGTGGCTTCCTTCCGCCCGAAGCCGCGTGGGAGGCGGCGCTTGTCGACGAGGACTTCCAGGCCGAGCGCTGGGGCGCGGATGCGGAGGCCGTGGCGCGTCGTGAAGGTCGCCGGCGCGAATTCGAGGCGGCGGCGATCGCGCTTGCGGCGACGCGCAATCTGGGCGCGGATTAGAAAATTCCGCGGTTACCGTCCGA
>DATDHT010000477.1:0-11244 GCA_036521435.1 Roseiarcus sp.
TGCTCTGCAGGCTTGAGAATAATCGTGCAGCCCGCGGCGAGCGCAGGCGCGAGCTTCCAGGCCGCCATCATGAGCGGAAAGTTCCACGGGATGATCTGCCCGACCACGCCGACCGGCTGGCGCAGCGTATAGGCGTGCCAGGCGCCGGGGCTCGACACCGGAATGGTCTCGCCCGTCAGGCGCGTCGACCAGCCGGCCATATAGCGGAACATGCTGATCGAGTCGCCGACGTCGTCGCGGCGCGCGTTGGTGACCGGCTTGCCATTGTCGAGCGCTTCGATCTCGGCGAACTCGTCAGCGTGCTTTTCGAGCAGGTCGCCGAGGTTCCACACAAGCCTCGAGCGCTCGGCGGGCGAGATGCGCGACCAGGGGCCGGTTTCAAAAGCTTTTCGCGCAGCCTTCACCCCAAGGTCGATATCGGCTTTGTCGCCGGCGGGGACGTGGGCGATGATTTCCTGCGTCGCCGGATCCTCGACCTCGAAGGTCTTGCCGCTCCTGGCCTCGACCCATTTGCCGTCGATCAGCATGTGATGCTTCTTGGCCAGAAACGCCTTCGAATCCTTGCCGAGTTTCGGTTTGGTGATGGCGATGTTCATGACGTCCTCCCTGATAGAGATGGTGGAGTAGAGTTGATTGGGATCGCTATATTCCCAAGAATATATCGCTGGGCGGCCTGCGTCCAGCGGCGCACTCCCACATCTCATGGTGGTTGCGTCGGAAGTTCGGCGATCTCGCGGTCAATCTGGGCTGCGCGTGTAATATCCCATTGACATATCCCGCACGAGCGCCAGATCGTGTGGGCCGGAGGCGTTGTCATGACTCGCACCAAACTTTTTCGATCCAACCGCTCGCAAGCCGTACGCTTGCCTAAGAGCCTGGCGTTCCCGGACAGCGTCAAAGAGGTCAGCATCGTGCGCGAAGGCAAGCGGCGGGTGATCGTGCCGTCGAATGCTGTCTGGGACGATTTTTTTGACGGCGCCGGCATCGACCTTCCCGCACGCGACCAACCGGCCGTTCAGGATCGCGAACCGCTCTGATGCTGAGGTTCCTGCTCGACACGAACCTCTGCATTCGTGTCTTGCGCGATCGAACGGCCTCGCTTCGCGAGAAATTCAATCTTGAAGCGGAATCATTGGCGATTTCGACGATCGTGTTGACCGAACTCTTGCACGGCGCGGCAAAATCAGCGCGTCAGGACGCCAACCGCCGGGAGGTCGAGAACTTCGCCGCTCGGCTCGAGGTGCTGCCTTTTGACGCTGCGGCGGCGCATCATGCCGCTGATATCCGGGCGACCCTCGAGCGCCAGGGTCGCGCCATCGGAGGGTACGACGTTCTGATTGCCGGCCACGCACGCAGCCGCGCGCTGATTGTCATCACCGGCAATCGTGGCGAGTTCGACCGCGTGCCTGGCCTCCAGTGTGAGGACTGGGGGTAGCGGCCTCTGTCGCGCACTTTGGGCGCGCCGCCTCAAGCCGCCTTGCGCCGCGCCACTTCCGCGTGGAACAGCGGAATCTCCGTCGCCAAAGCCGCGGCGACGCTGGGCCTTGCCCGCATGCGCTCGAGATAGGCTTTCACGTTGGGATAGGCGGAGAGATCAATCTCCGGCGTCGCTCGCGTCCAGTTCAGGACCGTTGTCAGATAGCCGTCGGCGACGCTGAAGCGGTCGAGCAGGAATTCCCGATCCTTCAACTGGGCGTCGAGATAGGCGAGGCGCGGCGCGTATTTGCTTAGCGTCCAGGCCTTCACTTCGGGCGGCGTCTTGTCGCCGAGCAGCGGAATCATGAGCCCCTTGTGCAATTCGGCGCCGATGAAGCTCAGCCATTGCCGAAGCTTTGCTCGCCCGACGCGGTCGGAACTTGGCGGCGCGAGCCGCGCCTCCGGATATTGCTCGGCGATATATTGCAGGATGGCGGCGTTCTCGGTCAGCACGGTTCCGTCGTCGAGTCTCAGCGCCGGCACGTAGCCGAGCGGATTGATGGCGCGATAGTCCTCGCCGGTCGCGAGCACACGCTTGGCGTGAGTGTCGACCTCGACCAGATCGATGGCGGCGCCGGCTTCAGCCAGCGCAATGCGAGTGGACATCGAGCAGGCGAGCGGGGCGAAATAGAGCTCCATGAGGATCCTCCTTTGCAATTTTTGTACTCTTTCGCATATAATGTTGGCGGTCAAGAGTTTTGTTCAACATGGTACAAAAAACTCCGGGTAACGCTCCAAAGGCCGCCTCGCGGGGGCGGGGCCGCCCGCGCGCCTTCGAGCCCGAGACAGCGCTCGCGCAGGCGATGGACGTCTTCTGGAGCGACGGGTTTGCAGCGACCTCGCTCGACGACATCAGCGCGGCGACGGGCTTGAACCGGCCGAGCCTGTACGGCGCCTTCGGCGACAAGCGCGCGCTCTATCTGCAAGCTTACGGGCAATACAGAAAGCGCATGAACGAGTCGTTCGCGCCCCTGTTTACGGCCCGCGAGCCCCTGCGGACGAAGCTGAAGCGCATTCTGACCGCCGCGCTTGATCTTTACCTCAGCGGCCCGGAGGGTCCCCGCGGGTGCTTCACAGTGCTCAGCGCCGCCTCCGAGGCGATCGCCGATCCCGATCTTCACGGCCTCGTCGGCGAGGCGATTCACGGAACCGATCGCGCCTTCGGGCGCATGTTCGCCAACGCACGTGAGGCAGGCGAATTGCCTAAGGACGCCGATCCGCGGCGGCTCGCGCACATGGCGTCGGCGACCATCCACACGCTGTCGATCCGGGCGCGGGCGCGGATTCCGCGCGCCGAAATCCTGCCGATCATCGATGATGCGGTCGTGACGATCTGCGGACCCGAAAGCGGTTAGAGCAGCTTGAGCCAAGCGCGGCTACAATTTGCTGCCTCAACCCAAACCCAACCTGCTCTAGAATCCGATGGCTTCAGTGTTTCAGCGCGGTAGGCCCGCCCCGTTTCGACGGGGAGACTTTTCGCCGCTTGACAATGATACCGACCGGTTGGTATGTTCGACTCATGATCATTGATGAGCAAGCAAGACGCCAGATCGACGGAGGCAAGTTCCTCCGCCACCTCGCCAGCACGGAAGCTTGCGTGATCGCTGCGGCGGAACACCCGGCGCCGTAGAGCGTTGGCCTAACCCGCCGCCTTAATGCCATTGGCGCAACGAGGAGACGACGATGACCGAGCAGAAAATCACGCCCTGTCTCTGGTTCGATTCCAACGCCGAAGAGGCGGTCGCCCACTATCTGTCGATCTTTCCGAACGGCCGGATCATATCGACGGCGCACTACGGTGAGTTCGCGCCCGGCCGGAAGGGCGAGGTGATGACGATTTTCTTCGAGATCGATGGCCAGCGCTTCCTGGCGCTCAACGGCGGCCCGCACTACAAGTTCACCCCCGCAATCTCGTTGATGGTCAATTGCGACGACCAGGCTGAAATCGACGCGCTGTGGGAAAAGCTTGCGCAGGGTGGCGAGCATGTTGAGTGCGGCTGGCTCACCGACAAATTCGGCGTCTCCTGGCAAATTGTTCCCCGTGGCCTGCCGGAGCTCCTGGGTGGCGACGCCGAGCGCATCGATCGCGTCATGAGGGCGGTCATGAGCATGAAGAAGCTCGACATTGCGCAAATGGAACAGGCCGCTTCCTCGAAGTAGGGCATCAACCGTAACAGGTGCTCAGGGGTACGAGGAGGATGATGACCTGCGCGCGTGCCGCCGACCGCGCTTGATGGAAGGCCCGACGCCATCAATCGGCCGACACATTCGGGGCCGACAATAGCGTCCTCCTGAAGAACCGTCTCGCGTGGCGGCGCGTCACGAAGAACACGACAGTGAATTGCAACAGGCGTCCGCGCCACTTTGAAGGAGGAAACCCATGGCCAACGCGACCCAATCGGACGTGCTCGGCAAATTCGTGTGGTACGATCAGATGTCGAACGATCTTCCCGGCTCGGAAAAATTCTATTCCAAAGTCGCCGGTTGGAGCCTCGCGCCCAACACGATGAACGCGCAGAAATACACATTGCTCAAGGCTGGCGACAACATGGTCGGCGGCTTGATGCCGATCCCCGAGGACGCCGCCAAGATGGGCGTGCGCCCGGCGTGGATGGGCTATATCGCGGTCGACGACGTCAAGGCTTACGCCGACAAGGTGAAAGCCGCGGGCGGCGCGATCCATCGGCCGCCGACTCAGATTCCTAACGTCGGGACTTTCGCCGTCGCCGGCGATCCGAGCGGCGCGGGATTTATGCTGTTCAAGGGCGCAGATGGCGAGGCGCCTACGCAGGATCCGACGAAGCCGGGCCATATCGGCTGGCATGAGCTGCACGGCGGCGATCCGGAGAAATCCTTCGCCTTCTACTCGGGCCTGTTCGGCTGGACCAAGGGCGAGGCGATGAATATGGGCGCCATGGGGACCTACCAGATCTTCAGCACCAAGGGCCAGCAGTCCGGCGGCATGATGAAGAAGATGGACCAGGAGCCCGCTTCGCAATGGCTCTACTACATCACCGTCGACGCGATCGACGCCGCTGAGGCACGGGTGAAGTCCGCGGGCGGTCAGGTCGTCCACGGACCGATGCAGGTTCCGGGTGGAAGCTGGATCATCAACGGCATCGATCCGCAGGGCGCGATGTTCGCGCTCGTTGCCCCCAAGAGATAGGGCCTTCGCCCACTCCGCCGAAGGGGGCGGCGTGGGCGCTCGAACACTTTTGGCGGCTCGCATAGGCGGTGCTCGCCAATGCGAGTCTTTCCCTGGTCAGGAGATCAAACAATGACCGCTCAAACTCCACTCCTTAAGTCTGCCGCCGAACTCGCCCGGCTCGACCCGGTGCACTTTCCAAACGAGAGCTCCGAATATCGCGCCGCGCGCACCGCGCTGCTGGCGGAAGAGATCGAACTTCGCCGCCACATCGAACACGTCGCGGCTCAGCGGCGTGCGCTGCCGCCCGGTGGACCGGTCCTTGTCGGCTATCGCTTTGAAGGCGAGAAAGGAGCGGTGGATTTTGAGGGATTGTTCGAGGACAAACAAACCCTCGCCATCTACAGCTATATGTTCGGCCCAGAGCGCGAACGTCCGTGTCCCATGTGCACCAACACGCTCGGCGCCTGGGCGGGCAATGCGGCAGACATCGGGCAGCGCATCGCGCTCGCAGTCGTCGCGCGCTCTCCCATAGAACGTCTGCTGGGATGGAAACATGATCGCGGCTGGCGCGACCTCAAGCTCTACAGCGACCTCGACGGCGCCTATTCCCGCGATTATTTCGGCCTCCTGCCGAATGGTTCGGAAATGCCGTCCTTCAATGTGTTCACCCGCCGTGACGGAACGATCCGCCACTTCTGGGGCGGCGAGATGACGCACGCGACGGTGGACCCGGGACAGGATCCGCGCGGCGCGCCCGACCCGGCCCCTTTGTGGACGATGCTCGATTGCACGCCGGAAGGCCGCGGCGCGGACTGGTATCCGAAGCTCGAATACGTTTAGCGATCGGCAAATTGATCGGAGGGAACGATGCGCGTGATGGTGATCGTCAAGGCGACCAACGATAGCGAGGATGGCAAGCTACCGACGCCCGAGCTGTTCGAGCAAATGGGAGCTTTCAACCAGCAGCTGAAGGACGCAGGGATTCTCGTCGAGGGTGACGGCCTGAAACCGAGCGCCAAGGGCGCGCGCGTCGCTTTCTCCGGCCAAAACCGTTCGGTAACCAAAGGTCCGTTTCCCAACGTCCGCGACCTCGTCGCCGGCTATTGGATCTGGAAGGTTCACGATCTCAACGAGGCGATCGAGTGGGTCAAACGCTGCCCCAATCCCATGCCCGGCCCGTCGGTCATGGAAATCCGGGAGTTTTATGAAATGGAAGACTTCGATCGATCCAGGTAGGCGCAAGAGATTCTGCCCTAGGCAGGCTTAGCCAACGGCCTATGGTTGCGTTGTCATTCCGCGCGCCAGCAGAATCTGGAGGATAATCAGACGCTTACTGAATGCTTGCGCGCACGGGCATGACAGGCGATGGGTTGGCTGTCTGCGTGTCGCTGCGCGCTCGTCTCTCCCTTGTCATCGCAGCGCCAACGAATAGCATTGGCGACTCAAGCGAGATGCCTTCACATCGAAGGCGGAAGCGTTCAAAACGGCCGCTGATGACAAAAGCAAAAGCACCGACCACCGCCGCATTCGTCAGCCAAAAAGGAGGTGTCGGCAAAAGCGCGCTCGCTCGCCTGTTGGCGGTGGGCGCGATCCATCGCGGCCGCAAGACCCTGCTCGCTGACTTCGATCTCGATCAATTGACCTGTGTCGAATGGGGCGCCCTCAGAATGCGCGCCAGGCTCGAGCCGGAGGTGGACACGCGTGCGTTCAAGAGCCTGAAGAAATTGCGCCGCGAGGATGGCGTCGCCGATTTCATCGTCGCCGATACCCGCGGCCTCGCCGACGATCTATCGACCGAAATCGCCGAGGATAGCGATGTTGTCTTTCTGCCGACCGGCGTATCGGGCGATGATCTGAGGCCCACGCTTGCGCTCGCCCGCAAGCTCGCGCGGCGCGGCGCGGAGGGACGCCTCGTGCTCGTCCTGTCGAAGGTCGGCCGCTCGGAGACGCAGTTCTCGAAGGCGGTGGAGGCGATCGAGGACGCCGGCTTCGAACTTCTCAGCGAGCATTGGCCGCAGCGCGACGGCTTCCAGGCCGACCTCGATTCCGGGCGCGCCGGCCGCGAGGCGCGCAATCCCTATCTGCGTGAGATCGCCGAGCGGATGGAAGAGGCGCTTTGGACACGCACGATGAAGGCGAAGGCGCGTTGATGGCGCCGCCTCGCGGCTGCGTTATGGCTGCGCCAAGACGAACAATCGTCGCGACCGCAACAAAACTCCGCCGTTGGGCAGAGCTGGATAGGCCTCACGCAATTCCTCGGCATAAAGGTTGAGCAATCCGCGACGATCCGCTTCATCGAGCGCCGCTAGGAAGGGCGCCAGCCTTGTAGCCTCCATCCACTCGACAATTGCTGCGATGCTCTCCATCACGTGGAGGTAGGTCGCTTCCCAGATGTCGACGGCGCAAAGCGGACTGAGCAGCGCGTACAGATCTTCCATTGTTTCATTGAATGGCCGCGTCTTTGCGATCGGGAGAAGCGTCTTCGCCCAGGGCCCATCGGCGGCGATCATTCGCATGACCGCGCGGCTGGGCTCATACAAATCGTTAGGAAATTCGATTGCGAGGCACCCGTCGTCCGCGACCATGCCGACCAGCATGGGCAACAAACTCGGCAGCGAGGGCGCGATTTCCAGCAGGCCGTTCGAACAGATCAGATCGAACTTGTGTCCTGCGCTCAGACGCCGGCCGGCCGCGCCTCGATCAATCCGATCGAGGCCAGCTTCGGCAAGAGGACCGGTCGATTGCGAGAGGTCGAACGTCTCAATCTCGGCGTCCGGAAACCGACGAGCCAGCAGGGCCCGCATCGACCCTTGCCCTGCGCACACATCGGCAATGTTGCGCGGCGCGGGAACAGGAATTCGGCAGATGAGGTCCAGCGCCGCCCTCGTTCGATGCTCCGGCGCCGAGCGGATCGGCTGCTGATGGACGGAGACGCGATCATTCATTGCGTTTCGTCGGGGTCGGCCTTGTCGGAGGAAACGGCGCGGTAACTGGGTCGGAAATCTGACGCTCGTCTCTCAGGGCCCGTGCAAGCGATGCGTGCGCAAAGACGACGAAACTCCAACAGGGTGCGACTTGGGGGCCGCTCGGCAAAAGCCGCCGGCGATGACCGGCGGCTCGCACTCAAAGTGCGCCAATAGCGACGGCGCTCGTCAAGTCGCGGGCTTCATGGACATGATATCCATCTTGTCTCCGGTCTTGGCGTAACTCACTGTCACCTTCTCGCCGACCTTGAAGGCGGAAAGCTTCACGCTTTTTGGCGCCATGTAATTCGAGCCATTGTCCAGGGTGACAATATCCTTGGTCATGTCCAGGCTCTTGATCTTTCCGGTGGCGTCGGCGGCGTAAGCGATGGACGCCGAGCCCAACAATGCCGTCGCCAAGACGGCCCCTACCAAGATTCGCATAGGGCTTCTCCATTTGTGAGGTGAAGCGCAACAACGTCAGAACGCGTAAACTCCGTGGCGTGGTTACGCCTTGTGTGAAGGTAAGCACCCTTCGCCTCACGTCGCGCTGGCTGAGAAGTTAAATTTTGTTCATCGAGGCGAGGCCTCCGAATTCGCACTGCTCGCAGGATCGTGCGGTTCTCGAATTTCGATGTCTTAAGATTAATCCGCCGGCCAATTTCCGGATACCCGACACAGCGCATTGTTCGGCCCTTGACCGCGGCGGGCGGTCGCTCGCTTTCGATGTGGAGCGCCGTTGGGGGGTGGCGATGATGATGATGCGGTCGAAGTTCAGCCCGAGGGAGATCGTCCAGAGGCTTCAGATGATCGAGACGCTGACGACGGACGGCCTTCCACTCGCGGAAGCCCTTCGCTCGGTCGGCATGCGCGACGCGGAATACGATCGTTGGCGGCTCGAATACAACGGCCTTGGGCGCACGCTGGGCCCGCTGTTGTCCCCTGCGCCGAAGCCCGCGAAGAGGACGCGCCGCGCCCCTCACGCGCGTCTGCGCAAGCCGCCTTTGTAACTCGCTTGTGAAGTGGGGCCGCTTTCCCTGGATTGTCGACGGGCCGCGCAACATGCGATGGTGCGCGCGCGGCCGCTTGGCGCCGTCGCTCCGTGCGCGGCTGCATGAGCCAACGCCCAAAGGGGGGTCTTCGAATGATCTACGAGCTTCGCATTTATCGCTGCCTGCCTAATCGGCTGCCGGCGTTACTGAAGCGGTTTGAAACCAACACTCTGCGGATATGGGAGAAGCATGGCATCCGACAGGCTGGTTTCTGGACGACAATGATCGGCGAATCGAATCAGGACCTCACTTACCTCCTGGCCTGGGAATCCCTTGCCGAGCGCGAGAAGAAATGGGTCGCCTTTCAGACCGATCCTGAGTGGATCGCCGCGCGGGACGCGAGCGAGAAGGACGGGCCTATCGTCGCCACCCTCTCGAGTTCGATCCTGCAGCCGACGTCGTTCTCGAGTGTAAAGTAGGGCGCCTTCGGCTGCTGGGTCAGGACTGCGTAGCCCTCAGGCTGTGCGGCCCCGGAACATGCGAACGATCCAGATCAATATACAGGCGCCGATGAACCCGAGGATCAGATAGGCGATCCATCCGCCCCCGACAGAGATGTTAAAAACACTGAGAATGGCGCTGGCGATCGCCGCGCCGACGATGCCGAGAATGATATTCATCAGCACGCCCGTGTCGCTCTTCATGAACATCTCGGCGAGCCAGCCGGCAAGTCCGCCGATGATAATGGCCGCAATCCAACCGATTTCAGCATCTGACGACATGGCGCGTCTCCTCAAAGCGAAGGGCTGCTCTCTACCCGTCTTGCGCACGTAACGAGAGCAGCTCGCCGTTTAAGGTGGATCAGATCGACGCGTACAGTCAACTCGAGTTGGCGCAAGCGGACGGAAATCGGTCCTCACTCTTGCGTGCAAGACGTACGACGAGCGCTTCCGGCTTTTACATTATCCCACGATTTCGTTGCCGGAGAAGAATTGCGCGATCTCTTGCGCCGCCGTCTCCGGCGCGTCGGAGCCGTGGGCGGAATTCTCGCCCATCGACAGCGCGAAGTCCTTGCGGATCGTCCCGGCCGAGGCTTTCTCAGGATTGGTCGCGCCCATCACATCGCGATAGCGCTGGATCGCATTCTCGCCTTCGAGCACCTGCACGACGACGGGCGCCGCGGTCATCATCTCGACCAGCTCGCCGAAGAACGGGCGCTCGCGATGCACGCCATAGAACGTCTCCGCCTGTGCGCGCGTCATATGCACGCGCTTCTGCGCCACGATGCGAAGCCCCGCCGCCTCGATCCGCTGATTGACGGCGCCCGTCAGGTTGCGGCGGGTGACGTCGGGCTTGAGGATCGAGAAGGTGCGTTGGACGGCCATGGCGTCTTGATCTCTGTCGGGTTGTTCACGGGAAAACGCTGCGGCTTATAGCGGCGCCCCAACGGGGCGGCAAGGCGGAAGCGCGGCTCTTGGAACCGCGCGCCCGGGGTCCACAATTCACGCGTTTGGGATCGCGCAGCCGGCGGACCCCGCTTCCCGATAGCGTGGGGCGGCGCTAGAACTCGTCTTGATCCGACACGGGAGGCCAATTGTACATGTCAAGACTAGGGATCCTTACGGCTGTCGCACTCATCGGGGCGACTGCTTCCGTTCGCGCCGACGAGCAAGTGTGGACGGTGCAGAACTGGCCGGGCGACATTGACCTCATCCCGTGTAGCGCATGGAGCAAGACAAGCGATGGGACTTGGGTCCTGACGGGCGGCGCGGTCAAGCTCGGCTCGGAGACCATGAGCAACATCGGGGTCAAGGGCGACGCCGCGGCGCACAAGCTGGACCGGGAATGCGGCAAGAAGTGAGGCGATAGAACGAGCTTCCGTCCGCAGCCTCGCGCCGTGCGGCGCGAGCGCGTTGCTGCGGGATAGGGGGCGGCGGGGAGCGGTTGGGACGACATTCTCTGGGACGACATTCTCTTGCAGAAAATCAGAAATCTGGTTAAGCTAGCCCCATGAACAATTCCGCGCTTCCGCATGGCCCCGACGCCAGGCTCCCCTCACGGCGCTCTCAACGCCAGGAGAGGAGGCGCGAGCAAAATTCCTCTCGCGAAAATCCCGTGTAACCCATTGATAAGTCTCGATTCGGACGAGAGAATCCAAGGAAATCCAAGAGAATCCAACACCTCCGTGCGGGGCGTTCGCAGCGAAACGGCCTCGCGCCAAGAAAACCCAAATCGACCGGACCTGCGGCCCGTTGCCCGCGAAGAAGCCGACGACCGGCGCCTTCGATCACGGGAAGTCCGCGAAGACCGCTCGGGCCGACTATTAGAGCCGCTTCACGTTTTGAAGGGAGCCGGTTCGGGTCGTGCGCCCGTACTTCGCCGGAGGCTTGTTTTCGTCGATTTGGGTTTTCTTGGTCCCGGACCGTATTGCTGCAAAGACCCCCGCTTTCGAGGGTTGGATTTCCTTGGATTTCCTTGGATTTCCTTGGATTCTCTCGTCCGAATCGAGACTTATCAATGAGTTACACGGGATAAACGCGCAAAAGTTTTTCGCGACGCCTCCTGGGGTTTGAAGCCCTGGAACGGAGCCGGTGGGCTTGCATACGGGGGACAAGATTGTTCATAGCGAAAGCTTAACGCAAGTTCTGGTTTTCCGCAATCTATT
>DATDHT010000478.1:0-6288 GCA_036521435.1 Roseiarcus sp.
TGCAGCGAGATGAGTCTCACACCCGCGACCGTGGCAAATGGCGCCAGCGCCGTGAGCGGCATGGAGCGGCCCCGATCGGCTTCCGGGTTCGGGTTGCCTTGCCAGACGATGCCGACCTTGAAGCCTTCCGCGCCAATGCGCTTAAGCCAGATTTCGCGCAACGCCGGCTCGGCCGAGAGATAGGGAATCGTAGCCGGAATCGTCTCGAGGCGCGTGCAAAATGCAAGCGGCAGGCTGCTGATCGCGATCTGCGCGTCGAATGGCTCTCCGTCGGGCGGGGAATCGGCGAATCGCACCTTGGGCTTCGACGACAGGAGCCGACGCAGCCGCGGCGGACACACGAACGTTGTTTCAACGCCGGCCGCGACCATCAAAGGCAGATAGCGAAAGAACTGGATTGTATCGCCAAGGCCGTGATCGTTGAGCACCAGCACGCGTGCGCCTCGCCGTCCAGGACCCTCCCAGGTCTCGAACCGCGTTCCGAGCGCATCACCGAGTGACTTTCCCGCAAGCCAGCGCGCCTCGTAGCCCTCGAGTCCATTTTCGAAGTCTCCGAGCGTCAGCATGAGACAACCCTTGCCCGCGACGGCCTCGCGGCTGCCGAGGGCGACGGCCCTATCAAACGCCGTCACAGCTTCCGAGAAGCGGCCAAGGCTCCGCAAGGTCAGACCCTGACCCAGCAGCGCCTTGGCGAGGCAAGGTCCTGGCTCGCTCGCCCGGACATAGGCTTCAAGCGCCTCCTCGCTTCGATCGAGCTTGAGAAGCGCGTTGCCGAGATTGATCGCGGCTTCGGGAAAATCATGGCGCAGCTCAAGCGCGCGCTCGGCTGCTTCCGCCGATTCCTCCAGGCGCCCAAGCTCCCGCAGCGTTCCCGCGCGGCTGCACCACGCGTCCGGATCATGAGGCGCGAGGTCCGTTGCCGCCCCAAAAGAAGCGAGCGCTTCCGTGAATCGGCCGGCGCCGAACAGGAGCTTGCCGAGATTGACATGCGCGACCACAAGCGAGGCGTCGAGCTCGAGCGCGCGGCGATAGAAACGCATCGCCGATTGAGGCTGGCCACATTCGCTGAGCATGTACCCGCCCATGCACAGAGCGTCGGCGAAATCGGGCTTGACACGGAGGGCCTCGTCCATGAGCTGGATCGCCTCGTCGCGCCGCTGTTCGCGCCATCGCGTAACGGCGGCGGCGTAAAGCGCATCGGGCCCACGCCGGGCTTCGTTCGCCACGACGCGAAATGTCTTGAGACCGTTAGGCATCGGGCGGCGCGAAAGCATGCCTTCCGCTTAGATCGCGGCGCTTGCGTGGACCTTTCTAAGGCAGGCCCGTGACGGGCTCACCCGCCGAGAGTGAGCCTCGACATGCTCGACATCAGGGCGGTCGAGAATATTGGCTGCGACGCACCAGTGAAGTCGTTGAGCGCGCTGCCCAGCACCGAGCCGTTTGAACTGATGATGTTGGCGAGGACGGTGGCCGCGCCCGATTGTCCCGAACTCGAATTGCCCGAATCGACTGAGAGGCCCGCGGTCGCGCCGGAGCTGGGCCCATAGGTATAGTCGTACATCGCCGTGAAACGCTCGGTCAGCTGGGTGAGCTTGGCCGGGTCCTGCAGGTCGGAGACGGGCATGAGCTCGGAGAGCATCTGTGGCTGCACATCTGCCGCGGCGGTCGGCGGGAGCCCCATGATTGTTGCCGCAACCTGCAGAAGATTTGGATCGGCCAGGATTCCATATTCGTTGGTGACCGTCGGCGCGACGCGCTGGAAATACAGCGCAAGCTGGACGCCCACGTCTTGATCGCCCTGATCACTCTCCAGCTGCTGCTCCACATAATCACCGGTTGTCGTTGCAACCGCGCTGGTCGAGGACGGCGGAGCCGCCCCACTGTCGACGAAATTGAACGCCGCCGCGAACGCCTTCCAATTCGAGTTCGGCAGAGTGTTCGCGAGGCTCTTCGGGTTGGACACTCCGCCTTCCAGCACCTTGGTGATGAGCCCTGTCGAGTTGATCTGGTCGCCGAGGCCATAGGCGTTGAGCGCATAGGACAGCAGCCGATAGTTGCCGACGAGATCGCTGACCGATTTAACGGGGCCGATATTGGCCTCGTAATAGGCAGTCGCAGTCTTTACGGCCGGTTCGGCCGCCGTCATCGCCTGATAGCGAGTTAGATTCTGCGATACGGCGAGAAAGGCGGTTGTCGTGCTTGTCATGAGCGATTCGCCGGCTGGAAACGGGGAGTTTCGGCAGCCTTACCTCTCCATCCTAGCGGCGAAGTCCTGCGCCTCGGTTAAGAAGGATCGCGTTCCTCCGGCCAACGGGAACGTCAGCTGTCGGCGCGGCTCGGGTCGAGGCCCGCCGCGGCGATTAGATATCCGGTCCGGACGCCCTGACGTTCGGCGATTGCTTTGGCCAGCGACGCAACCGAATCGTGCCGCATGAACTGCGCAAGGAGCGCCAGTTCGCTCTCCTCCTCGGCCGCGCGCGCGCGAAGACAGTCGTACCCGTCCGTCCTCGGCTGGCCGCGCAGTCTTCGCATGATCGGCAATCCCTGACCCGAGATTCTCGGAATGGCCGAATTGTGCCATCGTTGGGTTGGGAAATGCGTGACGAAATGTAACAAATTGCAACTATAACGAGAGAAGGTGCGCTTATGCGTCAGTCTGATTGAAGCGCTTCGACAACGTTTTCGACCCAGCGACGGCTGGCAAGCGCCAGGGCGTGCGAATGCGCCAAGAGCAACAGCGTAACCTCGGGTAGTGGCGGAAGCTGCTTGTCGGAGCTCAGCTCGAGGCCCTCCGGCGCGAGCCCGTCGATCATCGGCGTGACGCCAAGCCCCGCCGCGGCGGCGGCTGCGAGCACCGCAAAATTTGAACTCGTGCAGACGACCTCAAATCTCCTTTCTTGAGCGCGCAACGCGCCAATCGCCGCCTCGTGAAACAGCCATCCTTGAGGCGGGAGAACGAGCGGCAGCGGCTGACCGTCTTGTTCATCCTCAGACGTCCGGCCGAACCAGCGCAGTTGACCCCGCCATTGTTCAATCCTGCTAGGCTCGCTTTCGCCAGTCCCAATGATGAAAGCGACGTCAAGCGTGTTCCGACGAAAAGCGGCCGAAAGCGCCTGCGAGCTATCGACGATCACCTCAAATGCCGTAGCGACATCGGCGTTCGCGCGCAGCTCATTGAGCCGCGGCGCCAGAATCGGGGCAAATTCGCCTGGCATGCCAATCCGCATCGCGTCGTTCGGATTGTTGCGGCCAAGCTCGTCCAGCATGTCGTCGTGCAGCCGCAGTAGGCGTTTTCCATAATCGAAGCAGACTTCCCCAATGGGTGACAATTCGAAGCGCCCGCCTTTCTTGAACAAAGGCGCTTCGACGAGCTCCTCGAGCCGTTTCACCTGAAGACTGATCGTCGGCTGCGTTCGTCCCAGCTCCTCCGCCGCGCGGGTGAAACCCCTCGCTTCGACCACGGCGACAAAGGCTCGCAAAATGTCGATGGGAATGCCGCGCATGAGAAGCCGCCCGGATAGGACTCTTATTCCAAGTGTACAATGTTTATGTTTCGGCCAAAATCGGCGCACATGCAACCAATTGCGTGTTTCCGCGGACGCCGTCGGCCACAGAGAGACCAAGGTGCGATTGAGATGGCTAAGCTTTGACTGTGTTTACCCTCATGCCGATTGACGTATCGGCATGTCAGCAAAACACCGCTTTCAATGTTGAAACAATGAACGCAAGCATAAATCGTAACTTAGGGCGTCGTGCGACTCCCGGACACCGTTGTCTGCTCCAAAACAAATAAAGATCTGCCTGACGTATCGTAACTCATTGACAACGGTACACGTCCTGTTCCGAATCAATTTGACTGTGACGATTCGCAGGGCAGGGGTAATCGAGGGCGGGCGCGATGCAGATCCATATTCTTGAAGAGGTTGGGCCGGAGCTGGTTGCAATTGATAACGCCGTCCGGCGCCGCGAGCTTGAGACTCGCCGTCCACAATCCGTCGAGCCGGTCGGGCGACCCTATATGTTCGCCGGGTGGACCCTCGACGAGACGACGCGAGACCTCCTTAATCCTACTGGGAAGCGGATCGACCTGACGTCGTCTGAGTTCGACCTGCTGATGACGTTTGTGCGCCACCCCAGCCAACCCCTGTCGCGCGCCGCCCTCCTCGGCGTGTTGCGCGGGCGCGAGTGGACATATTTCGATCGCTCGATCGACACGCTGGTCGCGCGCCTGCGGAAGAAGCTTGACGATGGGTCCGACCGCCCCGCGCTGATTCGCTCCGTGCGCGGCGTCGGCTACGTCTTCTGCGCGGCGGTGGGAAGGCTTGGAGATCCAGACCGATCCGTCGCCGTTTCGCGCCTCACGCTCAGGGATGGAGCCGAGCGGCGTCCCTCACCCTAAGGCGCCCGCGCGGGCGGTGACAGAGCCGCTGGGACGCCGTGGACCGCAACGCGGGTCGGCCGCGCCGGCGTCGGCGTTCTCTCGCCTGTCCGATTTGACGGACCGCTAGGCCGGTTCTATCCATGGCCGGGCGTCATGTCTTCGCGAGGTCTGGCATTCCGGCGACGATGATCCGGTTTCACCGCAATGATTTGCCCGCCGAAGCGTCGTTCGGCGAGGCGGCGGCTATCGACACGGAGACATTGGGGCTCGCCGTCGGCCGCGATCGGCTCTGCGTCGTGCAGATATCCCGCGGCGATGGAACGGCGGACATCGTGCAGATCGCCGCCGGGCAGACGAGCGCCCCCAATCTTGAGCGGCTCTTGTCCGATCCGGCGATCGTCAAACTATTCCACTACGGCCGTTTCGACATGGCGGTGCTGCATCACGCGTTCGGAATCATGGCCACGCCGATCTATTGCACCAAGATCGCCTCAAAGATCGCGCGGACCTACACCGACCGGCACGGACTCAAGGACCTGACCCGCGAGTTGATGAACGTCGAGATTTCCAAGCAGCAGCAATCGTCCGATTGGGGGGCCGACACCCTGAGCGAGGCGCAGCTCGCCTATGCCGCATCGGACGTGTTGCATCTGCATGGCCTGCGCGAGAAGCTTGACGCCATGCTGAAACGCGAGGGCCGGGACGGACTCGCGCGCGCCGCCTTCGCTTATTTGCCCGATCGCGTCCGCCTCGACCTCGCGGGATTCGAGGCCATGGATGTTTTTTCGCACGGCTACCCCTAGGAGATGACGCGGCCGAGGTCGCGTCCTCTCAGGCGCCTGGCGCGACCGCTGCCTTTTGCATGGTGACGAGCTGACGGATGCCATCGCGCGCCAGCGCCAGCATCCGGATGAGTTCTTCCTCCGTGAATGGCGCGCCCTCAGCCGACCCCTGAACTTCGACCAGGCCTCCCAAGCCGGTCATGACGAAATTTGCGTCGGTGTGGGCGTTCGAGTCCTCGGCATAGTCGAGATCGATCACCGCTTCGCCTCCGACGACGCCGCAGGATATTGCGGCGACATGATCTTTGAGCGGAGTGTCGCGCAGAATCGAGCGCTGCGTCATCCAGCGCAGGCAATCGTGCAACGCGACCCATGCGCCAGTAATCGATGCGGTTCGGGTGCCCCCGTCCGCCTGCAGCACGTCGCAGTCGATCGTTATCTGTCTTTCGCCCAGGCGCGGCAGATCCACCACCGCTCGCAACGATCGGCCGATGAGGCGTTGAATCTCCTGGCTGCGGCCGGAAACCTTGCCGGCTGACGACTCGCGCTTGCTTCGCGTCAGCGTCGCGCGCGGCAGCATCGCATATTCGGCCGTCACCCATCCGCGTCCCTGGCCGCGCAACCACGGCGGCGGCTTGTCCTCGAGCGAGGCCGCGCACAGGACGTGCGTGTCGCCGAAGCGGACGAGACATGAACCTTCCGCATAACGCGCGACGCCGCGCTCGAAGCTTACCGAGCGCATTTCATCGACGGCGCGTTTGGACGGGCGCATGGGCGAACCTCCCTTAGATTATCGATCCGATCTAACGGCAGACGCTTCGCCTGGCAAATTTGAGCACGCGCGCATCGCTCTCGCCGCGTTGACCATCGGTGCCTGCGACTCTAGGGTCGCCAGCCAAATTCAAGGATCGACAACAAATCCATGCCGTCCGCGAAAGACGCAGCCCTCGACCCGGCCAAATCGTTTCAAGGCCTCATCCTGACCTTGCAGAGCTTCTGGACTGGCCATGGCTGCGTCATGCTGCAACCCTACGACATGGAGGTCGGCGCGGGCACGTTTCACCCGGCGACGACGCTCCGCTCGCTTGGTCCCAAGCCGTGGAAGGCGGCTTACGTCCAGCCATC
>DATDHT010000479.1:0-5599 GCA_036521435.1 Roseiarcus sp.
GGCGGCAATTTTGTCGGGCCGACGATCGTCTACGCCTTCATGCAGGCGACCGGCATGGTCAACGATCATCTCGTCGATTGCTGCCGTCACAAGGCCTGCCGCGCGCTGGCGCGTAAGCTTGAGCCGTGAGCGAGAGCCCGCCACGCCGCGCTTGGCAGCGGATGCTGTCGGGACGGCGGCTCGACCTCATCGATCCTTCGCCGCTCGACGTGGAGATTAGCGATATCGCCCACGGTCTCGCGCGCGTGGCTCGCTGGAACGGCCAGACAAAGGGGCCTGAGATCTTCTCCGTCGCGCAACATTCCCTGCTGGTGGAGGCGTTGTTCGCAGCCCGGGACGGCGCCTCGTCTCGCGAAGCGCGGCTGGCGGCGCTGCTGCACGACGCGCCCGAGTATGTCATCGGCGACATGATCTCGCCGTTCAAGGCGGCGGTTGGCGGCGACTACAAGCTGGTCGAGGCGCGCCTCATGCGCGCGGTCCGCATCCGCTTCGGCTTGTCCGCCGAACCCCCGGAGGATCTTGAGCGCCGCATCAAGGTGGCCGACCGTGTCTCCGCCTATCTCGAGGCGACTGCACTTGCGGGCTTCTCGATCGCAGAGGCGCGGAAACTGTTTGGCGAGCCCGACCTGCCGATGCGTGACTTCGCCGCCTTCCTTGAGCCGAGACGGCCGGCCGACGTCGAAGCCCACTTTCTCGCCCGCTTCGGTGAACTCGACGCTGAGGTCGGCGGGGCTCTATAAGGCGGCCAGAGAGAGCCCCCATGCCGCGTCTTCACGTCTGTTCGCTTGCCCTGATTGCCGAAACCGTCGATAAGACGGGTGCGCGCTCGCTTGTCACCTTGCTGAGCCCGGGCACTGCAATCGAGCGGCCGATAGCGATCCATCCGGCCCGCCATCTTTACCTCGCCGTCTCCGATATTGTCGAGGCGACGCCGGACCACGTGCTGCCTGGCGCCTCGCATCTGGATGAGCTGATAAGGTTCGTCCATGCCTGGGACCGCACGGAGCCGATGCTGATTCATTGTTTCGCCGGCGTCAGCCGTTCGACCGCCGCTGCTTACATCGCCGCTTGCGTGCTTGCGCCTAAGCGCGACGAGTTCGCCGTCGCACGCTCGCTGCGTTCGGCCTCACCTACCGCCTCGCCGAATGCTCTCCTTGTGGCGCTTGCAGACAACGCCCTTGGACGACGCGGACGCATGAACGAAGCCATCGCGGAAATTGGCCGTGGTCAGGAATGTTCCGAAGGACAGCCGTTCACGCTGGAGCTGAACTGAACGTTCTGGCTCAGCTCTTCACCGCCTTCGCCATCGCCTCTTGCTCAAGCTGGGTGGGAGAACCAAAGAAGGCTGGCTCATTGTCCTTGCCGCCCAGCGCCCCGTAGGCGTGCGCGCCGGTGGCGTCGAAAAGCACCACGAACTTATGCTCCCCGCAATCCGTCGGCTTGCAGACGAAGGAAATCTCGTACGGCTTGCCGTCGATGGTGAGATTCGTCATCTGGCCGGCGACGCCATCGAAGTTCTTGTTGAACTGAACGAGCCAGTCGGGAGTCGGCTGCACGAGCTTCATCAGTTTGCCCCACGAGGCATGGTAGGGCGTCTTGCCGTGCAGGGCGTCGAACAGAAACCCCGTCTCCATTTCCGAAGCGTTCGCAGCGCCCGCGAGAACGACGAAGGCGAGAGAGAGGCGCAGGCGCATGTTGGAAACTGGCCGCTTGCTGTTGGACAATGGAGATTCCCTCGGAAAGCCACGGCGTCGCTAGATCGGAATGACCGGCGCTTCAGCCTAAAAGGCCTTGAACGTGATTATGGTGCGGGTATCGAGGATTCCGGGGATCACCTGGACCCGGTGGCCCACGTAGTGGCCAATATCGACATCCGATTCCACGTAGAATTTGGCGAGAATGTCATAGTCCCCCGCGATCGAATAGATCTCAGAGGCGATTTCGGCTTCCGCGAGCCCACTCGCGACCTCATAGGTTCGCCCGAGCGCGCATTTGATTTGGACGAAGAAGGTCTGCATCCGGTCACGGCCCCTGTTTGCGGCTCTCTTCTGCAACAACTTCGATGTCGCGGTCCATCCCTGTCTGAACCTGGAACGTCGATTGGAAAACCTTGGATTCGTGGCGCGCGATGATGACGTACTCGCCTTCGGCAAGGACGAGCGACGGAAAGGCGCCGACCAGCTCACGAATGACGTCGCCCCCCGGAGTGAGCACCGTGAAGGTGGTATTGGCAAGGGCCTCGCCCGCGGGCTTATTGACCAGCTTGAGCGTGAGCGTCGCACAGCGATGGCGAATCGTAACGTCGATCCGCTTGCCGGAAGTGACCTTGATATCGGCGTTGACCACCGAATTGGATGGGATCGCCGCCGGCGGGACGGCCGTCGCCGATTTGCCGAAATTACCCGGAGCGCTGACTCCCGAGTGAAGCCCAACCGTGTCGAGATAAGTCGAAACGATATGATAGGAGCCCTCCGGCAGTCCGATGATATCGCCAGCCTTGGCTTTGGCGTAGACGAGCTTGCCGAGCGGATTGCGGTTCTGTGGCACGTAGATGGCCAAAGACAGCTTTGTTGCGTCGATCGGCGCGTCGGCTAGGGTGCCTTCGATCCGAAGCGCCCCCGCCGAGAGCGTTAGCCGTTCGGAGCGAACCGCAGCGCCGAGGCTCAAGCGTTTGGCCGCGCTGGCGAGGCCGAAGGCGACATGAACGACATAGTCGCCGGGCGGTATGGTCAGAGTCGGTTGGGCCAGACCGGATTCGACAATCAAGGGATGCGAACCGTCCGGATCGGCATGCGCGCCGAACACCCGCCAGCGCAACCCGCCTGTGAGCGGCGCGCCGCTGCTAAGGACCGCAGAAAGACCGAGCGTCGCCTGGCCGGATTCGCTCGACGACGTTTGGGCGCCGGAGGGCGCGAGCAACGCCAACAGCGCAACCAAGGCTGCCAGAATTCGCCAAGTTGCTGCCAAGCCGCCTCGCGTGAGTTGAAAGGCGACGCCGATGCTTCGTCGCGGAAGCGGCTCTTGACCACACATTGAGGCTGATCGAAGGCGGTTTACACCTCCCGGGTTTTCGGTCAAGGAGCAGCCTTTCTCTTAAGAAGAACGCCCATGAACGACACGATCGAGATCCTCAAGCGCCGCCGATCGGTCCCGCCTCCGATGATGGCTGGCCCGGCTCCGAGCGCCGATGAACTCGCCACAATTCTGACTGTCGCCGCGCGCGTACCGGATCATGGCAAGCTCGCGCCCTGGCGATTCCTGGTCTTTGCGGAGGGCGCGCGCGATCGCGCAAGCCAGCTCGCGCTTGAGATACGCCTCGCTGACAACCCCGACCTGGATGAGGCTGCCCAAGCCGAGGAGTTGCGCCGCTTCACTCGCGCGCCGCTCGTGGTTGCGGTAATCTCCCGCGCAGCGCCACACTTCAAGATTCCCGAATGGGAGCAGGTTTTGTCCGCGGGCGCCGTCTGCATGAACATGATTGTCGCCGCCCGTGCGCTCGGTTTCTCGGCGACCTGGCTCACCGAATGGATGGCCTACGACGCCAGCTTTCGCGCCGCGATCGGCCTCGCCGAACACGAGCGTGTCGCCGGCTTCATTCACATTGGTCGGCCAACGGCCGTGATCGAGGATCGTCCGCGGCCAGCGCTCGGCGAGATCGTGACCAACTTTCCACAGTGAAGCCTGAGACCATGTTCTACGCGACCGCAGAGCGCGATCGGACGAAACTGCCGCACGATCCCTTCAAGGCGATCGTCGCGCCACGCCCGATCGGATGGATCTCGACGCGTGCGCTCGACGGGCGGATCAACCTCGCTCCTTACAGCTTCTTCAACGGCTTTTCGAGCGCGCCGCCCATCGTTGGCTTCTCCAGCGAAGGTTGGAAAGATTCCGCGTCTTTCGCCAGGGAGAGCGGCGAGTTCGTCGCCAACCTGGCGACTCACGACTTGCAAGGCCCGATGAACGAAACCTCAGCCCCATTCGCCCGAGGCGACAACGAATTCGCCCGGGCCGGACTGACCATGGCCGAATCCCGGCTGGTCGCCGCGCCGCGGGTCGCGGAGAGTCCGGCCGCATTGGAATGCAAGGTTGTCGAGGTGGTCGAAATCAGGTCTTTGACCGGCGCACTGAGCGGAGCCGTGCTCACGCTCGGCGAGGTGGTCGGCTTCCATATCGATGAGCGCTTTCTTGTCGCCGGCCGTTTTGACACCGCCCGCGCGCATCCGCTCGCCCGCTGCGGCTACCAGGATTACGCGGCGGTCGAGAGGGTCTTCGCGATGGCTCGCCCAAAAGGCGGAGGCGATATCTGATCGGTCTGGCGAAAACGCCCAGGAAGCTCGCGCAAAGGCAGATTCTTAAGGCGGCATCTGGCGATCCTGCGGCCCCGACACATATTGTAAAGGCGCGGCAAAGTTGGTCATGAGCCGGCTAGCACATTCAAGCGAATGGGTCGGGACTTCTGCTCTCGTAACTCTCCATTCGCGAAGGGGTGGAGAACAATCATATGAAAGCGGCGTTGAGCTGAACTCGAGTTGCCGATAAGGTTTGGGCTTGTGAGCAGCCGCTCTGGGAGGCGGAGACAAATGTCAACCACGACCATCACTCGCGATTACAGCCTCATCGGTCCGGAGGCCGATAAGGCCGTTGCGGCCGGGCTCGCGTCGGCGAAATGGTACACGCCGCCGATCAAGCGCGCGGAGCTTAAGGAGCTGATGCGTCGCGAGGACGGTCCGGCGATCCGGGATACGCTCATCTGGATCGCGGCGTTCATAGTGTCCGGAGGTCTCGGCTACTATTTTTGGGGAAGCTGGGCTGCGGTTCCCTTCTTTATCGTTTACGGGGTGCTCTACGGCTCTTCGACCGACAGCCGCTGGCATGAGTGCGGCCATCGCACCGCGTTCAAGACGCAATGGATGAACGACGCGGTCTATCAGCTCGCCTGCTTCATGATCATGCGCGAGCCGGAGATCTGGCGCTGGAGCCACACGCGCCATCACACGGATACGATCATCGTCGGGCGCGATCCCGAGATCATCACGCCGCGTCCCCCGGACGTTCTCTCTCTCCTGCTCAACATCTTCGCGCTCAAGAACACGGTCATCTTCTTTCGCAAGGTGTTTCTGCACGCAACCGGTCGGCTGAACGAAGAGGAGGCGACTTTCGTGCCCGAGAGCGAGCGCTGGAAAGTGTATTTCACCGCTCGCATTTACCTCGCCATTTACGCCCTCGTCATCATCGCCTGCTTCGCGTTTGGCTCCATTCTACCGGCGATGTATATTGGTCTGCCGGCGTTGTACGGCGGGTGGTTCGCTCTCTATTGCGGCGTCACGCAGCATATCGGGCTCGCCGAGGACGTGCTCGATCATCGGCTGAATGCCCGCACCGTCTACATGAATCCGATCTTTCGGTTCCTCTATTGGAACATGAATTATCACGTGGAGCACCATATCTTTCCGACCGTGCCCTATCACGCGCTGCCCAAGCTGCATGAGGCGATCAAGGCCGATTGTCCGACGCCCTACCCAAGCTCGATTGCCGCCTATCGCGAGATCATCCCAACGGTTCTTCGGCAGCTCAAGGAGCCGACCTATTTCGTAAAGCG
>DATDHT010000480.1:0-18432 GCA_036521435.1 Roseiarcus sp.
TCGCCGAGTTCGGCCGGCAGGATTCGCCGCTCGAGGACTTGAAAACCGCGCTTGCGAGCAAGATCGATGACGGTCGCTCGGGTGATGCCGGCGAGGAAACAATCGGCAATCGGAGTGTGAATCGTTCCATTCTTGACGAAAAAGATGTTGGCGCCGGTGCATTCCGCCACACGACCCTGCCAGTCGAGCATCAAAGCATCGGCATATCCGCGACGCTCGGCCCGGTGCTTGGAGATGGTGCAAATCATGTAGAGGCCCGCCGCCTTCGCCATGGCGGGAGCGGTCGCGGGATCAGGGCGCCGATAATCCGCGATATCGAGCCGGATGCCCTTCATCCGCTGGGCCGGATCGAAATAACTCGGCCAATCCCACACGGCGATCCCGAGGTGGATCGTGTTATTCTGCGCCGCCACCCCCATCATTTCCGAGCCCCGCCAGGCAATCGCCCGGACATAGGCGTCGGCGAGATGGTTTCGCTTCAACACTTCGGCTTTGGCGGCGTCGATCTCCGCGACGCTCCAGGGCAACTCAAAGTCGAGAGTATGGGCGGAATCTCTCAGGCGCTGCGAGTGGGCCGTCGACTTGAAGATGCGCCCGCCATAGGCGCGTTCCCCCTCGAAAACGGCGCTCGCATAATGCAGCGCGTGGGTCAGAACGTGCACCTTGGCGTCGCGCCATTGGACAAACTGGCCGTCCAGCCAGATCCAGCCATCACGATCGTCAAAAGTTTCGGCGGCCATGGCGGTTTCCTCTGTTCGTAGCGAGCCGGTTTGGATTCTCGGCGTTTGGCGTTACATGGATCGCTGATGGTCTCTACGGTAGCAAGAGGGCCGAAGTATGTCAATATTGCTGACCTAATAGGCTCATCGATGGCGTCCGACGTCTCCAAACCTGGTTCCTCGCCGCAACCGCGCCGCGGCGAAGAGCCGATGTATGAACTCATCGAACTGTTCTTTTTCGCTTACCGCGATTTCGTCGGCGACGCCGATCGACTGCTTGAAGCTTATGGGTTCGGGCGCGCCCATCATCGGGTTCTCTATTTTGTCAGCCGACGGCCAGGGCTCACGATTGCCGAGCTTCTGGAGATATTGCGGATCACAAAGCAGAGCCTCAATCGCGTATTGCGAGAACTCGTCGACAAGAACTTCGTCGAAATCCAAGCTGGCGCGCTGGATCGTCGCCGGCGGCAGCTCTATGCGACGGCGGATGGCGAGCGGCTGGCGCTAAAGCTGGCCGTCGTTCAGACACGGCGGTTCGCGTTGGCGCTGGAACAACTGGGCGACTGGGGCCTCCCGTCCGCGCAAGCGTTTCTTAAAGCCATGATCGATCCTCAGAAGGCGCCAAGCGACCTTGCTGGCCGCGCGGAGCCTGCGAAATGGGCGGGTCAGGCGCGGTGAGCTCGACGCCGGCTTCTCTCCCGGACGACGCCGCCCACGTTCTCGTGGTCGACGACGATCGGCGACTTCGCGCTTTGTTGTCCAGCTATCTGGTCAAACACGGCCATCGCGTCACGGTTGCCCCCACAGCCGCCAAGGCGCGCGCTTTTCTCGACGGATTGGCCTTCGACATCATCGTGCTTGACGTCATGATGCCTGGCGAGAGCGGGTTCGATTTCGCCGTCGACTTGCGGGTGCGATCGCAAGTGCCGATTCTCATGCTGACGGCTCGCGGTGACCCGGAGGATAGGGTGCGCGGCCTCGAAATTGGCGTGGACGACTATCTCGCAAAGCCGTTTGAGCCGCGGGAATTGCTGTTGCGGATCGGCTCGGTCTTGCGGCGAACCCGAGCCCCGCCGGCCGGCAGCGTCGAGACCAGCGTCGTTCGCTTCGGACGCTTCGCGTTCTCGCTTGAGCGCGGAGAATTGCGAGCTGGAGACGATCCGGTCCGCATCACCGAGCGCGAGCGCGAGATGCTGCGCCTACTCAGCGCAAACCCCGGGGCGATCGTTTCTCGCGAGGCGCTGTCGGGATCAGGCGGCGCCGCTCAGGAGCGAACGGTCGATGTCCTCGTCAATCGGCTGCGGCGCAAGATCGAACAAGACCCTACCAATCCGATATACCTGCAGACGGCGCGTGGAGCGGGGTATCGGTTAGTCGCGGACCGATGAGCGACCGTCTCTCATTCAGCAAGCTTCGGCAGCTGGCGCAGATCCGCATGCTTTGGCGGCGCGCGGCGCGCGGGCTGGCGGAGTTGCTGCCGAAGGGCCTCTACAAACGATCGCTCCTGATCGTGATCGTCCCGATGGTGCTGCTGCAAAGCGCGGTGACGCTCGTATTCATGCAACATCACTGGGATTTGGTGACCCGCAGGCTCTCCGACGCGGTTGCGCGTGACGTTGGCGCGCTGACGGACCTCTATCAAAGGCTCCCACCCGGGCAGGACGATGCTTCTTTAGTAAATCTGGCGTCCGAAAGGTTCCGCATGGACGCGTCCTTGCTGCCGGCGGGTCCCCTGCCCCCGGTCATGCCGCGTTCCTTCTACGGGGCGCTGGATCCGCTCACGCGGACCCTTCCGAAGGAAATCAGAAAGCAGGTCGCACAGCCCTTCTGGATCGACACCGTTGGCCGCTCCGGCTTGATGGAGATACGCGTCGATCTTGGCGGCCGGGTGCTCCGCCTGGTGACGCGCCGCGCGCTCGCCTATGAGGCGAACGCTCATATTTTCGTGCTCTGGATGCTGGGGGCGATGATCCTCCTCCTGACGGTCGCGATCATTTTTCTACGAAATCAGATTCGACCCATCCTGCGCTTGGCGAGGGCGGCGGAGGATTTTGGCAAGGGCAGAGACCTTGATTTTAGTCCGCACGGCGCGCGCGAGGTCCGGCAAGCGGGCCATGCTTTCATTGAGATGAAACGGCGAGTCGAGCGCGCAACCGAACAGCGCACCGCGATGCTTAACGGCGTCAGCCATGATCTGCGCACGATGCTCACTCGATTCAAATTGTCCTTGGCGCTGCTCGACAATTCCGCCGATGGCGAATTTTTGCAAAAAGACGTCGATGAGATGGGACAGATGCTCGAGGGTTATCTGGCCTTCGCCCGTGGCGACACGGGCGAAGCGACCGCCCAGGTCAACATCGCATCAATGCTCGACGATCTCCGGGAAGCTTCCAAGCGGCACGGCGCGCGCCTTGGCGTGGAGACGCGAGGCAATCTCGATATCCATATCCGGCCAATGGCGATGAAACGTTGTGTGGGCAACCTTGTCGCCAACGCCCAGCGTCACGCGGACAACGTCCGTGTTTCGGCGACCCGCGAGGCTCAATTCCTGTCAATTGTCGTCGACGACGACGGCGCCGGAATAGACCCCGCGTTCCGCGAGGACGTGTTCCGGCCGTTCTATCGCCTGGACGAGGCGCGCAACCAGGACGAAGGCGGCTCCGGCCTGGGGCTCGCAATCGCGCGCGACATCGCCCGCTCTCATGGCGGCGACATCACGCTTACCGAAAGCCCGATGGGAGGGCTCAGAGCGGCCGTGCGTATTCCAGTTTAGCCCCGCCGTTCGATGCCCGAGCGCTTAAACGGAAGCGCTAATCCAGCGCGACAGTTCGCTTTTGGGGCCAGCTCCGGTCTTGGTGGCCACCTGCTTGCCGCCCTTGAAAACCATCAGCGTCGGGATCGATCGGATGCCATATTTGCTGGCGACGCCCGGGTTCTCGTCGACATTGAGCTTGGCGATTTTCACCTTGCCGTTCATTTCGGTGGCGATTTCTTCAAGCGCCGGCCCAATCATGCGGCAGGGCCCGCACCATTCGGCCCAGAAGTCGACGACAACCGGCTCCTGGGAGTTGATGACATCGCTCTCGAAACTCGCGTCCGTGACCTTGGCCGGTGCTGACATGGCGTCCTCAAAGACGGCGTGCTTGCCGCGCTCAATAGCTAGGAACCAACCCCGGCGCCGTCAAGCAGGCGACGCCACTCGATGCGCCGACCCATGCCTTGACAGGGATGAACGCGTCGCCTAGCCGAGCCGGCGATGGGGCACGACCAAGCGCAGATTATCCGGCAAATTCGTGGTCTGAGCGAGATCTCGGACCGCTATGATATGATTTTGTGCGACATCTGGGGCGTATTGCACAACGGCGTGGCCTCATTCGCGGAAGCCTCGGACGCGCTGGTGTCGTTCCGAAGGCATGGCGGCGCAGTCATTCTCATCAGTAATGCGCCGCGTCCCTCTGCGTCGATCGCACGGCAGGTGCTGAAGCTCGGGGTTTCGCCGGACGCCTTCGACACGGTTGTCACGTCGGGCGACGTGACGATTGGATTGATGGAACAGCAGGGGGGCGACCACGTCCTCCACATCGGGCCGGAGCGTGACCTGACCCTCCTTGACGCCGTGGCGGAGGCGAGTGGCGCGCGGCCAAAACTCGTGTCCGTCGAACAAGCCCATTATGCGCTCTGCACCGGCCTCAGAAACGATGAGGCCGAAACCGTGGAGGATTACGGGCCAGAACTGCAAGCGATGTCGGCCCGCGGCATGGCGATGATTTGCGCCAATCCGGACATCGTGATTCATCGTGGCGAGACGCTCATCTACTGTGCCGGAGCGCTCGCGCGTCGATACGAAGAGCTGGGCGGGTCGGTCGTCTACGCGGGCAAGCCTTACGCGCCGATCTACGACCGAGCGTTGGCGCTCTCCGAACACATTCGAGGCGCGCCAATCGAGAAGCCTCGCGTGCTCGCGATCGGGGATGGCATGCGGACAGATATCATCGGGGCCGCGCGAGCCGAACTGGACGTGCTTTTTGTCACCGGAGGCATTCACCGGTCGTTGCATAAGGAAACGCTGGAGTCGCCGGCCGATCCGATTGCGCTGCAGGCGTTATATGACGAAAACGCGGTGTGGCCGGTCGCCGCCATTCCCGTGCTCCGGCCCTAGGGGTGAGGCCGTGGAGCTGTTTCAGACGCTCTATTTCGAGGATCTTGCGGTCGGCATGCGGGCGACGATTCGCAAGAGAGTCGAGAATGAAGACGTCATCCACTTCGCCGAGCTTTCGGGCGATCACAATCCCATCCATTTGTCGGAGCATTTCGCTCGCAAGACTCGATTTGGGGGCCGGATTGTGCATGGGCTCTACACCGCGAGCCTGATTTCGGGGGTCATCGGCATGCGATTGCCGGGCCCGGGCGCGGTTTACATCTCACAGACCTTGAATTTTCGCGGTCCGGTCAAGATTGGCGACGTCATTGATGTCAGTGTCGAGGTGGCCGAACTGACCGAGAAGAACCGCCGCGTCCGGCTGCATTGCGAGTGTCGCGTCGGCGACAAGGTCGTCCTCGATGGCGAAGGCGTTCTCAGCGTGCCGCCGACGCCCAAGCTTAAGTCCCCCGCCGGTTGACAATATCCGGCGCGAAGGGCTGTTGCGTGGGCCGACGAACGAAGGTACGGGACGGCGAACCCCTGGCGCCGGCAGGACTCGAATGACCAACGGCTTCGTGCTGGCCACGGACCCGGTGCTGCCGCCACACGGGCTCGAGGGCGCGGTCTATGCGATCGGAAATTTTGATGGGCTCCATCGCGGCCATCAGGTCGTCATCGGACGTGCGGTCGCGATGGCGAAAGAGAGAGCGGCGCCTAGCGCCCTACTGACATTCGAACCGCATCCCGTCGACGTCTTCGCTGGACGCCCGGTTGTGTTTCGATTGACGCCGCCCCGCGATAAAGCTGCGATATGCGCCGGACTCGGGCTGACCGGCCTTGTTCTTATCCATTTTGACGCCGCGCTCGCCGCGATGAGCGCGGACGAATTCATTGCAAACGTTCTGGTTGCGCGGCTCGGAGCGAGCGCGGTCGTCGTCGGCTGGGACTTTCATTTCGGCAAGGGCCGGTCCGGCTCCCCTGCCACCCTGGCCGAGGCGGGCCTTCGGCATGGCTTTGGCGTCGAGATTGTCATGAAGGTCGAAGACGATTCGGGGGTTTTCTCCTCGAGCGCCATTCGCAAGGCCCTCGAGCGCGGCGATCTCGCCGCTGCGGCGCACGGTCTCGGCCGCAATTATTCGGTTGGAGGCCAGGTGATTTCGGGCCAGCGCCTGGGGCGCACCCTCGGCGTGCCGACGGCGAATATCGCGCTTGAGCCGACCAACCGGCTTGCCCACGGGATTTATGCCGTCGTGGCCCGGGTCGACGGGCGCGCCTTTCCCGCCGTCGCCAGCTTCGGCACCCGCCCGACCGTCGATGACGGGCCGCCGCTGCTCGAGGTTCATCTCCTCGATTTCGACGGCGACCTCTATGGACGCGAGATGGAAGTCGAGTTCATCGAGCGCATTCGGGACGAGCGGAAGTTCGATTCCATTCCCTCGCTTGTCGCCGAAATGAACCGGGACAAGGAGCGCGCCCGCGCCATCTTGGAATCCTTGGCTTCCAGATCAATAAATACATAGCGCGTTTGTGTGTTGGCGGACTTCACCGGCCCCTGAAAGGCGACGGCCCGAGGGGCCTCGGGATTGCGTTGAGTCCCCCACGCCTCACCAAAATTTGCGCCCGGTCGCCGGGCCGTCCGAGGACGCGTGGTGGACAGAAAAGCACACTTAAGCCTCTGAAATCCTTAGCGTGCGACCACTTGCGCGGGCGCGCTAAAGAGGTGGCGAGCCGCGTGTCGGAGGCCGCGCCCCATGCCGGCGTTTGTGCTAGACGGGCATGCGGGCCCGTCGAAGCTTAGAAGGCGCATGCGGACTGGGCGTTCCATCGAATTTGGCGAATTGCGGCAAATCCTCTAATGCCACCCCTCCGCCGCCCCGAAACCAATCGATCTCATGTCCGACGCGTCCGTCTCAGGCCTCGACTATTCGCGCACTCTTTACCTGCCGAAGACCGACTTTCCCATGCGCGCGGGCCTGCCGCAGAAGGAGCCGGAAATTCTGGCGCGCTGGGCGCGGGAGAACCTGTACGCGGAGCTTCGCCAGAGTGGGAAGGGTCGGCCCAAATTCGTCCTCCACGATGGTCCTCCTTACGCCAACGGCAATGTCCACATCGGCACGGCGCTCAACAAGACGCTGAAGGACATTGTCGTCCGTTCGCATCAGATGACGGGGCGCGAATCCAATTACGTGCCCGGCTGGGACTGCCACGGGCTCCCGATCGAATGGAAGGTCGAGGAAGAATTCTACCGAAGCAAAGGCAAGGTGAAGCCCGACTTTTCGGATTCGCAAGCCATCATCGCCTTCCGCAAGGAATGTCGCGCCTACGCCGAACACTGGCTCTCGGTGCAGCGGGAAGAATTCAAGCGGCTCGGCGTCGTCGGCGACTGGGATCATCCCTACACGACGATGAGCTATCCAGCCGAAGCGCAGATCGCTCGCGAAATCTTCAAGTTCGTCGCCAGCGGGCTGCTCTACCGCGGCTCGAAACCGGTGATGTGGAGCGTCGTCGAGAAGACGGCGCTTGCGGAGGCTGAGGTCGAGTATGAAGACCATGTCAGCGACACGGTTTTCGTGGCGTTCCCGATCGAAGGCGAGGACGCCTCCATCGTCATCTGGACCACGACGCCTTGGACCATCCCGGGCAATCGCGCGATCGCCTTCTCTCGCCGCATCCCCTATGGACGTTATCGGGTAACGGACGCCGCGGCCGACAACTGGGCGAAGGTCGGAGCGACTTACATCCTCGCGCAATCGCTGGCTCAGAGCGTCTTCGACGCGGCGAAGGTGAGTGCGTTCGAATTTCTCGGCGAAGTCACAGGGGATGCGCTCGCATCCATGGCCTGCGCCCATCCCCTTCACGCGCATGGCTACGGGTTTGTCGTCCCTTTGCTCGACGGCGATCATGTGACGGACGAGGCTGGCACCGGCTTCGTTCACACCGCGCCGGGCCACGGGCGCGAGGACTTCGAGCTCTGGACTGCGAGCACGCGGCTGCTCCAGGAGCGCGGAATCGACACCCGCATTCCCTATACCGTTGACGAGAACGGGGCGCTAACTGACGAAGCGCCCGGCTTCGAGGGCAAGCGCGTCATCAATGACAAAGGCAAGCCTGGCGACGCGAACAAGGCCGTCATCGACGCCCTGGTCGAGGCGGGCGCGCTGGTCGCGCGTGGAAAGCTGAAACATCAATATCCCCACAGCTGGCGCTCGAAGACGCCGGTGATCTTTCGCAATACGCCGCAATGGTTCCTGGCGATGGACCGGCCGTTCGCCAATGCGGAAGGCGGCAAGACCCTTCGAGCGATCGCGGTCGATGCGATTGAACAGACGCGATGGGCGCCCCCGTCTGGCGAGAACCGGATCAAGGGCATGGTCGCCAACAAGCCCGATTGGGTGTTGTCGCGCCAGCGCGCCTGGGGCGTTCCGTTATCGATCTTCGTCCGCAAGGATGGTCACGAGATCCTGTTCGACGACGAAGTGAACGCGAGGATCGCGGAGGCCTACGAGCGGGAAGGCGCCGACGCATGGTTCGCTCAAGGAGCGAAGGAGCGGTTGCTCGGGCCGAAGCACAATGCTGACACCTACGACAAGATCGACGATCTGGTCGAAGTCTGGTTCGACTCGGGCTCCACCCACGCCTTCGTCCTCGAGGATTCCGAGCACTTTCCGGGATTGGCCGGCATCCGGCGGGTGATCGACGGCGGCGAAGACATTGTGATGTATCTCGAGGGCTCGGACCAACATCGCGGCTGGTTCCAGTCGTCGCTTTTGGAAAGCTGCGGCACGCGCGGCCGAGCGCCATTTGACGTGGTGCTGACCCACGGCTTCACGCTCGACGAGACGGGGCGCAAAATGTCGAAGTCGCTCGGCAACCAGACTTTTCCGCAGGACGTCATCCGCGTCTCGGGCGCCGACATCCTGCGTCTGTGGGTGGCCAGCGTCGACTATACCGACGACCAGCGCATCGGCGCCGAAATCCTGAAGGCCGTGAGCGACAATTATCGCAAGTTGCGCAACACGATCCGCTGGATGCTGGGAACCCTCGCTCATCGGGAATCCGGCGATTCGGTCGGTCACTCGGCAATGACCGGGCTCGAGCGCTTGATGCTGCACAAGCTTGCCGAACTCGATCTCAAGGTTCGCGAGGCGTACGAGAATTTCGACTTCGCACGCGTCATCGCAATGCTGACCGCGTTCATGAACGCCGATCTCTCGGCCTTCTATTTCGACATTCGCAAGGACGCGCTCTATTGCGACCCGCCGTCGAGCATCCGACGACGTGGGTCCTTGGAGGCGATCGAGCACATTTTCCGCGCCGTGACGGTCTGGCTCGCGCCGGTCCTGGTTTTCACCATGGAGGAAACCTGGTCAGCGCGCGACGCCGCCCATCGCTCAATCCATCTCGAGCAATTTCCAGCTATCCCCCCCGCGTGGCGGGATGACCAACTGGCCAGGACTTGGGAGACGATCCGCATGTTGCGGCTCGCGGTCACCGGCGCGATTGAGATCGCGCGGGCTGAAAAGCAGATCGGCTCTTCCCTCGAAGCCGCGCCACGGGTTTATCTCAGCAATCCCGAGCATGTGAAGGCGCTCGAGGGCATTGATTTCGCCGAGGTCTGCATCACCTCTGACATTGCGATTGAATTGGGGACGCCGATGCCTGGGACCGCGTTTCGGCTGCCCGAGGCGCCCGACGTCGGCGTCGTCGTGGAACGGGCTCAAGGCCTAAAATGCGCGCGCTCGTGGCGCTATTTTGATCCAGCGACCGCCTCGCCTGATTTTCCCGACGTGACCCCTCGCGACGCGGAGGCGCTTCGTGAACTTAAAAAGCTCGGCCGCCTGTCATGAAGCCGCCCGCGGTGGGCGGCCTGGTTGCGCTCGCCGTGGTGCTGGTCGACCAAATGGTGAAAGCCGGTGTCCTGGCGCATTTTGGGCGCTCCGAGGTCGATCCGTCGCCGTTAGGGCCATTCCTCACCTTAACTCGACAGATGAACCGGGGCATTTCGTTCAGCTTGTTCGCCCGCGATTCTGCGTTTGGGCAGATCGCGTTGGTGGCGCTGACTCTGGCGGTGACAGGCCTGCTGATTCTGTGGCTGATTCGATCCGGATCGGCGCTTCCCGCCGTCGGCCTTGGATTGATCATTGGCGGCGCTCTCGGCAATGCAATTGATCGGGTTGCGCACGGCGCCGTCGTCGACTATCTCGATCTGCACGCTTTTGGACGACATTTCTTCGTTTTCAATGTCGCTGACGCTGCCATCAACATCGGGGTCGCGCTCTTGATTCTCGACATATTGTTGGCTCCCGGCGCGCCGAAAGGATCAAAATCGAGGAGCCCGCCTCGCAGCGCGGGCTAGAGATTGGCTTTGGCCGAGGTTAACGGAGTTGCAACCGTCATCGAATAGCCGGAATTCATGGCGAGATACGCCAGCGTTGAGCCACTGTCGGCAACGCTCACGGAGGATAAAGAGGCGCCTACGATGGGGTTTTGTTTGCGATCAATGGCGGTCGCCTTGGCATTGATGTCCGCCTCTCTCGTCAGTTTGCCCGCCAGCGCCGGAGATGATGGCGACGCACCCCTGTGGAAAGGGATCGGATCGATTTTCGGCCCGGCTGTTGGATTGACTGGCCTTGGCGGTGGGGAAAAGCCCCCGCCGATCGAGTATCGCGAACATGGCAAGCTTGTCCTGCCGCCGAATACGGAATTGCCGCCGCCCGGCTCCTCCGCTACCGCGGATCCCGCCTGGCCTGTGAACCAAGAAATCCTGCGCCGGAAAGCGCTCAAGGAAGAGGGAAAGAAATCGATCGCCGGTGTGGGCGATGCCCGTCTGCGCTACACCCATCCGTTCCCCGCGGGCGAGCCGGTGACCATTCGCGCGGTGGATCCAGACGGACAAACCGTAAAGTGCCAAATCAATTGCGGATCGAGCTCATCGGTGCTAAGCAACCTCAACCCACTGAAATGGGTCGGAATGGGCAAGTCGGACGCGGCGGCCCTTGGTCCTGAGCCTGACCGCGAGTGGCTAACCGATCCTCCTAAGGGTTTCCGTTCCCCGGTGGAACCGGTAAAAGGGTCCGCCAAAAACTGATCAATCCTGGCTTATGTTTGTCGCCGCTTTTGTGATTCGGATCCCAGAATTCGAGCATGGACCGAATTGCGGCTTGGCTATCCAAGCAAAAACCGCTACTCTGTTTGGAAAGGATTCGCCGGCAGCGCATTTTCCCCGCCCTGGCCTTTCGCCCCGAGCCAACGCGAACGATTTGATCGCGGGAAGGGTTGCTGAGGCAGCGGAACGGGGCTGGGCGCGGCGGCCTGCAAAAATAACCTTCCGGACGTAGGACGATGGTCCGAGCGCGGCACGGGGCGCCGCTGGTAAAGGGAAATTCGCGCGGGATCGAGATCAATGCGATCGGTCATTGTCCGCGCGTCAGGTGTGATGAGATCAGCCCATTCGAATGACGCGAAGGCGTGAATCGTCTCTCTCACACGAAATCGAGAAAGCTTGGACCGAAAACAATCGGAAAAGCTGTGGGCTAGTCGGATGGATGTTGGGAAGTCAAAATGAGACCAGGTCAGAATAAGAGGATGCGCGGCCGGCCGACAAATAATCGGCGAGGCCCCAATCCTTTGACGCGATCCTATGAATCGAACGGACCAGACGTAAAAATCCGCGGCAATGCGCATCACGTCGCGGAAAAATACCTCCAGCTTGCAAGGGATGCTCACACAGGCGGAGATCCGGTCGCGGCGGAGAATTACTTGCAACACGCGGAGCATTACTTCCGGCTTATTGCCGCCGCGCACGCTGCGCAGGCGCTGGCGCAAAGCGGTCAGCAGCGCCCGCCCGGCGAGGATGAGAATGACCTGGACGATGACGGCGATTTTGACGCGCTGTCGGATCGTTTCGCCTCGCCCGCGGAGCGACAGGCCGCTTTCCAGCCGCCGCAGCAAGGATTTCAACCGCAACCGATCCCGGCGCCGAACGCCCCACAGCCCTTCGTTGAGAGACCGGCGTATGAGGGCGAGCGTCAGGGCGGCAACGACCGGGGGGGCTTTGCGCCCCGGCAGGATCGTCAGGGCAACCGATTTCAGGACCGAGGTCCGCGACCCGATCGCCCTTACCAAGACCGCCCCGATCGCAACAACGAGGGCTATCGTGACAATCGACAGGGACGCGACGGTCGTCCACGGGATTTTCGGCCCTATCGCGATCCTCAGCCGGCGCGTGAACCTGCCGCAGATGCGGCGGCGGCGCCGGGGCTTCCCTCCTTCATAACGGCGAGCCCGAGGATCAATAATCCGGATCCGGCCATGGGCGCACCGTCGCCCGAGACGGTAGCTTCGCCGCCGCCTGTCGCGGCGCCTGAGGTTGCCTCCGCGGGATTCGAGTCGCCGTCAGAGGAAAGCGCTTTTCCTGCCCGGGGTCGACGACGGCGGCTGCGGTCGCCCTATGGATTTGGCGGAGCCAATTCAGGTGAGGGCGAGCAACCAGACGCGACTCCGGAAATCGCCGACGACACGCCGGTCAGGGAATAGCGACTGGGCGGCGCCTCTGATGGCGTGACCGGAGTCAACGGCGCGCTCACGCGGCCGGCGAGCCATCGGCGGAATAGGCGGCAACCTCGACGTCCCTCACCCGAGGCGCTGGATCGACCGTCAGCGTAACGGTCTCCGGCGAAGTTGAAACGTTGAGCGTCGCGTGACATTCGCGGGCCAGAAGCGTTGTGAAATAGAGCTGAATGGAATGGCCGTCGACGGGTTCGTTGGGGACCATGTTAGTGAGGAAATCGGTCGCGCTGTGGGATAGTCGGGCATTTGTACCCTTGGCCTCGACGCGCATCGTCATGGCGTCGTTTTCGCCCGAAATGTCCACCGTAATGACCCCGCCTCGGGGCACGGCGCTTGTAGCGACCAGGCAAAGGTTCAGCAAAAGCTTGACCGCGCTTCTCGACGCCATCCGCCGACCACAGTTCCATTCCAAAATCGTGCGACCGTTGGCGAAAAGTTCCCTCGCCACCTTTTCCGCGTCGCCCGTGTCGAGCAACGCGCCGAAGGAACCGGCGGCGCCGAACGCCAGGCGGCAAAATTGAAGGCGTGCGGAGGCTGAGACCGCGCTCTTTTTGATGAGCTCCATGGCCACAGTACGCATCTCTTCGTCCTCCTCGCCATCGAGCACCTCGAGGCCGTTGATGATCGCTCCAACCGGGCTGATCACGTCGTGGCATACGCGCGAGCAAAGCAGGGCGGCGAGGTCGAGCGGTGTTAGCGAGGCCATCATCAAGGGTTTGATCCTGGGTTCGATTTCAGGGCCTTTAGCCGAGGCAGAGTCGCGAGTGGCGGCATTTGCCTGATTCGATTCCTATCTATCCGATTCGCACCCGGCTTGCGATGCTGCCCCACTTGCGCCAATGCGTCGTTTCGTGTCGCCGTTGACTGAGATGGGGAAGACAACTTGAGTTCTGTTCTCCGGGATCCAAATCTTTTCTCGCTCGATCGCGCCAACCGCGACGAAATCGCCCTGTTTCTCGCGAAGGCCGCGCTGGCGGCGGGGCCGGCGGTGATGGAGGAATACGAGCGGGGCTGCTCGGTCGCGTCGAAGGAAGACGGCAGTCCGGTGACGTCAGCCGATCAACGGGCTGAGGTGATCATCTGCGAATATCTCGCGCGCCTCGCGCCCATGCCGCCAGTGTGCGCCGAGGAGTCGATGGCCGCCGGGGCGAAGGTTCAGGTCGCCGGGCGTTTCTTACTGGTCGATCCGCTCGATGGAACGCGGGAATTCCTCGCCGGCAACGGCGAATTTACGATCAATGTCGCCCTGATCGAGAGAGGCGCTCCCGTCGCCGGCGCTGTGTATGCGCCCGCGATCGGCCGCTTGTGGGTCGGGGGCGAAACGGCCTTCACGTGCGACGCCCCGGTTGGGGCTGCGTTGCCAGGCGAAGGAACGCTGCGGCGCATCAGGACCCGCAGCGCGCCAATAAGCCTGGTCGCTTTTGCCAGCCGCTCACATCTCGATTCCGAGTCGGATTCTTTCCTCAAAAGGTTGCCGATCGGAGAGACGCGCTTTGCGGGTTCATCGCTGAAATTTTGCCTCATCGCAGAGGGCCTTGGCGATGTCTACCCGCGGTTCGCGCCAACGATGGAATGGGACACGGCGGCGGGCGACGCGGTTTTGCGCGCGGCCGGCGGCGGCGTTTTCGATCCTTCCGGACTGCCGCTGTCTTACGGCAAAGTCGGCGACAAATTGCGCAACGGCCCCTTTATCGCCTGGGGTGACGCAACGGCTGCTAAGCGCCTGGGATACTAAAAGTATCGCTCGCGGATTTGCGAGCCGTACACCGAATTTGCAATGCGGCGCCGCGGCGCCCGTTAACGTAAACCGGAGCCTCCGGCCTTTTGACCATTTGTTAACCTTCGCCCTTTGACACTGGCGGCGATCACAACGATCGACCGATTCTCGAGGGGCCACATGAGCAACGTCATCCAATTCCGGCCCGCGAACGGTCCCCGTCGCATGGCTTCGGGTGACCGGGGCGCAGCCCAGATCTTGTTCTTCACCGGCGTACGGTATCAGCGATGGGGCGAAGACACGCGCGCTCCTCAGCCGCAAGCGCAAAGCTCCGGGCGGAAGCGCGTTCAGATTGGCGAAACCGGAAGGGAACGGAAGAGCCGGCGCTGAACTGGCGATTGAAGTGAGCCGGTTCCTCGCATCCCCTCATGAACCGGACTCCGCGGGGTAGTCCGGTGATCGGTAGGTCTGACTCTGGCCTTGCAGTCTTGGCTGCGTGTCAAGGATTTCAGAACGTTAGGCACCAAAAACTGTCCCTTGGTCCATTTTTTCAGTATACGCGTCAGTCGGGCTATCCTCGCAACCGGCATGCGGGCGCCGGATGGCCTATGAATTGGTTTATCGGAATCTTTATAGCATATATTTCTATTTATGTCAATAGCTCGTATTGCATAGGCGCTCCGCCGTCTTGGCCTTCACCCGATCGCCCGTCCGGGCTCGCCCCACCTCTTGCCCTTGTTCCACGATTCCGATATGAGCCGCGGTGGGACACCTCTCCCCAACGAGAGGCTTCCATCTGAAAGGATGGCTCATCATGGCGACGAATACGCCGGGCGTTCGGCCCGCGAATCCTTGTTTCTCCTCCGGCCCATGCGCCAAGCGCCCCGGCTGGTCCCCCACAGTCCTGAGTGAAGCGGCCCTCGGCCGTTCGCATCGCGCAAAGATTGGCAAAGCCAAGCTCAAGCTCGCGATCGACCTCACCCGCGAAGTCCTCGGTGTTCCCGCGGACTACCGCATCGGGATAACCCCAGGCTCCGACACCGGCGCCGTCGAGATGGCGCTCTGGACGCTTCTTGGCGCGCGAGGCGTTGATGTTCTTGCGTGGGAAAGCTTCGGCGACGGATGGGTGACCGACGTCGTCAAGCAGCTCAAGCTCAAGGACGTCCGCACGCTTAAGGCGCCATACGGCGAATTGCCGAACCTGGCTGAAGTCAATTTCGACAAGGACGTCATTTTCACCTGGAACGGCACCACCTCCGGCGTCCGCGTCCCGAATGGCGATTGGATCGCCGGCGACCGAAAGGGATTGACGATCTGCGACGCGACATCGGCGGCGTTCGCCCAGGAACTCGATTGGCCGAAGCTCGATGTCGTGACGTTCTCCTGGCAGAAGGTTCTCGGGGGCGAGGCGGCGCATGGAATCATCATCCTGAGTCCGCGTGCGGCGGAGCGCCTTGAGACCTACACGCCTCCGTGGCCGCTGCCGAAGCTCTTTCGTCTCGCTAAAGGCGGCAAGCTCACCGAAGGTTTTTTTGACGGCGAGACCATCAACACCCCGTCCATGCTGTGCGTGGAGGACTATCTCGACACACTGAACTGGGCGAAGTCGCTCGGCGGCCGGAAGGGGCTTTTCGCCCGGGCTGACGCGAACGCCAAGGCGATCGCTGACTGGGTCGAGCGCACGCCTTGGATCAATTTCCTCGCCCGCGCGCCCGAGGCCCGCTCGAACACCAGCGTCTGTCTCAAAGTCGTGGACCCTTCGGTCGCGGCTCTAACGGCCGATGCCCAGGCTCAATTCGCCAAGGGGCTGGCGAGCTTACTCGAGAAGGAAAAGGTCGCGTTTGACATCGGCGCCTATCGCGACGCCCCACCCGGTTTGCGCATCTGGTGCGGCGCGACGGTCGAGACGGCCGATGTCGAGGCGCTGACCCACTGGCTCGACTACGCCTTCGTCATCGAGAAGAGCAAGCTCGCCAAGGCCGCCTGAGGCTTTTTCACCCCCGCGAACGCGGGGGTCCATAGCCGCGCCCCCGTCATTCTCAATGCCCGCTTTCGCGGGCATGACAGCGGAGGGACACGGCGCTTCCCTTTCATTTTCGCGGCCCTGCCGCCATTTCGGGACAACAACCATGACTCCCCGTGTTCTCATCTCCGACAAGCTTTCCCCTGCCGCCGTTGCGATCTTCAAGGAGCGTGGCGTCCAGGTCGACGTCAAACCGGGTCTCGACAAGGAGGAGCTCGCCAAGATCATTGGCGACTATGACGGGCTCGCCATTCGCTCCAACACCAAAGTGACGGCCAAGCTGCTCGAACGGGCGGCGAAGCTGAAGGTCGTCGGCCGCGCGGGCATCGGCGTCGACAACGTCGACATTCCGGCCGCCACCGCTCGCGGCGTCATCGTGATGAACACGCCATTCGGCAATTCGATCACCACCGCCGAGCATGCGATCGCACTCATGTTCGCGCTCGCCCGGCAGATCCCGAGCGCGGACGTCTCGACGCAACTGGGCAAGTGGGAAAAGAACCGCTTCATGGGCGTCGAGCTGACCGGCAAGACGCTCGGAATCATCGGTTGCGGGAACATCGGCGCCATCGTCGCCTCGCGCGCCTTGGGATTGAAGATGCGGGTCGTCGCCTTCGATCCGTTCCTGAGCGCCGAGCGCGCCCAGGAGCTTGGCGTCGAGAAGCTCGAACTTAACGATCTCCTCGCGCGCGCCGATTTCATCACTCTGCATACGCCGTTGACGGCGCAGACGCGCAACATCCTCTCGGCGGAAAATCTGGCGAAGACCAAGCCTGGCGTTCGCATCATCAATTGCGCCCGCGGCGGCCTTGTCGACGAAGCGGCGTTGCGCGCGGCGCTCGACAGCGGACATGTTGGGGGCGCGGCCTTCGATGTCTTCATCGAGGAGCCGGCGACGGCGAACTCGCTGTTCGGCCATCCAAACTTCATCGCCACGCCCCATCTCGGCGCCTCAACGAACGAAGCGCAGGAAAACGTGGCGCTTCAGGTCGCCGAGCAAATGTCGGACTATTTGACGCGCGGGGCGATCGCAAACGCGATCAACTTTCCCTCGATCACGGCGGAAGAGGCGCCGAAGCTCAAGCCGTTCATCGCCTTGGCGGAGGGTCTCGGCTCATTCGCCGGCCAACTCACGCAGACCCCGATCCAGAAGATCACGCTCACTTACGAGGGCGCGGTCGCCGAGCTCAAGATCAAGGCCCTGACATCGGCCGCGATCGCCGGGCTCCTGCGTCCTTCGCTGGCCGACATCAACGTCGTGTCGGCGCCTACGGTCGCCGCCCAGCGCGGCATCGTCATCGAGGAGATGACCCGCGCCGCAACTGGCGATTACGAGAGCTTCATCACGCTGGCCGTCGAAACGGGGCAGCAAACGCGGGCGATTGGTGGGACCGTTTTCCAGGACGGCAAGCCGCGCATCCTCTCGATCAAGGGGATCAAGGTCGACGCCGAATTCACCCCTTCGATGATCTATGTCACCAACGAGGACAAGCCGGGCTTCATCGGCCGCTTCGCTGGCCTTTTGGGGGACGCGGGCGTCAATATTGCGACTTTCGCGCTCGGGCGCGACGAACAGGGAGGTTCGGCGATCGCGCTCGTTTCGATCGACGGAACCGCGCCTCCTGAAATCATCGCGAAAGTGAGTAAGATCGACGGCGTGCGCCAGGTGGCGGCTTTGCGCTTCTGATGCGCTTCTAGCGGAGGATCATCTCATGAGCGATGACGCGGACAAGCTCACGTCGGCCGGGGCTAAAGTCGACGCTCGCCTCCTGGAGATCCTGGTCTGCCCGGTGACGCGCGCGGAGCTCACTTACGATCCTGTTCGGCAGGAGCTTGTTTCGCGCGCCGCACGGCTTGCCTATCCGATCCGTGATGGGGTTCCGATCATGCTGCCCGAGGAGGCGCGCAAGCTCGACGATTGAGGCGCCTTTCCTTCTCCCTTCGGGAGAAGGTGGCCATGCGAAGCGTGCCCGGATGAGGGATCGGCTGCCCAACACCGCGCGCTTCGCGCGCGAACCCTCACCCCAACCCTCTGCCGTAGGAGAGGGGGCACGCGCGCCCGCCGATCCCATCGTGGCTAAATCGACGGCGCCCATTGCGCCGACCGGACTTTCGCGGTCGACTCGCTCGCTCTCTGCGCCTCGATCTCCGCCATTGTCTCGCGCAAAACCTCGGTCACGCCAGCACGGGTCGCGGTTGAGAGCAGGAGCGGCTTGGCGCGCTTTGCGTCGGCCATGAGCGTCGGACCGAAGCTGCGGGTCGC
>DATDHT010000481.1:0-2880 GCA_036521435.1 Roseiarcus sp.
GCCGCCGATCGCCGCGACCGGAATCCACAAGAAGAAGCGCCGCTCTTCGACCTCGCGTGTGAGCGCGCGCGAGAACGCGCCGCGCCAGTCCGGCGCCCACGCGGCGGCGCGGGTCCAGCCGGCCGCCGCGGCGAGAGCGCCAGTGCGTGCAGGTGTGGCCATTTGGGACGAGACTAACGCCAGTCTAACGCTGGGGAAAGGCGACCGATTTGGCTAGGCGGGCTTAAGGACGCTTTGCGTTTGGACGGCCGGGCGTGGCTGCCTTCGGAGCAGCGGACCGGACGCCTGAGCGGATAGATTTGGGTTTTCTTGGTTCGGGGCCGTTTCGCTGCGAAATCCCCCGTTTGGAGGTATTGGATTTCCTTGGATTTCCTTGGATTCTCTCGTCCGAATCGTGATTTATCAATGGGTTACATGGGATTTTCCGCGAAGAAAATTTCTAGTCCCTTTTCTCTCAGCATCGAGACGCTGCGACGGCGGGTCTCGCTTCCGGGATGCGGAAGGGCGTGGTTGCTCATGGGCTATAGCTTACCGCGATTTCTGATTTCTTGCAAGCGATTGCTGTTGGGCCGTTCCTTACGCCGAGCCGAAAGCAGATCGTGCGCCAAACCAGGTCAGCGGGGTGCTTTCAGCCGAAGCAGGCATTCCGGTGCGCGGCTGTGCCTGATCTCCAGCTAACGCTTCGAGGCGACCTGACGTATCGGCTTTTAGATGAACGAAGGTGGAACTGAAAAAGGGGGCCTGTCGAGCCGCCGTTCCTCGGGCGACACAATGCGATTCGTATTCAAACCTCCCCCCGGGAGTGGCGGCAGATCTTGCCAAAGCAAAAGCACGCTCGTCTCCCTGGCGAAGTAGGTAGTTCTACCTATTGCCGAGTCGGATCGCGGGGTGTCGAACTTGGTGTCAGTCAAAGGAAAGGCGCGTTCACACGGGAGAGCCCTATGGAACGTACGGTGCGGAGGCTGGCCGCCGTACTCGCCGCCGACGTGGTGGGGTATTCGGGCAAGATCGAGGCCGACGAAAGTTCCACCCTTGCGGCTCTGAAGGACGTTCGAGCCACCACCGTCGATCCGCTTCTTGCCGAGAATAGTGGGCGCATCGTCAAGACGATGGGCGACGGCTTCATCGCCGAGTTCGGCTCGGTCGTCGACGCCGTCACGTTCGCGGTCGCGATGCAGAACAGCGTGTCGGAACGCCAGCAAGGAACCGCACCGGAAAAGCGCCTCGTCTACCGCATCGGGATCAATCTCGGCGACGTGGTGGTCGAGGGCGACGATCTGCTCGGCGACGGCGTCAACGTCGCTGCGCGGCTGGAGCAGATTTGCAAGCCGGGGGGAATCTTGATTTCCGGCACAGCCTACGACCATCTGCAGGGCAAGCTCGGATTGCCGCTCGACTTCACCGGCGAGCAGCAGGTGAAGAACCTCAACCGTTCCGTGCGAACCTACGCAGTGCGGCTCGATGGGTCCGCTCCGAGCTGGCATCGCGCGCTCCCCCGGCATTTGAGGCGAGCCCGTCCGATGATAGTGGCCGTCCTGGCTGCGCTAATGGTCGTCGGCGGGAGCTGGTGGTATTCGCACCGTGCCGCGCTCTCGTCGGTCCCGTCCATCGCCGTCATGCCGTTCGAGGTCGCAGGAGGCGACGCGGCGACCGATCGCCTCGCTCGGGGCATCGCTAATGACATTTCAATCGACTTTTCGCGCCTGCGCAACCTCGATGTCATCGGCAGTTCCACGACTGAGGCTTACGGGAGCAGAGGCGCCGACGTCCAGCGGATCGCCAGGGATTTGAACGTTCGTTATGTCCTGACAGGCGCGATCCAGCGCGAGGGCGATCAATTGCGGGTCAGCGCGCAACTCCAGGATGGCGCCACGGGCGCGAGCCTCTGGTCGAACCGATGGGATCGCCCCAGCGGCGATATTTTCGCGGTGCAGAACGAAGTCTCCGACGGCGTGATCTCCACGCTCGGGGGCCGAGGCCTGCTGACCAACCTCGCGGCGGTGGCGGCCAAACGCAAAGGGCCGTCTGATCTCGAAAGCTATGACCTTTTCGCGCTCGGTCTCGCCGATTTCTATAAAGGAGGCGAGGAGGGGTTCGCCGAAGCGATCAAGTTCTTTGACGCGACCATCGCCAAAGATCCCCAATTCGCCTTCGCCTATGTGAAAAAGGCCTGGTCACTGATGAGTTACAGCTGGTGTTCCAAGGGCGACATTGAAAAGACGGGAGACGAGTTTGAACGCCTGGCCCGGAAGGCGATCGAGATCGATCCTTACGATGCGGAGGGGCACATCGCTCTCGGCGACAAGCTGGTTTGGTGGGGCGATTTCGAGCAGGGCGCGGTCGAAGTGGAGCGGGCGCTCGAGCTCAATCCGAGTTCGGCCGACATCATTGCGATGTCGGCCGCGGCCATGGCCCATTTGGGCAAGCCTGAAGAGGGCGCGGCGCAATGCGACAAGGCCTATCGTCTCAACTCCGCGCCTCCGCCATTCTATCCGCCGTTTTGCTATGAGAGCTATTTTTTTACCAAACGGTACCGAGAGGCGGCCGAGGGGACGAAGCGTTATGGCGAATGGGTGCGGGGCCGCGACGGGGGTGGGGACATGGGCTCTCTCGTCTTCCGCGCCGCCGCGGGAGCCGAGGCTGGAGCGGCCGATGACGCGGCAGCGAGCATCGTCGAATGGAAGCGTAGGTATCCCGATTCCCTCCCGGTCGAGGCGTATCTGAGCTTCTACACCGCATACGCTCGCCAACAGGAGCCGGACCAACTCGCCGCCTCCCTGCGCAAGGCCGGCGCGCCGATGTGCGTTCCGAGTGAGCAGCTTGCCGACATCCCAAAGCTCCAGCACCTCAAAATCTGCGATGAAGAGCGCGCCGGGCACG
>DATDHT010000482.1:0-4363 GCA_036521435.1 Roseiarcus sp.
CGCGACAAACATGCGGCTCGCATCGCCATGCCAGCCGTCTACGATCAGGGTCACGTCGATATTGAGGATGTCGCCGTCGCGCAGCGGTTTCTCGTCGGGTATGCCATGGCACACGACGTGGTTGATCGACGTGCAGATCGATTTGCGATAGCCGCGGTAGTTCAGGGACGCCGGGTAGGCGTCGTGGTCGCGCGCGAATTCGAACGCGAACCGGTCGAGGCTCGCGGTCGTGACCCCTGGTTTGACGAGCGGACCGATCAGATCGAGCGCTTCCGCGGTCAGCGCGCCGGCCTTGCGCATTGCCGCGAAGTCTTCGGACCCATGCAGACGGATCTGGCCGCTGCGGCGGCCAACCTTCTCGTTTGCAAGCACAAATGTCGTCGACGTCGCCACCAGCGTTCCCTTGGCCCATGTTTGAGAGGCTCTCACACATATGCCCTGCTTCGCGCCGAAGACAAGTCACCAATTTGGGATCGGGAAAGGTCCGTCGGCCTTGCCAACTTTTCCGGCGTTCATGCTAGCGTCGCGCCGGGCGGCGGCGGGTTCCGACTGTTACGCGCACGGGGACGACCTGGCGATGAGCAAATCGACGACTGTAACCGCGGCCGTCCTGGTGATCGGCGACGAAATCCTCTCGGGGCGCACGAAGGACCGCAACCTGGGCTATATCGCCGAATATCTGGCGAAGATCGGCGTCGACGTTCGGGAAGCGCGGGTTGTCCCTGATATCGAGGACGAGATCGTCGCGGCAATCAACGCGCTCAGGGCGCGTTACGATTATGTGGTCACCACTGGCGGCATCGGTCCAACCCACGACGACATCACCGCCGATTCGATCGGCCGCGCCTTTGGCGTTCCCGTCGACGAGGATCCGAGGGCGATCGCCATCATGCTTGAGCGCTACGCGCCCGGCGATCTCACGCCCGCGCGCCGTCGCATGGCGCGCATCCCCGAGGGGGCGGACCTGATCGAGAATCCGATTTCTCGAGCGCCGGGCTTTCGCATCGGCAATGTCTATGTGCTCGCCGGCGTGCCGGCGGTCATGCAGGCTATGCTCGACTTCGCGGTCAAGACGATGAAGACCGGCGCTTTGATGCTGGTCGAGACGATCGCCGCGGGGAGCCTCCCGGAAGGATTGTACGGCGAGGCGTTGGGCGCGATCGCCTCAGCCCATCCGAACGCGGCGATCGGCTCCTATCCCTCGTTCAAGGACGGGCGCTTCAATAACCAGATCGTGGTGCGCGGCAAGGACGAGGAAGCGGTTGCCGCGGCGCGGCGCGCCGTCGAGGCCATGGTCGCGGAGCTGTTTAAGGACGGGGCGGCGCGTTAGGCGCCGACCGGAAGCCGGCAAATGCAAAAGGTGTTAATCCGGGGCGATGGAGGCTCGCCCGCATTCATCGCGCTTGTTAGGAGGGGGCCCGAATCTTTTGCGAAGGAGCCGCTGGTGAACGCCCCCCGCGACAAGGCTTTTCCGGTTTCGTGGGACCAGTTCCACCGGGATGCGCGGGCGTTGGCCTGGCGGCTCGCCTCGTCGGGGCCGTTCAACGCCATTGTCGCCATCACCCGCGGCGGCCTTGTCCCGGCGGCAATCGTCGCCCGCGAGCTTGAGGTCCGGGTGATCGAGACAGTGAGCATCGCCTCCTATCACGACTACAAGACACAAGGCGGGCTGAAGGTTCTCAAGACCATCGCTCCTGAGGTCAGCAGTCTCAACGACGGAGCGAAGACCCTTATCGTCGACGACCTGGTCGACACCGGCGCCACCGCCAAGCTGGTGCGCGAGATGCTGCCCAAGGCGCATTTCGCCACCGTCTACGCCAAGCCCTTAGGCCGCCCGCTGGTCGACACCTTCATCACCGAGGTCTCACAGGACACGTGGATCTATTTCCCCTGGGATATGGGCCTCGCCTTTCAGCCGCCAATCGCCAACGACAAAGGCGGCTGAGGTTATGGGGACGTGGCGAAACCGGTAGACGCAAGGGACTTAAAAACCCTTGCTAGGGGCGCGACCGCCGACCGTCGATCGCAAACGACGCTGGCTTTGCGTTCGCTCCGGCGCTCCAGCCAATATCAGCAAATCCGTCAACGCGGTTAGTCGGGCCGTTTGCCGGCGACGCCCCGGCCGGCGCCAAGGTCAGGGCGGTCGCTGTCGAGGAGGGGTCGCTCATACGCCTCGAGCGGGTGGACTAAACCGCGCAGGCTCTGGAGATTCGCGGTCAGCGATAGACCAGCACGGGAATGGTCGAGTGCGTCAGCACCTTCGCCGTTTCGCTGCCGAGCAGCAGGGCCGAGATTCCGCGCCGGCCATGCGAGGCCATGACGATGAGATCGCAGCCGAGGGCGCCTGCGACGTCGATGATGGCGCGATAAGGCTGATCGTGAACCTCGCGGATCGTCTCGCAAGGCAGGCCCGCCGCCTGCGCGGCCATCTTCACCTGTTCCATCGCCTTTTCTGACAGGGCCCGCGACTGCTCCTCGTAATCTCCCCCGTCGACGGGAATGAGAACGGCGTCCATGGCCGCGGCGCGGTATGGCTCGGCGACCGTCAGTCCCGTGACCTTCGCGCCGGATTCCTTGGCGAGCTGCACGCCATAAAGAATCGCCTTGCGCGACAGGTCGGATCCGTCGGTTGGAATCAGAATGTGCTTGAACATGGATCCCTCGGCTAACGGCCGCCTCCCCATCCGCTCGCCCCGACCGAGCGCAGAACAACTAGAAGAACCACCGCGCCGATCGCTGCTTCGATGATCATGCCGGTGAGGCCGCTCCAGAGGTGGAAGTTGAAGCGCGGCAGAAGCCAGTCGCCGATCAGCGCGCCGACGATTCCGATTGCAGCGTCGCCGACAAGTCCGAAACCATTGCCACGAAGGACCTTGCCGATCAGCCATCCGGCAAGCGCGCCGACAGCTAAGATGACGATCATGCGCTCATTCGAAAGATGCAACGAGATTCCCTCTGCGGAACATGAGCTCATACACGGCAGTTAACGGATAGCTCAAGCCGCGGAGCGAGCGATTGTCACGCAGTTGCGGCGCACGCGTCCCGGGGCTAAATGTGGCCCGACGGGGCCACCCATAACGCGGGTTCCGATTACGCCCCCAACCTCCCAAGGAGCCGTCCCATGGCCTTCACGCTGCCTGAGCTTCCCTATCCGCATGACGCGCTGAAACCCTATATGTCGGCGGAAACCCTCGAATTTCATCACGACAAGCATCATCTGGCCTACGTCAACAACGGCAATAATGCGCTGAAAGGGACCGAATGGGAGGGCAAGCCGCTCGAGGAGATCGTCAAGGGCTCGTTCGGCAAGAACCCTGCCGTGTTCAACAATGCCGGCCAGCACTATAACCACATCCATTTCTGGAAATGGATGAAGCCGAACGCGAGCAACAAGATTCCGGGCGAACTCGAGAAGGCGCTGAAGGATTCGTTCGGCTCGATCGACAAGGCCAAGGAGGACTTCATCCAGGGCGGCGTCACGCAGTTCGGCTCCGGCTGGTCGTGGCTTGCAGTCAAGGATGGCAAGGTTCAGGTGATGAAGACGCCGAACGGCGAGAACCCGCTTGTCCACGGCGCGAAGCCGATCCTCGGCGTCGACGTGTGGGAGCACTCCTACTACATCGACTATCGCAATCGCCGCCCCGACTATCTGAAGGCATGGGTCGATCACCTCATCAACTGGGAATATGTCGCGGAGCTGTTTGGACAGAAGTAACCTTCGCTGGCGCCCCCGGCATCGAGTCGGAGGGCGCCCTCAGTCCGTCAGGTTCAGCGTCTTTTGGTCACAGACGTTGACGTCGGTTGCATCCATCGACTGGCCGTCGCTAAACGTTCCGTGCAGGTCGACCCGGCAATTAAACGGATGCGGGAGTTGAGCCGGCGCATGATTACCGGACTTCAACACCCCGAGCACTCTCTTCCAGCTCACCAGTCCGCTCTCAGTCGCCTGGAGTTGGACAAGATCGGCCTTGCGCGAGTTGGTCACCACCACGGTGACTGTGGACGCGCTCTCGGATGTCTTCGGCCTGAGTTTCGTGGGCGTGTTCTGCGCCAGCGCCGGCGCGGCGATAAAGCCGCATAGCGGTGCGGCGAGCGCCAAGGCCAGGGTCCACCTCGTCATGATTTTCCTCCAGTCATGCGCGACCCTGCGCTGGCGACGATGGCGCGAGAATGGCGAAGAAAAAGCCAAGACCTCAGCCACCCTCGCCGCGCCGTTACGTTACAAGTCGCGCGGGGAGACCGAGTCCTGTGGCTCGGCCTCGACTGCGCGGCGCTCCGCGGCGGCGCGCAGCATCGGCAGCACATCCTCTATTTTTTCGGCCACCAGATAGCGCGCCTCGAAGCCTTCGCGAATGAAGCCTTC
>DATDHT010000483.1:0-2826 GCA_036521435.1 Roseiarcus sp.
CGCGCCGTTCGATGCTCACAACGTTCATGCCTGCTGCGGGCGACCATGTAATCGATGTATTCATCACCTCTTGCTGCCGCATACCCTCGCAAGGCGCCAGCCCGCCAGCGCATCATCGGCGGACGCGCTGCACCCGGCGTCCGCTTGCACCAAGAGTCAATCGGACCCTTCCAAGATGGCGCCTCACAGTCGGTCCGTACCAAGAAGCGGTGGCGCGGCTGTCGGGACAATCGTCGCCGGACCTCGCTACGCGGGCACTCAACCGGCTCTGGATCGGACGCCACACGCTAGCTGGATGAGTTCATCACCTAGGCCGAACTCTGCTCCTTCGTCGTTGCAAAAAACCAACCCGAAATTTTGCCCGCCGCCTTCACCCGGGCGGAACACGAGTGCCGCCCCGGAGCGGTTCTTTAGTCAAGTTGACTGAACGATTAGAGGTTGAGGCCAAGTGGCCACGATTGTCGTCTGGTGTTATTTTTTTGTCTAGTAACGAATTGTTAATTTTTCTCAGTCGAAACACCTACTAACGCGAATTTGTGCTTCCTTTACCCGACTTGAACACCTAATTTTTGTAATGGATTGATTGGATTGGCGTTTCGGCGAAATTCAACTTGGCGTGGCACTACGCCTGGGGCGGCCGCGACGGTTTCGAGCGGATTTGGACCGGGCCGGCGGCGGGGGTCGGGCGTGATGGGCGCGCGGCGGCAAGGCGATGCGGGCGCTGTTGAACAGCATGGTCACGGCGGGAGCAGCGTCGGTGCGCACGAGCCAGTCGGCGCCGCGATGGCGGATGCGCGCCTGGGCGAGGCGGTCGAGGTCGCGAAGGAGGTCCTTCCATTCCGGAACGAGACCGGTCTGGCGCAGGAGATCGTCAAGATGCTTTTGCATCGCGAGCGCCAGGAATGAGCAGAAGACATGGCCGCGGATGGCGGCGTCGGAGGAATGGAAGATCGGCCGGGTGCGCATGATCGCCTTGGTCCGGCGAAAGAGGTCCTCGACAAGGAGAAGATCGCGGTAGCGCAGGACCGCCTGAAGAGGGGTCACCTTCGCGTTGGTGCGCAAGACGAAAATCCCGTCGAAGCGCGCCTCCTCGGCGAGCTTGCCCGCATCGATCTCGAATGAGTGAGCGCCTTTGGCCCCGACTTTGCGCAGATAGCGCCGATAGGCGGAATTGCCGATCAACGCCTTGTCGCCCTTCTTCAGTTGCGCATCGAGCGCGGCGACGATCGCTTCACGGTCCTTGCGGTCGTTCTCGGCTTCCGCTTCGTTGCGGCAGACGACATAGCGAACGCCTTCGGCCTTCACCTGCTTGACGAACAGTTGCGTCTCTCCCGCCTTGCGCTCGACGAGGAGGGGCACGAAAGGATCGTCGTTCTCGAGCACGATCTTGCGCACGACGGCGTCTGAGCGCTCGCGTGCGCCGAGGATATATTCGAGCTTGCGCTCCTCCAGCCCGGCGATGGTTGCGGCCGAGATCATGCCGCGGTCTGCGACGACGCAGACCCGGCCGATGGAAAAGCGTTTCCGCAAGCGGTCGACCACCGGCAAGAGCGACGTCACGTCGGCGGTGTTTCCCGGCCACATCTCGGTGCAGATCGGCCGCCCGTCGCCGTCGACGACGAGGCCGAGGATCATCTGCTTCAGGTCGGGGCGATAGTCCTTGGAGTAGCCGTGCTCGCCGAGCGTCTCGCCGCCCTCGCCGTAGAAGGAGAGGCTGGTGGTGTCCATGAATACGATGGAGAGGTCGGTGAATAGATCGCGGCGGCGGTCGAACAGCTTCTCCTCGATCAGGTCCTTGACGCTGCGCGGCGCCAGCGCCCTTTCTGGCTTCTCCTCGACCTCCTCGCCGAGCCAGGCCATGGCGCGGTAGAAGTGATGCAGATCGAGCCCTTCGGCGCCGGGGATGTCGTAATCCTCCATCCACGACCAACAGTCGCGATCCGATCCCGAGACGAATAGCCGATGCAGCGCGGCGACGAACACGGCGCGCTCGACCGAAAACTCGAACGCGCGCTCCTTCAGCAAATGGGTCAGGACATCGGCGACGCCGAGCCGCTCCCAGATCCGACCGAACAGCATCGGCCCACCGATCCGCTTCGCCGTAACCGACAGCGCGCCTTCGGCGTCCTCGTCGAGCGCGTTGATGAGCAACACTTGATCGGTGAGCTTGGCCCCCGAAGCGATGAGAGAGGCGAGCGCGCCGGAGGCGGCCAACTCGTCGGCGCGGCCGACATTGGCGATCACTCTCTGGCGGACGGCGGCGCCGTCGCGTTTGTTCTCGACGATCTGCACGTAGCCGCGTTCGCCGGACTTCTTGAGGCGGAAGAACATGGGCCCTCGCTGTCGAGCACCACGGAATCCGACTCGTAGCCATGAATCAAGCGCAAAAACTGTGCAGACGTAGCACTACACTTTGAGAAAACAGCTCACCGCCCTCAATAACATCAAGGGCTTGCAGCCGGCGAGGCGCGTTTACTGTTCAAGTCGGGTTTGAGGGCTACTTGCGTCTGGGCTCGATTAGCGCACTGGCTGCGTCACTTAATGAGGAGGGTATCGCACCAAAACCGCGGCGATTGGCAAATGGGCGGATCGTCGCAGCCTCCTGCTACTGTGACGGCCCGCTCGCACATCTCCTGAAGAACCGGTTCTACATTGGCGAGGTCGCGTATCGCGGCGAGATCCATCCCGGCGAGCATGAGCCAATCCTGGACCGGGCTCTCTTTGACGCCGTGCAGACCCAACTGAAGGAGCAGGCGGTGCGGCGATCGGCGGTCCGGTCTGCCTCGCCGTCGCTTCTTGCCGGCCGTATCTTCGACGACCGCAACA
>DATDHT010000484.1:0-14529 GCA_036521435.1 Roseiarcus sp.
TCGACGATGTCGCCAGCCGCGCGCCAGACGCCGATCGGCCGCCGGGCGCTGGCAAGGAGCCGACCGACGGAATCGAAAACGCCGGCCCTGGCGCTCAAGGTGCCGACGTCAACTCCGATAAAGGCCTCGCGCATGGAATCCTTGGGCCGTCGCTTGGGCGGGACAATTCTCCGTTTCCTGGCCCGCTGGCAAGCGGAAGCGGCTTGAGGCGAACCGGCAGGAGCTTAGTGGCCGCGCAGCCAGCGCTCGGAGACCGGGACGGCTCAATCGAAGCGCCTGGTTCCATCTAGCCAGAATGTTCGGAAATGCCTTCCCTTTTAGAGAAACTGCTGCTAAGGTGGTTTGGGTCGCGTCAAGCCGGGATTTCGAGGCCAACGCCTCACCCCTCGAAGCGGGACCGCGGCATCCCCCGGATAACATTCCGGAACGCGAGGACAGTCTGGTTCCAGTCGGGGCGGCCGCCTCGAGCGGGGCGAAGGGAAGCGTTCGCGACTCGTTGGATAGGGGTTCCCGGTCAGGAAAGGGCATGCGACGAAACGGCGAAACGAAATGGCGGCTAAGTATTTGCAAACAAACGATTGAGAGAAATGACTGATTCAGCGCCGATAATGATTTCAAAGACTTACGGCCCGCGCTGCGAAACGATTCGTTTCGCATGGCGAAACATCCGTTTCTTTTTACGGGCTTGGCCGCACTGAGGCCCGAGAGGAACGACCCGGCCGAGTGGCGGCGGCGTTGCAGCACGCGTCGGAAGCGTGACGGAGTGACAGAAAAGCGCAGCTAATTCGTTGGAATCATTGGCGCGCGTCCACTTGTGCGCACGCCGGCCGGCGGCGCCCCGAACGTCAGGCCGGCAGGCTCAGAAGGCCGGCCGCGCCGGAATCAAGCCCGAACAAGAGTTGCGAGCCCGTCGCATTCCAGCCAAGCGCGCTGACCGCGCCGTTGCCCGGATGGCGTACAAGAATTTCGGCCGCGTCGCCGAGGCGGACGAGCAGAACGAGGCCGTCGACGTAGCCTATGGCCAAGACGAGCGCCTTCGGATGAAAGGCCACCTGGGTCACCCGCGCCTGGCGCACGCCGCATTCGCGCGGGGCCTTGCCCATCGGGCCGTCCTTGTCCTTGAACGGCCAGACGACGGCGGCGTCGGCGCCGGAGGTCGAGAGCCATTGGCCGTCATGAGACCAGGAAAGGGAGCGCGTCTTGGCCGGATATCCGGTCATGCGCATATTGCGCGAATCCTGGATTCGCCAGCCGTGTAGCGCATTCTCCTGCATCGTGGTCACGAGAAAACGTCCATCGGGCGAGAAGCTGACGTCAAGATGCGCCCCCTTCCACTCGACGGTCTGAGGATCGCCTTCGACCTTCGGAAACCAGAGTGTCGCGCCGTTGTAGTGGGTCGCTGCGAGGCGAAAGCCCTTCGGCTGGAAAGCGAGACCGCGCGCAGTGGTCGGCGCGGTCCAGCTCTTGACGGCTCCGCTTTCGTCGCGGGCACGAACCTGTTTTCCCGCGCTCCACGCGCAGGCCTTGCCGCGCAGCGCCAAAGCGTCGATCCACCGGCCCTTCTCGTCGGCGATGGCCTCAACGCTCCCGTCGGCCCGCACCGCGACCACGCGCCCATCGTCGCCGCCGGTAAGCAGGGTCTTTCCGTCGCTGATCGCTGTCAGCATGGCCGCGTCGGGGTAGACGACGACACGCTTTTGGTCCTGGGGATCGCCGGTCAGCACGACGCCATCAGCCAGCGCAAGCGTCGGCGCGCCATCGACGAACGCCGCCGCCAAAACATGTGCGCCTGCGTCGAACAAGCGCGCGTGCTGGGCCAGCGAAGAGGCGGCGGTTTCAGATTCGGTCATATCTCCCTTCGTCGTGCCGACAGGCTCGGGGTGAGGGTGATAGCGCCGTCAAGCAGCGCAGGCCAGGAATCCGTTGCGGATTTCCTCTTCCACAAGATCGCGGCCGATGAATACGGCCTTCGATTCCCGTTTCTCGTCGGGCCTCCAGTCGCGTTGCGAATCGCCGTCAAGCATCATGTGCACGCCTTGGAAAACGAAGCGCTTGGGATCGCCCTTCATCGCCACAATGCCCTTGCAGCGCAGGATGTTCGGGCCCTGCTCCTGGGTGAGGCGGTTGATCCAGGGCATGAACTTGGCCGGATCGACGTCGCCCTCGAGCCTCACCGCCACCGACTGCATGTCCTCGTCGTGGTAGTGCTTGAGGCCATGATGATGATGGCCTCCGTCGTGGTCCTGGTGGTCGTGATCATGATCATCGTCGCGGACGAGGAAGTCCGGTTCGATGTCGAGGATGCGGTCGAGATCGAAGGCTCGGCGCTCGAGCACGTCGGCGAGCGCGATGTCGCATTTCTTCGCGCGATGCAGCGCCGCGTAAGGGTTGATGGCCCGAATGCGCGCCTCGACCTCGCGCAATTCGGCCGGGCTGACGAGATCGGTCTTGTTGAGGATGATGACGTCGGCGAACGCGATCTGGTTTTTGGCCTCGGGCGCGTCGCGCAAGCGCTGGGCGAGCCATTTGGCGTCGGCGACCGTCACCACAGCGTCGAGCCGCGCCGCCTGCTTTACATCCTCGTCGACGAAGAAGGTCTGCGCCACCGGCGCCGGATCGGCGAGGCCCGTCGTCTCCACGATGATCGCGTCGAACCGGCCCTTGCGCTTCATCAGCCCCTCGATGATGCGGATGAGGTCGCCGCGCACGGTGCAGCAGATGCAGCCGTTATTCATCTCGAACACTTCTTCGTCAGCGCCGATGACGAGCTCGTTGTCGATGCCGATCTCGCCGAATTCGTTGACCACGACCGCGTAGCGCTTACCGTGCGGCTCGCTCAAAATGCGGTTGAGCAGGGTCGTTTTGCCGGCGCCCAGATAGCCGGTAAGGACGGTGACCGGAATTTTCTCCGGCTCGTGGCTCGTGGGCACGCGCTCATCTCCTCAGTTCGAAAGGGATCACGCTGCCATATAGGTTCGGGCGGCGCTTATGGGTAGGCCCGCCCCCGTGCGCTTGGAAACGACCGGCGCTACCAGGAGCCCGGCCCAAAACCCCCGTTGAGGCCAACGTAGGGGCCCCTCCATTGCCATGCCGGCGGCGTGACATACGTGGGCGAAGCGTAGACAACCGGCGGCGGCATCTCGTCGCCCGGCAAGGTCGCGGGTGGAGGCCCCAACACGACCGAGTCGGCCGGGATATATCCGGATCGGCTCCGCCAGGACGCGCGACACCAGTTGCGGACGCATTTTTCCAGAACGATTTCCGCACTTTGGGGGATGCGCTGCACGACGCTGGCCCTGCCGGTCGGTCCGGCGCGCATCGTGACGGGGCCGCCGGTCATCGCCAGTTCCGCGCTTGCCGGTGCGACAACGGCGATGGAAAGAGCAAGCCCAAAACAGAGACGCACGATTGTCCTCATATTTTTGTCGCGCGCCACGTCGGCCCGTTTGGGCCGAAGGCCGGTTCGATGCGAAAATTGTCATTCGCTGTCATTGCCCCAAGAGACAAGGTCTCATCGGGCATGATGAGAGTCGCTTGATCGCCAACGAACATGATGACGTGGCGCTTCTGCTCGAGCAGCTTTTTCGCCATGCCGCGCAGGCCATCAAAGTAAGGCGCTTTCCGCCACGCAGCCGGCGCGCCGGGATCGACCTGGCCATAAACAAATCCGTTCGTCGGAAAAATGGAGAGCACGAACCGCGCCCGGTCGGGCTTCCATTCTGCCGGCATCGCCCCGTCAGTCATCCACAGGCAGAAGAAGCGCCGGCACTGGTCGGGCGGAGCCTCGTGAATCGTACAGCCCTTTCCGGGCGCGCAATGCTTGCACCAGACGCCGGGCGGTTTGGCGAATTCGGGCAGCGCGTAGACCTTGCAGCAGAGCGTGCAGGCGCCGCATTCGCGTCCCGGCGCGGCCGAATAGGAGTTAAGGAGCATGGCAGTGGAGGACATAGGCGCGCGTCGCTGAGCCGGGTTGACGCCCCGACCGCTATCGCGGCCGGCTCGGGCTGGCAAGTTTCGATGCGCGAACCAGCCGCCGAGGCGCAGTTAAGCCGATTTCGCTGGGACGGCAGCCAGCGGTGTGTCGTCCCCGAAAAAGGTACTCCACGCTGTCGAGCGATCGACGGGGAACCATAGAAGGGACACAGGATTTCGCTTCCGGTCTGGCGGATTCCGTGCTCAGCCATGGCGAGAATGAAGACCGCGCTCCCCGCCTTGACTGGGATCTCACGGCCCTCGAGGGTTCGTCGCCTCGAGGAATTCAGCGTTCTCGGCCGCAGCCTCGCGCGCCGCAGGACCGCGCTAACCGTGACAGGATGAACGCCTATGGCTTCAGTCGAAGTTTCCAATGTGCGCAAGAGCTTTGGCAGTTTTGAAGTCATTCACGGCGTCTCGATCAGCGTCGAGGACGGCGAATTTGTGATTCTCGTCGGACCCTCGGGATGCGGCAAATCCACTTTGTTGCGGATGGTCGCAGGGCTCGAATCGGTCACGAGTGGCGAACTTCGCATTGACGGGCGCCTCGTCAACGATGTGCCGCCGAAAGAGCGCGACATCGCGATGGTGTTCCAGAACTATGCGCTTTATCCGCAAATGACGGTCGCGAAAAATATGAGCTTCTCGCTCGAGCTCGCGCGCCGGTCGAAGGACGAGGTCGCCGAGAAAGTCGGCAGAGCTGCCGATATTCTAGGTCTCAAGCCCTTGCTCGAGCGCTATCCGCGCCAGTTATCGGGCGGCCAGCGACAGCGGGTCGCGATGGGACGAGCGATCGTGCGTGATCCGGCAGTGTTTTTGTTCGACGAGCCTTTGTCCAATCTGGACGCGAAGCTGCGCGTGCAGATGCGCGCCGAGATTAAATCGCTACAGCAACGGCTGGCGTCGACGACTCTTTACGTTACCCACGATCAGATCGAGGCGATGACCATGGCCGACAAGATTGTGGTCATGCACGACGGCACGGTCGAGCAAATCGGTTCGCCGCTCGAACTTTATGATCGTCCTGCAAATCTATTCGTGGCCGGCTTTATCGGCTCTCCGGCAATGAACTTTATCGCGGGACGTCTCGAAGGCGGTGAACCGCCAATGCTCGCCACCGCTTCGGACGTCAGAGTCCCGCTCAGCCACGCCCCGCAGGTTGCTCCAGGCTCGGAGATAATCATGGGCGTCCGGCCGGAGAACGTGAGCCTTGGCGGGCCGCACGCAATGCCCGCGCAGATCATGGTCATCGAACCAACGGGTTACGAAACGCAGGTGATCGCCGAGTTTGCCGGGCAGGATATGACTTGCGTCTTCCGCGAGCGCCTGAACGAACGCCCGGGGGCTCGCATCGGGTTGACTTTCGACGGTCCGCTGCACTTCTTCGATGCGCAAACAGGCGCGGCCATCGCCACTAGCTGATCCGTTGGCCGCCTTGCGAGTCATCGGCTGATCGGACTAACGTTGGCGCCAGAACGACGCCGGCGAGGCGCAGGCGGGAGAATTTCGCCATGAAGGCCTATTGCGTCAATCGGCGATCCTTGCTTGTCGGCATCGCGGCCGCCCCCGCCATTGCGCGCGCCGCGCACGGCGCACCGCTAACATTGCGCTTGTCGTCCTCGTTGCCAAACAATCCGAAGTTCGCCAACGGCCGTGTTTACTACGACAATCTCGTTAAACGCCTCGGGGCACACGGACTGGCCGATCGCATCGACGTACAGTTTTTCCCCGACAATCAGCTCGGGCAGGAGATCGATGTCGTCAATTCCGTTAGCCTTGGCGTCGTTGATCTCATGGTCACGGGCACGTCGATCTGGGCGAATGTTGTGCCTCTGATCGGTCTGCTCGATCTCGGCTACCTCTTCGAAAGCTTTCCGCAGCAGACTAAGGCGCTCGAGACGGGCGCGGCCAAGCCGTTAGAACAGGCGCTGAAAACCGGCGCGAACGTTCAGATCATCGGCTGGGCCTACAATTTCGGGTCCCGCAGCGTCATGTGCAAATCTCCCGTCCACGCACCTGCGGACTTGGCCGGAAAACGGATACGAACCTTACCGAATAAGATCATCACGGAGTGCCTGAGGCTCATGGGCGCGGCCGCCACCCCAATGGCGTTCGGAGAGATCTATACCGCGCTTCAGGCCGGCGTTCTCGACGGGCTCGAGCATGATCCGCCCACGATTGCGGCAAGCAAGTTTTACGAAGCCGCAAAATTCTATTCCCTGACCCAGCACAATTTTTCCGCGCTCGGCATATTCTGCAGCGGGCTCACGCTGAATCGAATGGACGCCGCGCTGCGCGACCAGTTTCTGACCGCGGCGGCGGAAGCGGCGGTGGACACTAGAGCCCGCGGACTTGAAGCCGAAAAGGAAGCGATTGAGACGCTGAAGCAAAAGGGCGTTGAAATCATCGCCTGCGATCGCGAGCCGTTCCGCAAACTGACGTTGCCGCAGACCGACGTCTTCATCAAGGCGCATCCAGAGGCAAAGCCGATCATCGATATCGTCCGCAACACCAAGGCGTGACAGGCAGGTGACTCAATCGACGGGCGCTCTGGATAACCCTGTCCGCGTCGCCGCGAGCGGACCGGCTAGTCTGCTCGTTCTGGTTGACGCCATCGCCGCGAGTCTGCTGGCGGCGGACCTGATCGTAGTGTCGCTCTCCGTCTTCTATCGCTACGTGCTGGCTGCGCCGATCGAGTGGGCGGACGATGTCGCGCGCGGGCTCATGGTGGCGATGGCCTTCTTCGGCGCGGCGGGCGCGCTTGCGCGCAATGAGAACGCCAGCGTCGCCTTTTTCGTGGAGAAACTGAGTCTACGAGCCCGCGGGCGGGTCGACGCCGTCGCCGCGCTGGTTGTTTTGACGACCGCCGCCTCCATAGCTTGGTACGCTATTGCGTTGGGGCAATTCACAACCGGGCAAACGACCGGCTCCGGCCTGCCGTTGGAATTAACATTTTATCCGATGGGCGCAGGCGCGCTCTGCATGACGATATTCGCGCTTGCCCTGTTCTGCCGTCGAAAGCTGTCCGACATCGTCGTCGCCGTCTTCCTTGCTTTGGCGTTGGCAGGCGCAGCGTACGGCTGGCGCGTCATCGGGCCGGGCGCGATGCGTGCCGGCCTGCCTATGCTCTTGGGCTTTGTCGGGTGTCTCACGGGCGGAGTGCCAATTGGGTTCGCGCTGGCGTTCACCGCGCTCATTTACATCTGGATCGAAGGCGCCCTGCCCGGCCTCATTTTCGCTCAGCAAATGGCGCGCGGCATCGACAATTTCGTGCTGCTCGCCATCCCGTTCTTCATCCTGGTCGGCTATCTCATGGAGGCGAACGGCATGTCCGTCCGTCTGATCGCGCTGCTCGAACGCCTAGTCGGACGCGCGCGCGGCGGTCTTAACGTGGTGATGGTGCTGTCGATGGTGATCTTCTCCGGCATTTCCGGCTCGAAGATGGCCGATGTCGCGGCGGTGGGCTCAGTCCTGATCCCTGCGGCTCGTCGCTCGCGGCAAAACCCCGGGAGCGCCGTGGCGTTGCTGGCGGCTTCCGCGGTGATGGCGGAAACCATACCCCCGTGCATCAATCTGATCATACTCGGCTTCGTCGCCAATCTGTCGATCGGCGGCCTGTTCATGGCGGGATTGTTGCCGGCCGCCCTGATGGCGCTCGCCCTGATAGGGGCCGTGATCCTGCTTGGCGGCGATGCACGTTTGCCTGTCGGGGCTGGGCTATCCACGGCGCCGCTCTCGCAACTCTGGCGCGGCGCAATCGTCACACTTGGGCTTTTGGTGATCATTTTTGCCGGTTTCAGGTTCGGAATCGCCACCGCGACCGAGATTTCGGCCTTCGCCGCGCTCTACGCCCTGGTGGTGGGAGGAGCGGCCTTCCGCGAACTGGGACCCCGCGCTGCAGCGCGAAGTTTCGTCAATGCCGCGACCCGCTCAGGACTCGTGCTGTTCATTGTCGCAGCAGCCCAGGCGCTGGCCTTTGTGCTTACTCTCCAACAGGTCCCCCACGCCCTGGCAGAAGCGATGGTTGCACTGTCGCAGAACGTTGGCCCTTGGCTGTTCCTGCTTTTGTCCATACTTATCCTGATTATCATGGGCTCGATTTTGGAGGGCGCCGCGGCGCTCATCATCTTCGGTCCGCTGCTGATACCGGTCGCGGGCCAGATTGGCATCAACGAACTGCATTTTGGCGTGGTCCTTGTGATTGCAATGGGTATTGGGTTGTTCGCCCCGCCCCTTGGGCTTGGACTTTACGGCGCATGTCTGATTGGCGATGTGCCGATCGAGACGACGGTGCGCCCGATGCTCGGCTATCTTAGCCTGCTGCTGTTGTGCCTCTTGGCGATCGCCTTCGTCCCGGGCCTGACCCTCTGGCTTCCGCATCGCCTCGGCTACCAGTAGGCGCTGACCCGTTCGTTTAGAGATGCCTCAGCATCCTTTGCGAACCTCAACCGCCTTGTACAAGCTGATCGTCGCGTGTTCGACTTGACCGCGCTCGGTCGCACGATAAGGTTCACGAGCGCGCCGGTCATTTACGGCTGCCCTAGACGCGCCTAACCAACTGCCCCTCTCCCGTTCATTCTCGATCGAGACAATCAATCCATGCCGCATCTGTTCAGCAAACTTCGCATGCGCGACGTCGACTTCGCCAACCGCATCGTCGTTTCACCAATGTGCCAATATTCGTCAACCGACGGCTACGCCAACGATTGGCATTTCGCCCATCTTGGGGCGCGCGCAGTCGGCGGCGCCGCGCTGGTATTCACGGAGGCCGCAGCGGTGACGCCCGAGGGCCGCATTTCGCCGCAGGATCTTGGCGTCTGGAGCGAAGAGCATTTCGAGCCTCTCGAGCGGATTGCGCGCTTCATGGAAACTCAGGGCGCACGCGCCGGCCTCCAACTAGCGCATGCGGGCCGAAAAGGAAGCACCTATCGGCCTGGGGCGGGACAAGGCGCCATTGCGGAAAGCGCCGGCGGGTGGCGCCCGGTCGCCCCGAGCGCCATTCCGTTCAGCGACACCTATGCCAAGCCAGAGGAATTGACGGTTGGCCAGATCAAGTCCTTGCAGAGGGCGTTCGCGGTGGCGGCGGAACGCGCGGCTGTCGCAGGGTTCGACGTGATCGAAATTCATGCTGCGCACGGCTATCTGATCCACGAATTCCTATCTCCGTTCAGCAATCGCCGCCTCGATGGCTACGGCGGTTCGTTTGAAAATCGAACGCGATTTCTTCGGGAGTGCGTGGAAGCGGTGAGACGCACGTTGCCCGAGCGCTGCCCGCTATTCGTACGAGTTTCGGCGACTGATTGGGCCGAAGGCGGATGGGACATCGACCAATCGGTCGAACTCGCCCGTGTTCTGCTCTCTCTCGGCGTCGATCTGATCGATTGCTCATCGGGAGGCAATCTCGAGAAAGCGGAGATCCCGATCGGGTCCGGATATCAAACGCCTTTCGCGGAGCGAATTCGGCGCGAAGCCAATATCGCCACCGCCGCAGTCGGCATGATCACCGCACCGGCTCAGGCCGATCAGATTATCCGCAATGATCAGGCGGATTTGGTGGTGCTCGCGCGCGAGATGCTGCGCGATCCCTATTGGCCGATGCACGCGGCGCAGGAGCTTGAGCAGATCGCGCCGTGGCCAGTGCAATATTTGCGCGCCGCCCCGCGCGGCACACCCGAACGTCAATCTTCAGCCGTTCCCCGTGACCGCATCAAGCAAACTGTCAGTTCGTGATCGACGACAGTAAACAGCCCCGCAAGCTAGCGTGGTCGAAAAGAAAGACGAAGGGGACAGGGTAGATAGGCTTGGCGGAGCGGTCCTGCTCGCGATAAGCTGGCTCGGCGCCCTGACCTGGGTGCGAACGGGGACTGACATGCGCAATTCGTTCGTTTCGTGGTTGACGGCGGCGGCGATCGTCTCTGGATTTTCCGTTGCGGGTGTGAATACCGCGAACGCGCAAAGCGTCATGAGAGCATGCGCAACGGAATGGAAGCAGGCTCAGGCCGGTGGAACGACCGGTGGTCAGGCTTGGCCTCAGTTCTTGGCGCAGTGCCGTACGCGCCAGGGCGCGGCAGCCGCGCCCGCGCCCGCCCCCCAGTCAGGCTCTCTATTCCCTTGGTCGCAGCCGTCGGCGCCGACCTCCGCCGCGGCCTCGAATGCTGGCGGCCAAAGCGCCATGAGACTTTGTGCGAGCCAATGGAAAGACGCCAAGGCCGCGGGAACGACGGGCGGTCTAAGCTGGCCGCAGTTTTTATCCCAATGCCGTGCGCGCCAAGGCTCCGCGGCCGCGCCGCCTTCGGGAGGGTTCGCTCCCGCGTCCGCCCCAGCCCCGGCGCCCGCGTCTCAGTCAGGATCTCTGTTCCCGTGGTGGCAACGGCCATCGGCTCCCGCGTCGACGCCGGCGTCAAATGTTGGCGCGCCTTCGGTCCTGCAAGCTGGCCAATACACAACAGAACTCGCGGCGCGCGCCCGTTGCCCGTCGGACACCGTCGTGTGGGTCAACACGCCGACGCGCATCTATCATTATTCGGGAACCCGCTATTACGGGCACACCCTCAAGGGCGCATATATGTGCGAGGCTGACGCGCGCGGGGGCGGCTATCGTGCGGCGCGGAACCGCCCACGTGAAGCCGAGGCTCATTAGGATCCGGGTCGCCGCTGCTGATCCTCAGATCGCCCAGGCTTTCGGCATTCGACCAGTCGCAACAGGAGTTTTGATTCCTGCTTTGCGAACGCCGAGCGGCCGAGTCGCTGTGTGACGCGGCTCACGTTAAGGCATGCTCAATCCATGTCTAACTGATTATCGTCGCGACAAGAGCGGCCGGCGGTGGGCCGTTGTTAACAAAATCGGCGCAAGCTGATTTTGTCGACTCGCTCCCGCGCGCGAAACGGCCACAGCAAGTGAATAGTGGAATTGAGATGCACCCTTTTCTCCAAACGGATGCGCGCTCGGGTCAATCCGATCGCGGTCACCATTTCCTCCACACGAACGTCATTTTGCGCCACGCGTGCGGCACGTCGGGTGAAGCCGAGGAGCACATCGATACCATTTTGACCCGGGCTGCGGTTCTGAAGCGTCGCGTATGGGTCAGCAGCATGCTGTTTGCTGAGCTCAGGCCGTCGATGTTCGTTCCCGGTCGGTTCGGCGCTCTTCAGGCGTTGACCCAATACATCCGCTCGTTGGCGACGCTGGTGACGCCCGACCCGAATACGATGCTGCGCGTGGCGCGGCTGCGCGACGCAAAATGGCAGAGGCCCGCCCACGTGCGCGGAGCAGACGAAAAGCCGCGAACGATGTCATTTACCGACGCGGTGCAGATCGCCTCAGCCCTGTGGGTGAAAGAAGCGGGCGGCGTCGCCGATCTCAAATTCCTCATGTTCGACGAGGCCAAGGGCGGCCCGCGTCTCTCGCTCCTGCGCCTTCAGGACTACGCGACGGATGGGCCTGCCAATTCGGACGTCCTGGCGGCGGTGCAATTGACCCGCATTCAGCCCTCTCGTCAGGCCCGCTCGATCCCACAATCAGCGCCAGCCGAACAAGAATCCGGCGCAATCTCCAGAGCCTCACGCGGATAAAACAGAGCCGACGGCCCCGTCCGCTGATATCCACTCGAGTTTGGTCGACGAACTGGTCAGCCGCCACCAAGCACGGTGTGTCAGCCGTTCATTGCCCGAACACCCGCTCGAAGATCGTATCCACCTGCTTCAGGTGGTAGCCAAGATCGAACAGCGCCTCGAGCTCGCGCGCGCTCAAGGCCTTGGCGACATCCTTGTCGGCTTTGAGAAGCTGGAGAAACTCGCCTTCGCCCCGCCAGGCGGGCATCGCGTTGCGCTGGACGATGGAATAGGCGTCGTCGCGCGCCACGCCCTTCTCAGTCAGCGCCAGCAGAACGCGCTGCGAATGGATGAGGCCGCCGAGGCGATCGAGGTTTTTCCGCATGGTCTCCGGATAGACCACAAGCTTGTCGATCACCCCGGCGAGCCGCGCCAGCGCAAAATCGAGCGTGATTGTAGCGTCGGGGCCAATCATGCGTTCGACGGACGAATGCGAGATGTCGCGTTCATGCCAGAGCGCCACATCCTCGAGCGCCGGCGTCACCGCCGATCGCACCATGCGCGCCAGCCCCGTGAGGTTCTCCGTCAGCACCGGATTACGCTTGTGCGGCATGGCGGAGGAGCCCTTCTGCCCTTCAGCGAAGAATTCCTCCGCTTCCATGACTTCAGTGCGCTGCAGATGCCGAACCTCTGTCGCCAGTCGTTCGACCGACGACGCGACAACGCCCAGCGCCGCAAAGAAAGCCGCGTGGCGATCGCGCGGGATCACTTGCGTCGAAATCGGCTCTGGTTTCAGGTCCAGTTTCGCCGCCACATAAGTCTCGACCCGCGGGTCGATGTTGGCGAAAGTGCCGACCGCGCCAGAAATCGCGCAGGTCGAAATCTCCTCGCGCGCCGCGACAAGCCGGGCGCGGGCTCGAACGAATTCCGCATAGGCAAGGGCTAGCTTGAGGCCGAAGGTGGTTGGCTCGGCGTGGATTCCGTGCGACCGACCGACAGTCGGCGTCATCTTATGCTCGAAAGCGCGACGCTTGAGCGCCACGAGCAGCGCATCCACGTCGGCGATCAGGATGTCGCTCGCGCGCCTCAGCTGCACGGCCAGGCATGTGTCGAGCACGTCGGAGCTGGTCAGCCCCAAATGGACGAAACGCGCGTCGGGCCCGATGAATTCCGCGAGATGAGTGAGGAAGGCGATGACATCGTGCTTCGTCACCCTCTCGATCTCATCGATGCGAGCCACGTCGAACTTGGCTTGTCGCCCCTTCTCCCAGATCGTCTTCGCTGCTGCTTTCGGAATCACCCCGATCTCGGCCATCGCTTCTGACGCGTAGGCTTCGATCTCGAACCAGATGCGGAAGCGCGTCTCGGACGACCAGACGGCGGTCATCTCGGGGCGGGAATAGCGCGGGATCATTGGCGACGATGCTTTCTGTTTGTTCCTTCGGGGCGGGGTCTATAGGAACGGAAGTCGAGAATCGAGCAGGGCGCCCCGCGCTGCGTGACGCCGCGTCCGGTCAGGAAATCAGCCGTCCCATGCCCGCGAACACTGTCGACGTCATTGTGCTTGGCGCCGGAATTGTCGGCGTCTCGGCGGCGCTTGCGCTTCAAGCGCGCGGCCGGATGGTGGCCCTCGTCGACCGTTTGCCTGAGGCGGCGGGCGAGACGAGCTTCGGCAACAGCGGCATCATCCAGACAGAAGGCGTGCTCCCTTATCTGTTCCCGCGCGCGGTCGGCGAGGTGGCGCGCGCGGCCGTCAACCGCGATCCGCGCGCGCACATGCGCCATGGTTCGCTGCCCTCGATTGCGCCGGCGATCTGGCGCTATTTCCGGGCCTCGACGCAACCGCGAAAGGCGGCGACCGGCAAGGTCATGGCCCCGCTCCTGTTCGCCGCGGCGGACGAGCACCTGAAGCTGGCGCAGGACGCGGGCGCGTCTGGGCTCTTGCGCGCCGGCGGCTGGATCAAGGCCTACCGCAGCGCGCGCGGGCAGGATCTGGCGCATGCCGAGGCCGAGGAACTCAAGCCGTTCGGCGTCAAGCCGATCCCGCTCGACCGCGCCGCGCTCACCGCGCTCGAGCCGCATGTGGGCGAAAAGGCGATCGGCGGCGTCCACTATGCCGAGCCGCTGTCGACCTCCGATCCGGGCGCGCTCATCCAGAGTTACGCGGCCCTGTTCGTCAAGCGCGGCGGCCGTATGGAGCGTGGCGACGCGCTGAGCCTCGAGTCTGCGGCCTCCGGCTGGATGGTCACAACCGACTCAGGTCCACTGGCCGCCCGCGACGTCGTGATCGCGCTCGGACCCTGGTCGGATGAGCTCGCGCGGCGCTTCGGCCTTCGCCTGCCCTTCTTCGTCAAGCGCGGCTATCACATGCACTACGAGGCCAAGGGCAACGCCGGCCTCACGCGTCCGGTGCTCGACCTGGAGCGAGGCTACCTCGTCACCCCGATGGCGCGGGGCCTGAGGCTGACCACGGGGGCCGAGTTCGCCCGTCGCGACGATCCGCCCTCGCCGGCGCATCTCGAACGGGTCGAGCCCTACGCGCGGGAACTGTTCCCCATCGGCGCCCGGAAGGACGCCGCTCCGTGGCTCGGCCGGCGCCCTTGCCTGCCGGACATGCGCCCGATCGTCGGGCCGTTCCCCGGCAAGCCAGGGCTTTGGCTCGACGCTGGGCACCACCATCTGGGCCTGACGCTCGGCCCCATCACCGGCCGCCTCCTCGCGGACCTGATGACCGGCGGGGCGCCGTTCGTCGATCCCGCGCCGTTCAAAGCGGAGCGCTTCGGAGCGTGACGTTCAAGGCTCCTCCGCAGGGGCGCATAAGCGCTCTTAAACGGGAGTCAATGGACCTAATCGATAGGTACAATTCCTGAATTGACTAGCACTGGCGCCGCCCCGACTTCGGTTTGGATTCTCTTGGCCCGTCGCTGTTTCGTCGCGAAAACCCCCGCTTTTGAGGGTTGGAAAAGCTTGGATTTCCTTGGATTCTCTCGTGCGAAACGAGCCTTT
>DATDHT010000485.1:0-3891 GCA_036521435.1 Roseiarcus sp.
CCGCCATCCGCCGCTCCGCGGCGCGGTCGATAAATCCGCTGCGAGACAGAGAGCCGAGCGCCGCGAGCGAAAAATTGTGCAGGACGCTCATCCCCCGGACCAGGCCCTGCGTGGCGCGATCTTCCGGCACGTAGGCGATGCCTCTTGCGCGCGCGGTTTCGGGCGAGTCGATCCGCACGCTTTCGCCATTGAGCCGAACGTCTCCGGACTCGCTCGGCGTCATGCCGAACAGCGTCTGCGCGAGCTCGCTGCGGCCGGAACCTACGAGCCCCGCAATGCCGACGATCTCGCCCGCACGCACGGTGAGGCTGACGCTCTTGGTGAGCGGCCGGCGCACGAGATCGCGCGCTTCGAGGACCGGCGCGCCGATCGGCGCGACCGTCTTCGGGAAGAGGCTCTCGAGTCGCCGCCCGACCATCATCTGCACCAGTTCACCGACGTTGGTGTCGGCGACCTCGCGCGAACCGACATAGGCTCCGTCGCGCAACACGGTGACGCGATCGGCGATCGCAAAAATCTCATCGAGCCGGTGACTGATATAGACGATGCCGACGCCGCGCCGCTTGAGGCGGCGGACGACGTCGAACAAACGCGTCACGTCGCTTTCAGTCAGCGCCGCGGTCGGCTCGTCCATGATGAGGATGCGGGCGTTATGCGACAGCGCGCGCAAAATCTCGACGCGCTGACGGTTGCCGACGGTCAGGACGCCGACGATTTGATCCGGAGACAGATCGTCGATCTCGAGCGAGTCGAGCAGCCGTCCCGCCTCCGTGCGCATCGCCCGCCAGTCGATACGACCCGCGCCCGCCAACGGCGCATGGCCGAGAAAGATGTTCTCGGCGACGCTGAGCTCGGGAAACAGCAGCAGCTCTTGATAGATCGTCGCCACGCCCGCACGCCGCGCGTCGTCGGGCGTGGCAAAATTGACCTGCGTCCCGTTGACAAGAATCGAGCCAAGGTCCGGCTGGTAGACGCCGGACACGATCTTGATGAGGGTCGATTTGCCGGCGCCGTTCTCGCCGAGCAGCGCATGGACCTCGCCCGGACGCACGTCGAACGATACGCCGGAGAGCGCGCGCACGCCGGGAAACGACTTCTCGATGCCGCGCACCTCGAGCAGCGGAGTCGCGGCTCGGTCAGGCGGAGCGCCGACCTCCTGCTCTGTGCTCACACCGCCTCCGTGACGCGCGTCTCGGGATCCACCACGAGCGTCTGCACGCCAGCCTCGCGCAGAATGACTATCGCATGGGGCGACGCGCCACGATGCCCCGAGGCGACGGACACATCCGTCGCCATGAGGTCGGCAACTGATAGGAATCCCTGCGCGGCGAGCAGATTGCGGAGGATTTCGACGCGTCGCTCCCGCATAACCTTGTCGTTCCCCCAATATTGGTCGTTGCTGCTTTCAGTGCCACGCGCCTATAGGGCTGTCAATCAATCACAGGCGCTCAATTGAAGCCGCGCAATGGCGCGGAAACGTTGACGCTTCGCCGGCATTTGCCTAATGGAGGGCTGAAATTGCACCGCATTGAGAGGAACGGCCCATGAGCGGCGATCAAGTTCGTTTTGACGCTCCGCTGCCCGACCTCTGGGACGACGAGTACGCGGCTTCGCTCGACGATCCAGGCCTCCTTCTCTACCGGTCGAACCTGCTTGGGAGCGACCTGCGCATCACCAATTTCGGCGGCGGCAACACGTCCGCGAAGCTCGCGGCGACCGATCCCCTAACCGGCGCGCCGACCCAGGTTCTCTGGGTCAAAGGCTCCGGCGGCGACATTGGCTCGATGAAGCTTGACGGTTTCTCGACGCTCTATATGCACAAGCTCAACAGTCTCAAGTCGATCTATCGTGGCCTCGAGCACGAGGACGAGATGGTCGCGCTCTATAATCATTGCACCTTCAACCTCAACCCGCGCGCAACCTCGATCGACACGACGCTGCACGGCTTCGTTCCGCACATTCACGTCGATCATGTTCACGCGGACGCGGTCATCGCGATCGCGGCGAGCGAGAGCGCCGAAGCGCTGACGAAAGAGGTCTACGGCGGTGAGCTCGGTTTTCTGCCGTGGCAGCGGCCGGGCTTCGATTTGGGATTGAAGCTCGGCGCGATGGCTGAAGCCCATCCCAACATGAAGGGCGTGGTGCTCGGCGGGCACGGGCTGTTCACCTGGGCGCCAACCTCGAAGGAATGCTATCGGGTCACGCTGGAGATGATCAACAAGGCCGCCGAATGGCTCGGTGCGAAGGCGCAGGGAGCGGCCTTCGGTGGCTCGCGCGTCGAAGGGCTGGCCCGGGCCGACCGGCGCAATGTTGCGGCGAAGCTCCTGCCCGCAATTCGCAAGCATATTTCTGCAAGCGAGCGCAAGATTGGCCACTTCACCGACGCGCCGGCGGTGCTGGAGTTCGTCAATTCTCAAGATCTCACATCGCTGGCCGCGCTTGGGACGTCCTGCCCGGATCACTTCCTGCGGACGAAGATCCGCCCGCTTGTGCTGCCCTACGACCCGAGCTCCCGCAATCTCGACGCGACGATCGAGGCGCTCGACAAAACTCTCGCCGACTACCGAGCCGATTACGCCGCCTATTATCAGCGTTGCAAACATGAAAATTCGCCGGCGATGCGCGACCCGAACGCGGTTATCTATCTCGTCCCTGGAATCGGCATCCTGTCCTTCGCCAAGGACAAATCAACGGCTCGCATCGCTTCAGAGTTTTACGTCAACGCGATCAACGTCATGCGTGGATCGTCCAGCGTCGGCCATTATGTTGGACTTTCGGAGCAGGAAGCGTTCAATATCGAATATTGGTTGCTGGAAGAGGCCAAGCTCCAGCGCTTGCCGAAGCCGAAATCACTCGCTGGGCGCGTCGCGCTGGTGACGGGGGGCGCAGGCGGCATAGGGCAAGCGATCGCAGCGCGGCTCATGGGCGAAGGCGCCTGCGTCGTGCTCGCCGACATCGACAGCCAAAGCCTGGAGACGACCGTCGCCGACTTCGGCAAGCAGTTTGGCAGGGACATGGTCACTGGAATCCATGTCGACGTGACGAACGAGAGCAAGGTCGAATCCGCGTTTCACGAAACGGTCCTCGCGTTTGGCGGTCTGGACATTCTCGTCGCCAACGCCGGCATCGCCTCCGCGGCCGCGTTTGAAGACACTTCGCTCGAGCTTTGGAACCGCAACATCGCGATCCTCGCGACCGGATATTTCCTATCAGCGCGAGGGGGCTATCGGATCATGAAGGATCAGGGCCTCGGCGGCAGCATCGTCTTCATTGCGTCGAAGAACGCGCTCGCCGCCTCGCCCGGCGCCTCCGCCTATTGCACGGCCAAGGCGGCCGAGGTGCATCTCGCGCGCTGTATAGCGCTCGAGGGCGCGCCGCTCGGCATCCGCGCCAATATTGTCAATCCCGATGCGGTTCTGCGCGGATCGAAGATCTGGCAGGGGGAGTGGCGGGCGCAACGGGCGGCGTCGAACAAGGTGAGCGCGGATGAGCTCGAAGAGGTCTACCGCCAGCGTTCGCTGTTGAAACGATCCGTTTATCCCGAGGACATCGCCGAAGCAGTCTATTATTTCGCCTCAGATCTCTCGTCGAAGAGCACCGGCAATATCCTCAACGTCGACGCTGGCAATGCGGTCAGCTTCACACGCTGAAGCCCAGCGCTTTCCGCTGCCCTTTCTGCTCGGAGCGAGTGGCATATAACCAAGTCCGCGCTCCCGTTTGCGCGGGCGCGCGGACTTAGCGGGCATGAACCGCGGCTATTCCGCGGGGGTGGCCGAGGGAAGCACGTCGGCGGGAATCGTGACGGGGCCCGCTTGCCGGCGGAAGCGCCGCCAAGCCATGCGGACGTCGCGGAATAACCTCACCCAGGCATTCGGCTCGGCGAAGTGCGAC
>DATDHT010000486.1:0-2303 GCA_036521435.1 Roseiarcus sp.
GGCCTTCTTGAACTCCTCAAGCCCATTCATGATGCCTTTGGCGCGTTGCTCCGACCAGTTCTGGCCCGGGGCGTTGACGCCGACCAGCACGCGGATAGGGCCCTCCTTCGGGAAGAGAGCGGCCATGCGACGTCCGAGCGTCGTGCCGGCGGGGACAAAGTTCTGGCCGACAAAGGCCTGACGCAATTGGAGTTCCGGTCCTTCCGTGGCGTCGACGTTCGAGGCGATCACGATCACCCCCTTCGCCTTGGCTTCCTTCAGATTGGCGACGAAGGCGTTGTTGTCGACCAGGGTCGTGATCAGAGCGTCGGGCTTGCGCGCGAGCGCAGCCTGCTGATTGGCCACTTCCTGATCGACCGATCCCTCAGTCTGGGTGAAGACCATCTGGCAATTGGCTTGGATCTTGGCGCAAGCGTCGTCAAAGCCCTTCTTCACCGCTTGCCAGAACGGGTTCGATGCCGATGAGTGATGGGTGAAGACGATGTTGAGCTTGTCGTCCGCCGCGGCCGGGCCCGCTAGCGCGAAGAACAGCGCCGCCGCGCCGATCCCGCCCGATACCCGCAACGCGATACTGTGCTTGACCATGAGGTTCCTCCTTTTGATAGTCTTCGTTGTTATCGACGCACGGCTTTCTACTTATCTGCGAGCGCCGTGACGCGGCTCTCGACGGTAAATCGCTTGACCAGATCCGGGGCGAGTTCGACGCCATGCCCCGGCTGGCGGCCGACGGAGATCTGACCGTCGCTGACTTCCGGCAGGCCGGTCACAAGGTCGCGATACCAGGTGCGGTAAAAGGCGCGCACGCTCTCCTGAACCAACGCGTTCGGCGCGTTGAGCGCGAGATGGGTTGAAGCAGCCAGTACGACCGGACCGGTGCAGTCGTGCGGCGCAATCGGAAGATGCCAGGCTTCGGCCATGGCGGCGATCTTCTTGGCTTCGGAGACGCCGCCGCACCAGGAGAGGTCCAGCATGATGACGCCGGCGGCGCCCGTTTCCAAAAGATCGCGGAATGCAGTCCGGCCGCCAAGCGTTTCCGATGCGCAGATCGGGGCTCGGGACGCCTCCGCATAGCGCTTGAGCGACCCGAGGCTGTCCATCTTGATCGGGTCTTCGTGCCAGAAGGTATCGAATGGCCGAAGGGCGCGCGCGATGGTCATCGCCGGCAGCAATTGCCACATCGAATGAAACTCGACCATGACGTCGATTTTGTCGCCAACAGCCTTGCGAATTTTTTCGAAGGGAACGAGCGCTGCCTTGAGGTCCTCGGAGGAGATATAGATCCCATCGGTTTTTTCCGCGGCCTGATCAAATGGCCATATCTTCATGGCCGTGATTCCTTCGCTCAAAAGCTCAGTCGCCAGTTCGTCGGCGCGATGCAGAAAGCCGTTGAGATCGTCGTAAGGCCCGATCTCACCGAGGGTTGTGCCATAGTTCGATGTCGTCTGGCCGATCGCCTTGCGCATGTAGAATGTGCCGGCGCAAGTGTTGTAGGTGCGGATGCTCGTGCGCGAGAAGCCGCCAAGAAGCTGGGCGAGAGGCTGTCCCGTGACTTTGCCGAAAACATCCCAAAGCGCGATATCGAGCGCGGAATTGCCGCGCATTTCGGCCCCGGTGGAGCGAAATCCCAGATAGCCAACGAGGTCTTTCGAAATCCGGTCAATGTCGAGCGGATTGCGGCCGAGCAACTTCTGCGCGAGGTTTTCGTGGACATAAGCCTCGACCGTCTCGGGGAGGAAGAAGGTCTCGCCGAGGCCGACGATCCCTTCCGAGGTGTGCACCTTGAGCCAAAGGAGATTGACGAATTCGGCGATGCGTATGGTTTCGAGGGCGGTGATCTTCATAGTCCGCCTCAAATCACGCCAGCGGAGAGAAGGGCTTTGACGGAATTGTCGAAATGCTCCGCCATCGCCGCCTCGGCCACGCGCATTTCGCGGGCCTCGATCGCCGCGGCGATGCGCACGTGGCACTCGACGTTGGCGAGTCGTTCCGCGTCCGTAGAGCGGCTGTCCCAACCGATGCGCCAGGTCTGGCGCGTGACGACGCTGAAGGAGCCGACGATGAGGGCGAAAAGCGGGTTGCGCGAGGCGACGGCGATCGCTGTGTGAAAGGCGATGTCATGTTCCATTGCCTCGTCCGGGCGCGAAAACGCCTGGCGCATCGCAACCGCGTGGGCGTTGATCGCCTCAGCCTCGGGCTCCGATCGGCGCAGCGTCGCGAGTGCGACAGTGCGCATTTCGATGGTGCGGCGAACATCATAGATTTGCTGGATCGATACCTGGTCGGTATGGACCGCATGATCAATG
>DATDHT010000487.1:0-7239 GCA_036521435.1 Roseiarcus sp.
TTGCGCAGGATTCGGCGCATGATTTTGCCGGAGCGTGTCTTTGGCAACATCGGCGCGAACTGAACGAGGTCAGGCGAAGCGAACGGCCCGATTTCCTTGCGCACCCAACCGACCAGTTCCTTGCGCAGATCCTCGCTCGGCTCGAGGCCGCTCATCAAAGTCACATAGGCGTAAATGCCTTGGCCCTTGATGTCGTGCGGATAACCGACGACCGCAGCCTCCGACACTTTCGGATGCGCAACGAGCGCGCTCTCGACTTCCGCGGTGCCCATCCGGTGGCCTGACACATTGATCACGTCGTCAACGCGCCCGGTGATCCAGTAATAGCCGTCCGGGTCGCGGCGCGCCCCATCGCCGGTGAAGTACTTGCCGGGATAGGCGGCGAAATAGGTGCTCACGAAGCGGGCGTGATCGCCGAAGATGGTGCGCGCCTGACCCGGCCACGAGTCGGCGATGACCAGGTTCCCCTCGCACGCCCCTGCCTGAACTTTGCCCTCGGCGTCGACGATCTCAGGAATAACGCCAAAGAAGGGCCGTGTCGCCGACCCGGGTTTGAGCTTGATGGCGCCGGGCAGCGGGGAAATGAGAATACCGCCGGTCTCCGTCTGCCACCAGGTGTCGACGACCGGGCAGCGGCCATCGCCGACGACGCGGTGATACCATTCCCACGCCTCGGGATTAATCGGCTCGCCAACCGAACCCAGAAGACGAAGAGACGCGCGGCTCGTTGTCTTCACCGGCTCCTCGCCCGCGCCCATCAGCGAGCGGATGGCGGTCGGCGCGGTGTAGAAAATGTTGACCTTATGCTTGTCGATGACCTCCCAGAAGCGACTTATCGACGGATAGTTGGGGATGCCCTCGAACATGAGGGTCGTCGCGCCGTTGGCGAGAGGCCCGTAGAGGATGTAGCTGTGACCGGTCACCCAGCCGACGTCTGCCGTGCACCAATAGATGTCGCCATCGTGATAGTCGAAGACGTATTGATGGGTCATCGAGACGTAGACGAGATAGCCTCCGGTGGTGTGCAGAACGCCCTTAGGCACGCCCGTCGAACCTGACGTGTATAGGATGAACAGCGGGTCCTCCGCATTCATGCGCTCGGCCGGGCAGTCCGCGGTCACCCGCGCTTCGGCCTCATGCAACCAAACGTCGCGCCCGTGCCGCCAGCCGACGTGATCACCCGTGTGCCTGACAACGATCACGGTCTTGACGCCGCCCACTTTCTCAATCGCTGCGTCGACGTTGGCCTTGAGCGGAACTTTCCGGCCGCCACGCAGCCCCTCGTCCGCGGTGATGACGACATCGGATTTGGCGTCCGCGATCCGGCCGGCGATAGCCTCGGGCGAGAAGCCGCCGAACACGACCGAATGAATCGCCCCGACGCGTGCGCAAGCGAGCATCGCATAGGCCGCCTCGGGAATCATGGGCAGGTAGATTGTGACCCGATCGCCTTTCTTGACGCCGTGGCTTTTCAGCACATTGGCGAAAAGTCCGACGCGACGCGCAAGCTCAGCATAGGTGATGTGGGCGGACTTCGAGGGATCGTCGCCTTCCCAGATGATCGCCGTCTGGTTCGCGCGCTTGGGGAGATGCCGGTCGATGCAATTGTAAGCGACGTTGGTGATTCCGTCCTCGAACCATTGGATCGAGACGTTCTTGGCGTCAAACGAGGTGTTCTTGACCTTGGAGAAGGGCGTGAACCAGTCCATGCGCTTGCCGTGCTCGGCCCAGAAACCCTGCGGATCGCTCACCGAAAGCTTGTACATGTCCCCGTACTTGGCCGCGTCGACCCAGGCGCGCTTCGCCCATTCGGCTGGAACGTCATAAGCCTTGTCGGACATGGGGCTCCTCCCAAGAATGTGTCGCGCGGAGTTTAAGCTCGCCCGCGAAAAGGTAAGACGCAACTATGCCCTAACGAGGGAAAAAGCGACAAGCCGGCTTGCGTGATGCTTTGGTCTAAGGCTTTCGCTTCACAGGCCGCCGAGCTTGCAGATGACCACCCATTCGGCGTCGGTCACGGGCTGGACGGAGAGCCGAGACTGAGTGACCAACGCCATCTTGGCTAGGCGCTTGTCGCTTTTCGCCTCTTCCAGAGTCACCGGTCGCGGCAACGGGCGCAATGCGCGGATGTCCACCATGCCGAACTTGCCAGTCGCGTCCGTTGGGTCGGGTCGATAGGCCTTGCAGACCTCGACGATCCCGACGATCTCTTTTCCCTCGTTCGAGTGGTAGAAGAAGGCCTGCTCGCCGACCTTCATCGCCTGCATGTTGAGCTTGGCGGTATGATTGCGAACGCCGCTCCAGTCCGTGCCCGCAGCGCCGAGTCCGGCCACTTTCTCGTAAGACCAGGCCGAGGGCTCGCTTTTGAACAGCCAATGCGCCATCGCGGACTCAAAGCCCTAAGTTTGCGTTTCCTGAACGTCGGGAAGGCTTAGGTGAGGAGCGCTGAAATTGCAAAGCGCTTGGGCCTCATTCCTCCCCCTTCGGAGGCCGCGCCAGCAGCGCGCTCACCGCGGCCTTGACGTCAAGCGAGCCTTGGATCAGCCCCTGGACGCAATTGGCGATCGGCATGTCGACGCCACGCTCGCGGGCCAACTCGGTCAGCGCAAGCGCGCTGAATTGGCCCTCGGCGAGGCCGCCCGCTCCTGCTTCGGCAGCGCTCGCGCCGCGTCCGAGCGCCTGCCCGAAAGCGAAGTTGCGCGATTGCGGAGAGGAACAGGTCAGAACAAGATCGCCGAGCCCCGAAAGGCCCATTAGCGTCGATCCGCGCGCCCCGAAAGCCTCGCCAAAACGGCGAAGCTCGGCGAAACCGCGGGCCGTGAGCGCGGCGACCGCGCTCGCGCCAAGCCCGCGTCCGGCGGCGATTCCGCAGGCGATCGCCAGCACGTTCTTGGCCGCGCCGCCAATCTCGACGCCGCGCACGTCGGTCGAATAATAGAGGCGCAAACTCGGCCCGCGCAGCGCGTCGCAGAGCGCGCGCGCCAGCTGTTCATCGCCCGAGGCCAGCGTCACCGCAGTCGGCAGGCCGGCGGCAACATCGGCGGCGAAGGAGGGTCCGGAGAGAATGGCCCTCGAGCGGTCGGGCGCGGCTTCGCCTAAGACCTCGGTCATGAACGCATGCGTGCCGCGCTCGATGCCCTTGGCGCAGGTTACCAAGGCCGCCGATCCTGGCGCCTTCGCCAGCCGCAGCGCCATCTCGCGGCTCGACTGAGCGGGCGTCGCCACCAGAATCGCGTCGCACCGGCCAAGCTCCGCAAGATCGGATGTCGCCTCGACGGGCTGAGCCAAATCAACGCCGGGCAGCCGGTCGCTGCGCCGCGTCGTCGCCATGGCGCGTATCCGGGCCTCGTCGCGGCCCCAGAGGATCACCCTGCGACCCGCTGCCGCCGCCGCATTGGCCAAGGCCACGCCCCAGGCCCCGGCGCCGGCGATCCCAATGACACTTGCGGAACTCACGGTGCTTTCGGCCGCATCGGCGCCCTCGGAATCAAGGAATGCTGCGATCGCCGGCACAAGCTTCAATCCCGGTAAGGCTGCTAAGCCATGCTCCTAGCCAAAACGCTCGGCCGCGCCTAGTTATGACGTTGGAGCCGCCGGGTGAGTTTGCTTAGGCAGCGAGGAGCTTAAGGACGATGCCGGAGATCGACCTGCCGACCGTCATATTTGCGCTTGTGGCGCTGTTCGTCGCATGGAAGCTGCGCTCCGTGCTCGGAATGCGCCAGGGTTCGGAGCGGCCCGGCGAGCTTACGGCCCCCTCGCGCCGCGCTCCAGGCCCGGCGAGCGCGCCTGCCGCGCCGCCGGACGCGGCGCCTTCTGCATCGATTTCACAGGCTCCCGCAGACCGTTGGAAAGGCGTTGCCGAGCCCGATCCTGCGATCTGGACCGGCCTCGACGCCATTGTCGACGCGGATCGGAGCTTTTCGCCGCAAGCTTTTCTGACCGGCGCTCGGGGCGCCTACGACATGGTCGTCCATGCTTTCGCCGCCGGCGATTCCGACGCCCTCAAGAGCCTTATGTCGCCTGAGGCCTTCGCCAATTTCGAGAGCGCGATCCACGCCCGCGCGGACGCCGGACACACAATGTCGACCACGGTCGTCTCGATCGACAACGCCTCGATCGTCGGCGCTCGGCTCGTCGGCACGACCGCGCAGCTCAGCGTACGGTTCTCCGCCAAGCTCGCGTCCGTAACTCGCGACACGCAAGGCGAAGTCGTCGACGGCTCGGCCGATAACGTCGTCGAACATATCGATCTGTGGACGTTCGCGCGCGATGTTCGCTCTCGCGATCCGAACTGGCAGCTGACCGCGACCGAATCAGAGCGCTAAGCTACGCCCCAACGCTGGCAAGCCCATGCGGCCCCGCCTCGAGTCCATGGATTTCGAAAGCCTCGCGGGCTGGAGCGATGACGACCATCACGCGGCGCTTTGCGCTTTCGAGCGCTCGGCGCTGGCGATTGCCGCGGGTGAAACCCACCCCCGGCCGGCGCAATCCGCGGCGCCCGAATTGATTGCGAACGCGCGCGCGGCGCTCTGCGCGGGCGTCACGGCCGAGCGAGACGCGCGTCGATTTTTCGAGAAGCGGTTTCAACCTTTCCGCGTTGTTCCCGAGAACGGCAGAGGGTTCCTGACCGGCTACTACGAGCCCTGCGTTCCGGCTTCGAGGATTGAGACCGAAGGGTTTCGCTGGCCGATCCTCGCACGGCCGACCGATCTCGTCACTTTTGGCGTCGACCCGGCGCCTGTCGGGTTTCCGAACGAAATCAGCGGCGCCAGGCGCCTCAGCGACGGGTCACTCGTCCCTTACGCCGATCGCGCTCAGATCGAGGCCGAGCGCCGCGACCCGATCGTCTGGGTTCGCGATGCGGTCGAGGCCTTCCTCATGCAAGTGCAGGGTTCCGCGCAGGTCCAGTTTCCCGATCGCTCCCGCGCGCGCCTCGCCTATGACGGGCGCAACGGCCTGCCCTACACATCGATTGGCAAGATCTTGATCGAGACCGGAGAGATCGACGAAGGCGCCATGTCGCTCGCCAGCCTCAAGGCGTGGCTGCGCCGCGACAGCGCCCGAGGATTGGAGGTCATGCGGCGCAATCGCTCGTTCGTGTTCTTCCAGCTCGTCGAGGATTTCGATGCCCGCCTCGGCCCGGTTGCGGGCGCTGGCGTGTCCCTCACGCCGCTGCGCTCGATCGCGGTCGACCGGACGGTTTGGGCCTACGGCCTGCCGTTCTGGATCGACGCCAACCTGCCCTGGGTGGACGACACGCCCCAGCCGTTCCGCCGGCTCATGATCGCCCAGGACACCGGCTCGGCGATCGTGGGCGCGGCCCGCGCCGACCTCTTCTTCGGCAGCGGCGAGCTGCCGGGCGCACGCGCCGGCGCCATTCGCCATCCGGCCGAGTTCGTCGTGCTTCTGCCGCAAGGGGGCCACGCTTGAAAGAAACGCTGCCCCGCCCGCGACGTTTGCGGCGCCTTAGCGACGAGGAGATCGCGCTCTGGACCGAAGTCGCGCGCTCTGTTGCGCGGCGGCGCGGCGCGACCCTGCCTGCGCCGTCGAATCCCGTGAGGGCCGCCAGGCCCCCTGCCCCGCCCCCAACAGCGGCTGAGCCCCCTGCCGACCGATCGGCGAAGCCCTCCGCGCCGCCGCTCGCGCCGATCGAACGGCGGCTCAAGCGTGACTTGTCGCGCGGACGCGCTGCGATCGACGCGGCGCTCGATTTGCACGGACTGACTCAGGCCGAGGCGCATCAAGCTTTGCGCGGCTTCCTGCGCCATAACCAGGCGCGCGGCGCGAGGCTGGTTATCATCGTCACCGGCAAAGGCGGGACGACCGATGAGTTCAGCGGCTGGCCGAACGAGCGCGGCGTGCTCAAGCGGCTCACCCCGCAATGGCTGCGCGAGTCTGACATGCGCTCGGTCGTGCTCGGCTTCGAGGAAGCCGGACGCGCACACGGCGGGTCCGGCGCGCTCTACGTGCGGCTCAGACGCCTCCAGGTTCCTTCGGCCCGACCCTAGCCGAATCTGACTTTTTGGACGCGCTTGTTGACTGCGCAGCAGGGCTCCCAAGAGCGTTCGGGAGAACGTCCGTCTCCCGACGGGTTTGTAGACGCGGTCGTTGACCCCGTCCGCCGCGCTCAACGAGCGCGCCTACAATGGGTCCGGCCGCCTCTCACTTTTTCGTGGCGCCGCATTCCCGGTCCAGATGATGCGCCGCCGCATCGCCCTTGACGCCGATGTTTTCCATGGTCTCCGAGCCGAGCTTGATCGATCCGCCCGTCAGGACCCAACCCCCGTCGCTATTCTTGGTCCATGCGCTGCAAGGAATGAGATCAATGTCGCCGGGCCAGCTCCCGATCGTCCAAACCTGATTGTCGGCGCGGACGGAACTGATTGCCGCAATGAATGCGACAGCAGTAAGAATCCCGAGTCTTGACATGTTTCGCTTGGCCTCCGCTTCCTTTTGTCTTCATGCGTGACGAACCTGCGTGTCCGCAGGCTTGGGACGGCGCGCACCGAATTCTTCCGCGCCGGGCAGAAGCAGCCGCGCCTTCGACCCCGCGTCGGACCGGCGCTTGTTCTAGCGCCATTCCGTCCTGTTCGAAAACCGCCCACCTGCCCGTCTTGCCGCCCCGCCGGAGCGCCGCTATAAGCCGCGGCGTTTTCCCGCAACAACCCGAACAGAGATCAAGACGCCATGGCCGTCCAACGAACCTTCTCGATCCTCAAGCCCGACGTCACCCGCCGCAACCTGACGGGCGCCGTCAATCAGCGGATCGAGGCGGCGGGGCTTCGCATCGTGGCGCAGAAGCGCGTGCATATGTCGCGCGCACAGGCCGAGACGTTCTATGGCGTGCATCGCGAGCGCCCGGTCTTCGGCGAGCTGGTTGAGATGATGACCGCGGCGCCGGTCGTCGTGCAGGTGCTCGAAGGCGAGAATGCGATCCTCAAATACCGCGAAGTCATGGGCGCCACCAATCCGGCAAAAGCCGACCCCGGCACCATCCGTAAGGACTTCGCGCTGTCGATGGGCGAGAATTCCGTACACGGCTCCGATGCGCCGGAAACCGCGGCGGTCGAAATCGCGCAGTTCTTCGCGGGCAACGAGATCGTGGGCTGAGCCTCATCCGGCGCTTCGCGCCACCTTCTCCCGCAAGCGCGGGAGAAGGGTTGGGGCGAGAGCGGGGGCGCCTCAGCTTCGCGACGTCGCTGCGGCCGCCCGCTTGAAGAGGGCCGCCTCCATTCGCTC
>DATDHT010000488.1:0-2538 GCA_036521435.1 Roseiarcus sp.
CGGTCATCGCCGACGACGTCACACCCGATCTCGCCCGGGCGACCATCGAATCGATCACCGTGCTCGGCGCCCTGCATGCGCCGGCTGCGGTCAAAATAGCGCTCGCCGATCGCCTGCGCTGAACATTCCAAAAAGGAACAAACGCATGAAATACCGCGTTCTCGACGTAATGAACGAGGCTATGGGGCTGGTGAAAAAATCCGATCTTGGCGGGGCGACCGCGCTTATCCGCAAGGCTTTGTCCGGCGACCCTGCCCGTAAGGGCGATAGTGGCGATTCGAGCGCCCACCCTCCCCGCCCATCGGCGAAAGTGATCCCGTTAGCCCCACGCCGTCCGCTGGGCGAAACCCTGCGCGCCCTGCGGGTCCGGCCGATTCTGCCGCCCGGTGCGCCGCAAGCGCCCGAACCGGCGCCCGCGCCGGACCTCGGCGAAAGGTTCTTGAAGCGCGCCTACAGCGGGCCCGCAGGTTCGCTCGACTACCGGCTCTATCTTCCGGCCGATCACGAGCGCCGCGAGCTGGCGCTGGTGATCATGCTGCACGGCTGCACGCAGAATCCGGAGGATTTCGCCGTTGGGACAGGCATGAACGCCCTTGCGGAGGAATTCGGCCTCATCGTCGCCTATCCGCACCAGACACGCCTCGCCAACGCCAACGGCTGCTGGAACTGGTTCGACCGGCGCCATCAGAACCGCGGCGCCGGCGAGCCGGCCAAGCTGGCGGGCCTAGCGCAGGCGCTGGCAAAGGAATTCGACGTCCGACGGGAGCGCGTTTTCGCAGCCGGCCTGTCGGCGGGCGGCGCGATGGCGGAGATTCTCGCAATAACCTATCCGGACGTGTTCGACGCGGTCGGCATCCATTCCGGTCTGCCCTATAAGTCAGCCGGCGACGTGCCGTCCGCGTTCGCCGCGATGAACGGAACCGCGGCCTTCAATCCAGCGCCGCTCGCCGTCAGCGATCGCCCAAGCGATCGGAATGTTCGCAGGATCATTGTTCACGGGCTGGCCGATCATACGGTCAATTCGGTCAACGGCGAACGCCTCCTCGATGAGGTTCAGCGCGGCGAGACCTCGCTGACAAGAAGCGACCTCGACTGGCCAATCGAGGGCGGCCGCGTCAGCCGCCGAGCGCTGAAAGATGCTGACGGCCAGCCGGTCGCCGAACAATGGCTCGTGGAGGGCGGCGGCCACGCCTGGTTCGGCGGCGACCCGCGCGGCAGTTTTACGCAGAGTGTCGGGCTGGACGCGTCGCGGGTGATGGTGCGCTTTTTCTTGGCGGTGTGAGGACTGCCCTCCGCGTTGCGGGACGGCTGATTCTGGATTCGTCCTTCGAGGCCGCTTCGCGGCGCCTCAGGACGAGGTCCGTATGTTTGCAATCCCCTCGTCCTGAGGAGCGCCGAAGGCGCGTCTCGAAGGACAACTCTCCGGAGAAACCGTGAGATGCTCTCAAGTTGAGCGCTTTTGGCCGCGATCATAGTATGGGGACGAGCCTCGAAGGAACCGACACTTGGATAGCGCGTCGATCTACATTCTCCGCTGCGCAGACGGCAGCTACTATACGGGAGTGACGCGGCGATCAGTCGATGAGCGAGTCAGCGAACATACCCTTGGGCTCGACGAGGGTTGCTACACGTTTCGCCGACGCCCGGTGACGCTCGTGCATGCCGAACACTATTCTTGGATCGTCGATGCAATCGCGACTGAGCGTCGAATCAAAGGCTGGTCGAGAGCGAAGAAGGAAGCTTACATTCGCGGCGATTATGCCGCGCTCGTTGCGCTTGCAAAACGGAGCGCAAAACGCGCGTTGCGGGACGGCTGATTCTGGATTCGTCCTTCGAGGCCGCTTCGCGGTGCCTCAGGACGAGGTTTAGTGCGTTTGGAACCCCCTCGTCCTGAGGAGTCGCGCGAAGCGCGGCGTCTCGAAGGACGCTCCAGCAGGCGCGAACCGCTAGCCCTACTTTCTCGGCAAACCCTGCAGGTCAAACTCTGGGTCGGCCGGTTCTTCACGCATCAGCGTTTTCGTCGTGTCGATGATGCGCTTGGCAGCGACGAATCTCTGCCCCGATCAACCCTCTCTACCGTCGCCAGGTCTCGCTGAAGAGCAGAAGACCGCCAACGATCAACCCCCAGAACGACGCGCCGACGCCAAACAAGCTCACGCCAGACGCGGAAACGACGAAGGTGGCGATGACGGCGACGCGCTCGTCTGGTTTTTGCAGGCTCGTGGCGAGTGCGCCAGCGAAACTGGTCATCAAAGCTAGGCCAGCCACCGCTTTGATCGCCCCTGTCGGCGCGGCGACGATCAACGCGGCCGCCAAAGGCGACGCCAGTCCGAGCAGGATGTAGGCGACGCCGGCCACCATGGTTGAGATATAACGCTTGTTGGGATCCGGGTGCGCCTCGGTCCCGGCGGTGAGAGCGGCCGTGATGGCTGCCAAACTTAGCAATCCGCCGCCGCCGACCGCTCCGGCCATGCTCGACAGTCCAGTGATTGTGAACAGCTTTTGCACGTCGGGCTTGTAACCCTGCGACCGAAGCAC
>DATDHT010000489.1:0-2928 GCA_036521435.1 Roseiarcus sp.
AGCATCGGCACCGCCTTCAACAACCCAAGCACAAAGCGGAAGATCGCCCGCGCTTGCCCCTTGTCGACCGCCAACACCCCGATCGTCGCCACCTCGCCTGGGGCGAGATACGGCGCATAGTCGCGGAAAGCAGCCAGATAAACCGCAATCAGCGCTAGGATCCGGCTCTTGCCGCCGCGCCGGCCTACAATCGTCACCGCCTCAGTGAACGGCTCAGTCGGCCAGTTCGTGCGCCCGGTCCGCGCGCGATAGAGCTCAAGGTCGTCCGGACCCGGAGGCTCGGCAAACAAAGCCCGCAAGAATACCTTCCACCCCGCCCAGCTCTTATTGCGGAAGTGATTGGCGAACAGGTGCGGATCGTTGAGACAGCGGCCGAGGGAGATGGTTGGCATAGGCATGGATGACTGTCTTTTTTCATGGAATAGGGACCCCGCTACGGGGTTGATTTTCATCCAATCGGGACCCCGTGGCGTCGGGTCCACACTGGCCTTCCGAGTTCTGGGAGGCCTGGATTGGAATGCTGGTTGTGGAGACGATTGCGAAGATACGCCGCGCCTATTTCACGCTGGGCAAGCCGATAAAGGAGATCTGCCGAGAGTTGCGGATCTCGCGCAAGGTCGTGCGGAAGGTCATCCGCTCGAACGCGACCGAGTTCCATTACGAACGATCGCGGCAACCTCAGCCTCGGATTGGTCCCTGGCGAGAGCGGCTTGAAGCGCTGCTTGAGGAAAACGAGAGCAAGACGCCCCGAGAACGGCTGACGCTCATCCGGATATACGAGGACCTGCGCGACCTCGGGTACGAAGGCAGCTATGCCGCCGTTCGTCGCTATGCAATCGCTTGGCGAGAAAAGCGCGCGAGCGCGACGGCGGACGCCTATGTGCCGCTCACGTTCGCGCCGGGCGAGGCTTACCAGTTTGATTGGAGCCACGAGATTGTCGTGATGGACGGGGTGACGACGACCGTGAAGGTCGCGCATTTCCGCCTCTGCCACAGCCGGATGATGTTCGTGCGCGCCTATCCGCGCGAGACGCAGGAGATGGTGTTCGACGCCCACGAGCGGGCTTTTGCTTTCTTCAAGGGCGCCTGCGGGCGCGGCGTATACGATAACATGAAGACGGCGGTTGAGACGGTCTTCGTCGGCAAGGATCGCCAATACAATCGCCGCTTCCTTCAGATGTGCTCGCACCACCTCGTCGAGCCCGTCGCCTGCACTCCGGCGTCTGGATGGGAAAAGGGCCAAGTCGAGAACCAGGTCGGCCTCGTCCGCGAACGCTTCTTCACGCCGCGGCTGCGATTCAAGAGCTACGACGAACTCAACGCCTGGCTCTTCGACAAGTGTCTGTCCTGGACGAAAGCGCACGCCCATCCCGAGCGCCCCGATCAGACGATCTGGGAGGTCTTCGAGGCGGAGCGGCCGAAGCTCATTCCGTATCGCGGCCGTTTCGATGGCTTCCACGCGTTGCCGGCCTCGGTGTCGAAGACCTGTCTGGTGCGGTTCGACAACAACAAATACTCGGTCAGCGCCAGCGCAGTCGGGCGCCCCGTCGACATCCACGCCTACGCCGATCGGATCGTCATCCGCCAGGATGGACGCACGGTGGCCGAACACCGCCGCTGCTACGGCCGGGGCGAGACGATCTACGATCCCTGGCATTATGTGCCGGTTCTGGCGCGCAAGCCGGGCGCGCTGCGCAATGGGGCGCCGTTCAAGGACTGGGTGCTGCCGGCGGCGCTCGATCGCGTCCGGCGCAAGCTCGCCGGTTCCAACGACGGCGACCGGCAGATGGTCAAAATCCTCGCCGCGGTGCTCACCGACGGATTGGCCGCGGTCGAGGCGGCTTGCGTTCAGGCACTCGCCGAGGGCGTCCATTCCGCCGACGTCGTCATCAACATTCTGGCGCGCCAGCGCGATCCGAGCCCATTGGAGCTGATCCCAACCCCAGCTTCGCTGCGCCTGCTTCATGCGCCGACGGCCGACTGCGCCCGCTACGATCAACTCAGGAGCGCTTGACCCATGGAACGAACCGAAGTCCTCGACATGATGAGCGGCCTCAAGCTCTACGGGATGAGGAGCGCCTACGACGAGACGCTCGCAACAGCGCTTAAGCGCAAGCATGAGCCGCAGCGCTTCGTCGGCGATCTCCTGAAGGCCGAGATCTCGGAGAAGCAGGCGCGCTCAATCAAATACCAGCTCACAGTCGCCAAGCTTCCGCTGGCCAAGGACGTCGACGACTTCGCGTTCAACAATACCCCGATCAACGAGGCCCTCGTGCGCGATCTCGCGGCCGGCGGCTTCATCGCCCAGCAGCGCAACGTCGTCCTGGTCGGTGGAACCGGCACCGGCAAGACGCATCTGGCCATCGCCATCGCGCGAAGCTGCATTCGCGCCGCATCACGAGGACGATTCTTCACCACCGTCGATCTCGTCAACCAGCTTGAGGCTCAAGCCCGCGCCGGTCGCCAGGGACGACTTGCCGATTATCTCACTCGCCTTGACTTTGTCATCCTCGACGAACTCGGCTATCTCCCTTTCGCTCAGGCCGGCGGGCAATTGTTATTCCACCTGATCAGCCGTCTCTATGAGCGGACCTCGATTATCGTCACGACCAACCTTGCTTTCGGCGAATGGCCGAGCGTGTTCGGCGATCCCAAGATGACGACGGCGCTGCTCGATCGCCTCACGCACCACTGCGACATCGTCGAAACCGGAAACGAAAGCTGGCGCTTCAAAAATCGCGCCTGACTTCAAACCATCCGAGCCTAACGTCACCGCGCTCGCCCCGGCTGCGCAACCCCGACCATATGTGGACGGCCCCTTGGCAAGCTCTTTTTCGGCGACGCCTCTTTGGCGATTGCGGTCATATGTCCGGCCTGTTGATGCGAAGCCGAAGCTCGCTGGCCATGATGCTATCCGCTTCGTCCGGT
>DATDHT010000490.1:0-7696 GCA_036521435.1 Roseiarcus sp.
ACGGGGATCGGCGTCGAGCACCTCATATTCGAATTCTCCCGGTCCGAGAAGAATCTCGCCGCGGTCGGGAACACGGCCCGCAGCGGCTGTGACGAGGCCTCCGATCGTGTCCACGTCTTCCGCCTCGGGAAGTGAAGAGAAATCAAAGCCAGTCGCCTCCGAGACGGCGTCAAGGGAGGCGCGCGCCTCCGCTATCCACCCCCCGTCGCCAGACGCGTGAAGCTCCGGCGTCTCATCCTCGTCATGCTCGTCTTCGATGTCGCCGACGATCGCCTCCATAACGTCCTCGATCGACACCAGTCCGTCGGTCCCGCCGTACTCGTCGATCACGAGCGCCATATGGGTGCGAGAGGCCTGCATCTTGAGCAAGAGATCGAGCGCCGGCATTGAAGGGGGCGCGTACAGAACGGGCCTTAGGATCTGCGCCGCGGAGAGCGGCATGTCGAGCCCCGGCTGGCCGTCGCCATTGGATGGCGCCTCATGGCGCGCCTTCATGAGCCCGAAACGGGGATCGGAGGCGAGAAAGACGACGAAGTCGCGGATGTGGATCATGCCGCGCGGATCGTCGAGGGTTTCGTCGTAGACCGGCAGGCGCGAATGGCCCGCGGTGCGAAAGCAATCAAGAACCTCACTCAGAGGCGTATCGAGCGATAGCGCGATGATGTCCGCGCGGGGCACCATCACATCCTCTACCCGTACGTCATGAAGCGCGAGAACGTTCTTGAGGATGGCGCGCTCTTGCGGGGTAAACTCCTCGCTCGCGCTCTCCTCCAGCGCATCCTCGATATCGTCGCGCGCCGAAGCGGGCGCCAATCCAAACAATGCCCGCACCCGTTCAAGCAGGCCCGAGCTCTGCTCCCGAGATCCGTTTGCAGACGGCGTTTCCGCCGGTCCGACCTCATTCGTCACGGTCATCCGCCAATAACTTCGCGCGCATAGGGGTCGGCCGCCCCGAGCCGCGCTAGAATTCTTGTTTCGAGCGCCTCCATGCGCTCGGCCTCTGCGTCCGTCTCATGATCGTAGCCGATGAGGTGCAAAAATCCATGGGCGAGGAGGTGGCGATAGTGGTCGGCGAGCGGGACGCCGATGTCCTCCGCCTCGCGGGCAAGCGTTTCGTGGGCGAGCGCGATATCGCCAAGCGCCGTTGGATCCCCGCCATGACCAAGTGGGGCTGCAGGGAACGAGAGCACGTTCGTCGGCTTGTCGAGGCCCCGCCAACGCAGGTTGAGCGCGCGCAAGGCAGCGTCATCAGCGAGGCAGAGGCTCACGTCGCCGCCCTCGCTCGGCCCTCCGATTTCCGCAGCCGCGGCGATCGTCTCGCGCGCGATCGCGCGCGCCCGAGGCAATCGGCGCCAAAGGGGCGAGGGAACGCTGATATCGAGCGAAACCTTCATTTGGCCGCGGTTGGCTGCCCCTCTCTGCCCCCGCTTTCATAGGCCTCCACGATCTGGCGCACGAGATCATGGCGCACGACGTCGACATGGGTGAAGCGAACGTGACCGATGCTCGGAAGCGACTTGAGAAGCCCGATCGCGTCGCCAAGCCCTGACTTCTGCCCCGGCGCTAGATCCGTCTGGCTCGGATCCCCGTTGACCATCAGTCGCGAACCCGCGCCAAGGCGGGTCAGGAACATCTTCATCTGCATGGCGGTCGCGTTCTGCGCTTCGTCCAAAAGGATGGCGGCCTTGGACAGAGTCCGTCCTCGCATGAAGGCAAGCGGCGCGATCTCGATCATGCCGGTCTGGATGCCCCGTTCGACCATACGCCCATCCATGAAGTCATAGAGCGCGTCATAGACGGGACGCAAATAGGGATCGACCTTGTCGCGCATGTCGCCGGGCAGGAAGCCGAGGCGCTCGCCGGCCTCGACCGCGGGACGCGACAGCACCAGCCGTTCGACCAGACCCTGCTCGAGCAGCGACACCGCGTGTCCGACCGCAAGCCACGTCTTGCCGGTGCCGGCCGGACCTTCGGCGAACACCAGCTCAAACTTGCGCAAGGCCGCGAGATATTGGTCCTGCGCCGCGCTTCGGGCGCGGACAACGCCGCGCTTGCGCGTCTTGACGACGCCGAAGCTCTCCTTGGACCCCTCCTCGCCCGGGAACAGAAGGCCCTGATACGCGCTCTCGGCGATGATGCCCTCGACGTCCCCTTCCGTTGCCGGCTGGCCCTGCTTCACGCGTTGGTACAGCATCTCAAAAACCCGGCGAGCCTGCTCGCTGGCCTCACGCGGGCCTTTGATAACGATCTGGTTTCCGTTGGCGTAGGCTGACACGCCCAAGCTGCGCTCGATGCGCGCAATGTTTTGATCGTAATGGCCGAAAACCACCGAAGCGGCGGCGTTGTCGGGGAAAGCAATGGCGATTTCAGCAGGTTTGGATTCGCGCAGCGTAGGATGGATGACTGGGGGGGCGGCGGCGATGCGCGACGGCGAACTGTCCTGCGGCTTCAAATTAGCTGTCTCCGTTGTGCCCTGTCCAAGTTCAGAATCATCCCTCACGCCAGTAAAACCCCGATTTACGACGCTGGCGAGACAATGCGCCCGCGCAACGAACGTGGCTCGACGGCGATCATCTCGACCTGCATCAGTTCGCCGATCAGCGACTGGGGCCCTTCGACGAACACGGACTGCATATGTGGCGATCGCCCGATAAGCTGGCCCTCGCGCCGACCGGGCTTCTCGAACAAAACGTCAAGATGCTGTCCCACACTTGCCCGATTGAAAACTTGTCTCTGATCCTCGATGAGGTCCTGAAGCGCAGTGAGGCGCCGAGCTTTCGTCGCTTCGTCAACCTGTCCGGACATTTCGGCGGCGGGTGTGCCCGGCCGGGGCGAATATTTGAAGGCGTAGGACGAAGCGAAGCCCACGGCCCGAACGAGAGCGAGCGTTTGATCGAAGTCGGCATCGGTTTCGCCGGGATAACCGACGATGAAGTCCGAGGAGAAGGCGATGTCCGGGCGCGCGGCGCGTACGCGCCCTACAACGTCAAGATAGTCGGCGACGCAATGGCGGCGGTTCATCGACTTCAGCATTTTGTCGGAGCCGGACTGGACTGGCAGATGGAGATAGGGGGCGAGCGCTGGAACATCACGATGGGCCTGGATTAGATCCTCGCTCATGTCGTTGGGGTGCGAGGTCATGTAACGCACCCGGCAGATCCCGGGCACAGTCGCGGCGGCGCGGATCAAAGTGGCGAGCCCGACCGGTCGGCCACGAGTGTCGAACCCATGATAGCCGTTGACGTTCTGGCCGAGCAGGGTGACCTCGCGCACGCCTGCATCGGCAAGGTGTGCGATCTCGTCGACAACGACATCGACCGGGCGCGAGGTCTCGGCGCCGCGGGTGTATGGCACGACGCAGAACGAGCAGAACTTGTCGCAGCCCTCCTGCACAGTCACGAAGGCGGAGACACCGCGTCGACGAATCGTGTCGGCCGGCGCCGCCGGCAGTTGAGAGAATTTGTCGTCCGCCGGAAATTCGGTGTCCACGACGCCGGGACGGACGCGCGCCTCGCGCAAGAGCTGGGGCAGGCGATGATAACTCTGGGGACCGACCACGACATCGACTGCCGGCTGGCGGCGCAGGATTTCGCTTCCCTCGGCCTGGGCGACGCAACCGGCGACGACCAGCATGGTCCGCCGGCCTTCCCGCGCGCGTTCTTCCTTCAACTCGCGCAGCTTGCCCAGCTCGGAAAAAATCTTCTCCGAGGCGCGTTCGCGGATATGACAGGTGTTGAGAACGATGAGGTCGGCGTCCTCGACCCGGATGGCCTCACGGTAACCGGCCTTGGCGGCAAGGTCGCCCATTCGCTCGGAATCATAGACGTTCATCTGACATCCGAATGACTTGATGAACGCCTTTGGGTGCGATTCCCGTAAGGGCCTTGCAGTCCCATTCGCGTCTTCAAGCACAATCGATTCGGACAATTAGGGGCTCCAAGCGGTCCAGGCCCAGTGTAGGCGCTTTCGGGTCCTGGGGAAATAGCCGGTGGGCAAGATCGTTGGGGCCAGCGGCAATCGAAATATGCACTTATACACTCGGATTATCGTCGTCTGCCGTCTTGACGCCTCGAAGCCAGCGCTTATCCAAGCGCTTTGCGCATCACCACGGCCGTGGCGCGCGTCCCGTCGGGGCGGCGATAATAGCCGGCTCGCTCCCCGACTTTGACGAACCCGAAACGCTCATACAAGGCCAAAGCAGGCACGTTGTCCTTGGCCACTTCGAGGAACATTGCCTTTGCCCCCGCGTTCGCGACCTGACGCAAGTTCTCGCTAAGAAGCGCCCGCCCCACCCCCCTGCCCTGGTGCGTAGCGTCGACGGCAATCGTCAGAATCTCCGCTTCGTCTGCCGCTAGCCGCGACAAGACGAAGCCACGCAAGCGGCCGCTTACCGGATCGAGCGCCGCAGCACCGAAGGTCGACGGGTTGGTGATGAGCGCCGCCATCTCCTCCGGCGACCAGGGATGGGCGAAACCCTCCGCGTGCAGGCGCGCGCAGGCCTGCGACCGGTCCGGCCGAAGAAGACGGATGACGGGCGGGGGAGATCGGCGCAGGCCGAAAATCATGCGCTTGATCGAGTGCTCAGGCCGGCGCCCAGGCGATAGACTCGGCCGCATTTGGCCGCGCATCCGGCGGTTTCACGTAAACGGGGCGCGCAGGACTCTGCGAAGGGTCGACAGCAAGACCCATCCGGGCGAGAGCGACAATGTCCGGCGCGACTCGCGCAGCGTCGAGGTCGTAAGGCAGTCCGGCACGCTGGGCTTCGCTGGCGACGAGCGCGGTCGCGTCGCCAGCGAGCCAAGCTGGCCCGGCGCCAATCGCACGTACACACTCCCGGAGCGTATCGCAACGAGGGGGCCCCAGCGGACGGCCGGACGTCTCGAACAGTTGAAAATAGACTGAGCCGTGTCGAGCGTCGATTGCGGCGGCGATGATTCCAGTTCGGGGCTCGCTCAGGAGCGGCGCGGCGAAGGCGGCCAGAGTCGAAACGCCGACCACGGGAATCGCAAGCGCCACTCCCATAGCACGCGCCATGGCCAGGCCGACACGAATGCCGGTAAAGGAGCCAGGACCCATTGCGACCGCGATGCGCCCGAGTGAGGGAAAGCCGCCCTCAATGCCCCGCATGGCTTCCTCGACCATCAGCGGCAAGGCTTCGGCGTGGCCCCGCGTCATCGCCCGGCTGATGACCATCCGCGGCTCGGCCCGGCCGCTTTCGACGACCGCGACCGACGCTGCTCCACAGGACGTGTCGATCGCTAGAATACGCATGTCTACCGCCTTGAAGGCCCATTATCGCGTGATGAGTGTTCCTGCGCCATAGTCGGTGAGAATCTCGATCAGCACCGCATGCGGGACCTTCCCGTCCAGGATCACGACGCCTTCGACCCCCCTCTCCAACGCATAGATGCAGGTCTCGACCTTAGGGATCATGCCGCCAGTGATCGTGCCGTCCGCAATCAGGCCGCGAATATCGTCGATCCGTAGTTCCTTGATGAGGCCTTTGTTCTTGTCGAGCACGCCCTGAACGTCGGTCAGGAACAGGAGGCGCTTGGCCCCGAGCGCGCCGGCGACGGCGCCGGCGAAAGTATCGGCGTTGATGTTGTAGGTCTGGCCATCAGGGCCTTGCGCGACCGGCGCCAGGACCGGGATCAACTCGCGGCCAAGGATCTGCTCGAGCACGGTCGAATCCACCTTGTCGGGCTCGCCGACAAAGCCAAGGTCGACGACATCTTCTCCCGGACCGTGCGGGCGGTGAACCTTCCGCGCGGTGACCATGTTGCCGTCCTTGCCGCAGAGGCCGACCGCGCGCCCGCCCTCGGCATTGATCGAGCCAACGATCTGTTTGTTGATCGATCCCGCGAGCACCATCTCGACGATTTCCATCGTCGGCTTGTCGGTGACCCGGAGGCCGCCCGAGAAGTGCGACTCGATGCCAAGCTTCTTCAGCATCATGCCGATTTGTGGACCACCGCCGTGCACGACCACCGGATTGATGCCGGACTGCTCCAGAAGCACCATGTCCTTGGCGAAATCGCGCGCCTTGTCCTCATCCCCCATGGCGTGGCCGCCGTATTTCACCACCACGATCGCATCGTCATAGCGCAGCATGTGCGGCAGCGCCTGCATCAGGATTTCGGACTGCTGCTGAGGCGTGGGATTGAGGGGTTCGGGCATCGGGGCTCCCAAGGAGGGGATCGCGTCCGCTTCTAGCCGCTCGCGGTCGGAAGCTCAAACGGTTTGGCCGTTAGGGTGACGGCCGCAAATTATTGGATTTGACCGCACTTCGCCTCCCGCCGATACTCCCGTCCAAACGCGGTTCCGTGCGGAGGTCGACCGCACGAATAAGGGAGAGAGAACGATGAAGCTTTTGGCGGTTCTGACACTATCAGGCGTGATCGCGGTAGCTAGCTCGAGCGCGGCTTTCGCCGGCGATCCGGAAAGTTGCAAGACTGTGAGGTTCTCGGACGTCGGCTGGACCGACATTACGGCGACAACCGCGATCGCCAACGAGATCTTCAAGGGTCTCGGCTATACGCCGAAGATCACGGTCCTCTCGGTGCCGGTGACCTACGCTTCCATGAAGAACAAGGACATTGACGTGTTCCTCGGCAATTGGCAGCCGTCGATGGAGAACGATCGCAAGCCGTATGTCGAGGACAAGTCGGTCCTAGTGACCGGCGCCAATCTACCGGTCGGGGCAAAATATACGCTTGCCGTTCCGCAATACACCTATGACAAGGGCCTCAAGGATTTCGGCGACATTGAGAAATTCAAGGATTCGCTCAAGGGGAAAATCTTCGGCATCGAGCCCGGCAACGACGGCAATCGTCTCGTGCTCGACCTTATCAAGGGCGACAAGTTCGGCTTGAAAAACTTTCAGCTGGTCGAATCGAGCGAGCAGGGGATGCTTGCTGAAGTGCAGCGAGCGACAAGCCACAAGGAAGACGTCGTGTTCCTCGGCTGGGCGCCTCATCCGATGAACGTCAACTTCAAAATCGAGTACCTGACTGGGGGCGACGACAGCTTCGGCCCGAATTTCGGCGGCGCGGTTGTCTACACCAACGAGCGCGCTGGCTGGGCCGACCAATGTCCGAACGCGGCCAAACTCATCAAGAATCTCATCTACACCGTCGATATCGAGAACCTCGTGATGAACAAGATTCTCACCGACGGCGACGAGGGGCCAAAAGCAGCCCAGGAATGGCTGAAGACCAACCCGCCGCAACTCACAGCCTGGCTCGATGGCGTAACGACGTTCGACGGCCAGCCGGGTCTCGCCGCGGTCAAGAAGAGCCTCGGCCTGTAAGCGTAGCGATCGACTCCTCAGTCCCTTCCCGTCCGCGTGCCGCGCGGGCGGGCGTCCTCAAGAGGCTTGTCCGGTGTTTTTGTTGGAGGGACGGCGTTGGAGAGTTGGTTCACCGAGCCCAAAATACCCCTTGGACGCTGGGTTAAGATTGGGATCACTTGGCTGCAGGACAATGCAGCCGGCTTCTTCGATGCGGTGACGGCGCTGATCGACTTTCTGGTCGACGGCTTCACCGCGATCCTCCTGCACATCCCTTTTCTCATCGTCGTTTTCGCCCTCGCGGCGCTCGCCTATTGGATGCACCGGTCCTGGCGTCTGGCGGCGTTCGTAGTCATCGCGTTCATCGCCATCGCCAATCTCGGATATTGGCAAGCGACGGTCGAGACG
>DATDHT010000491.1:0-2285 GCA_036521435.1 Roseiarcus sp.
CCTCGCCTATATCGGCACGGCCTTTATCGCCACGCCCGAGGCGCGCGCGATCGAAGGCTACAAGCAGGCGATCGTCGACGGCGACGCCTCCGACATTGTCGGCTCCACTTACTTCACGGGCGTGTTCGGCAATTATCTCAAGCCGTCGATCGTCAAGTCCGGTCTCGATCCGGACGCTCTCCCCGAGCGCGATGCGAAGGCGATGAGCTTCGCCTCCGCCAGCAGTGCGACCGAAGCCAAGGCCTGGCGCGACATCTGGGGCAGCGGGCAGGGCATCGGCGCAGTCAAATCCGTGCAGTCGGTCGCCGAACTCGTCGCGCGGCTGGAGCGGGAGTACGCCGAGGCTAAAGCGCGCGTCTGCGGCTAGGCCCACGCCCGCGCGCGCAAGTGGACGCGCGCGAATGATTTCAGTGGCTTAAGTGTATTTTTCTGTCACTTTTTTCGAGCCGCAGTTTCCAGGCCGGGCCGGTCTGAGCGGCGGGAGGCACAAGGCCGAAGGGGCGTAGGGGCTGACATCATCAATCCCCGAATCAGGAGCGCCTCGACAATCCCAAATCAAAGGCCAGTCAGCTCTCGGCCTCGATCATTCGCGCATCATAGCGTTAGTTTCATTAAAATGCAAGGACTATCTTATTTTTCTGATTAGCGGCACCAGCGCTCTGGTCGCCGGACGCGTTAATAGCGCCAAAGTCAAGCAGAGCTTCGCGCTTTCGTTGCGCCCATTGGATAGCGGGGACAAGTCAGTGTGACCCCGGCCTATCGACTTGAGGATGCTTGGGATCGGAAACTCTTGGCTCGAACTGACGTCTCCTTTGGGCTTGCCCCGATAGCGCACGGCGCGTAGGCCCCATGTTGCGTCCGATTTGCGTTCGTGCTGCGTCCGCCTCACCTTTGAGAAAACCCGAAAGGATGCGCCGCATTCATGGCGACCATCGAGCAATTTGCGCAGCGCCAGACCCCGCCGCAGGAACGCGCCTATCGGACGCCGCCGCACAACCTCGAGGCGGAGCAGGCGCTGCTCGGCGCGATCCTCATCAACAATGACGCCTTCGACCGGGTCTCCGACTTCCTCAGGAGCGAGCATTTCGTCGAGGAGATCCATCGCCGCATCTTCGAGATCGCAGGGTCGCTGATCCGGGCGGGCAAACTCGCGACGCCGGTCACGCTCAAGACATTCCTCGGCGACCATGACATCGGCGGCGTGACGGTGCCGCAATATCTCGCCCGTCTGGCCAGTGAAGCGACGACCATCATCAACGCTTACGACTATGGCCGCGGCGTCTACGACCTCGCGATGCGCCGCGAGCTCATTTCGATCGGCGAGGATGTCGTCAACGTCGCCTATGACGCGCCGGTCGATTCGAGCCCGCGCGAGCAGATCGAGGAGGCGGAGCGGCGCCTCTACCAGATCGCCGAGGCGGGGCGTTACGACGGTGGCTTCCAGCGCTTCTCCGAAGCCTTGAAGATCGCCGTCGACATGGCCGCCCGCGCCTATGAGCGCGAAGGCTCGCTCAGTGGAATCGCCACCGGGCTGACGGATCTCGACCGCTATATGGGCGGGCTGCAGGCGTCCGATCTCGTCATCCTGGCCGGCCGTCCCGGAATGGGGAAAACGGCGCTCGCCACCAACATCGCCTTCAACATCGCCAAGGCCTACGAGAGCCGCACGCGGCCGGACGGAACCATCGAGACCACGAACGGCGGCATCGTCGGCTTTTTTTCGCTCGAAATGTCGTCCGAGCAGCTGGCGACCCGCATCATCGCCGAGCAATCCGCGGTCGCCTCCTACAAGATCCGACGCGGCGACATTACCGAAGCCGATTTTCACCACGTCGCCGACGCGGTCCGGGAGATGCAGCAGATTCCCTTCTACATCGACCAGACTGGCGGCGTCTCGATCGCGCAGCTCACGGCGCGGGCGAGACGGCTCAAGCGCCAGCGCGGACTCGACCTCCTGGTTGTCGACTATCTCCAGCTTCTCGCCGGCTCGAAAAATCGCTCTGAGAACCGGGTGCAGGAATTGACCGAGATCACGACCGGCCTCAAGGCGCTGGCCAAGGAGCTCAATATCCCGATCCTCGCCTGTTCCCAGCTGTCACGCCAGGTTGAACAGCGCGACGACAAGCGGCCGCAGCTCTCGGACTTGCGCGAGTCCGGTTCGATCGAACAGGACGCCGACGTCGTGATGTTCGTCTACCGGGAGGAATATTACCTTAAGAACAAGGAGCCTCGGCCCGGCACGGAGGAGCATATCGCCTGGATGGCGCAGATGGAGAATGCGCACG
>DATDHT010000492.1:0-4634 GCA_036521435.1 Roseiarcus sp.
TCACGCCCAGCTGGTCGCGAAGCACCCGCGTACGCACCTCCATAACCTCGGCCTCGGGCAGGTCGCCGAGTTCGAACGGGCCGAACGAGACGCGGATCAGCCGGTTGACCGCAAGACCGAGGTGCTCGAGGATCTTCTTGATCTCCCGGTTTTTTCCCTCCCTGAGACCCAAGGTGAGCCAGGCATTCGCGCCCTGCTCGCGATCAAGCTTGGCCTCGACGCCGAGATAATCGACGCCGTCGATGGTGACGCCTTCACTCAGACGATCGAGCGCCGCCTGGTCGATGATCCCGTGCGCGCGCACGCGATAGCGGCGCAGCCAGCCGGTCGACGGCAATTCCAGCACGCGCGCGAGCCCGCCGTCGTTGGTAAGCAGCAGCAGGCCTTCGGTGTTGATGTCGAGCCGGCCGATCGCGACAAGGCGCGGCAAGTCAGGCGAAAGCACCGAGAAAACGGTCTGCCGCCCCTCCGGATCGCGCGCCGTTGTGACCAGGCCTCGGGGCTTATGGAACAGAAAGAGCCGTGTGCGCTCCGGCGCGGCGAGCGGCTTGCCGTCGACGCGGACATTGTCTGTTTCGCTCACGTTGAAGGCTGGGCTCTTCAAGACTTCGCCATTGACGGCGACACGCCCCTCCGCAATCCAAGCCTCGGCGTCCCGGCGGGAACAAACGCCGGCGCGCGCCATGACCTTGGCGATTCGCTGGCCGGCGCGCACCTCCGAGCTTCCAGTTTGTGTTTCGTCGCCCATATTGCTTCGTTCCGGTCCTTTGCGCCCGCGTTGCGGCGAACGGCCGCTTGTCCTAAGCCCGAACCCTGCGGGCCGCCAACGAAAAACGCTTGGCAAGCAGCCAAAGGACAGGCCGCACGGGAAGCGCGACTTGATTGAAGAGAGCAAGAGCGCCGATCCGATGAGCCTCGCTTTCGCCGAGGCGCGCTCGGCGGAAGAGCGCGGCGAAGCGCCGATCGGCGCCGCACTCGTGCGCGAGGGGAGCGTGATTGCGAGCGCCGGAAACCGCACCCGCGAACTTTGCGATCCAACCGCTCACGCAGAAATGATCGTCATCCGCGAGGCCGCTGCCAGGATTGGATCGGAGCGGCTGATCGGCTGCGATCTTTATGTGACGCTCGAGCCTTGCGTGATGTGCGCGGGCGCGATCTCGCATGCCCGCCTGCGCCGGCTTTATTACGCAGCTCCAGATCCAAAGGGGGGAGCTGTCGACAACGGCCCGCGCTTTTTTCGCTCACCCACCTGCCACCATGCACCCGAGGTCTACGGGGGCATACGCGAGGGCGAGGCGGCCGAGATGTTGCGAACGTTTTTCGCCGCGAGGCGGTGAGCGAGCTGGCCCTCCCCCTCGGGGAGAGGGGTTGGGATGAGGGCTCGCGCCGGCAGCCCTCATCCGGCCCTTCGGGCCACCTTCTCCCATCTGGAGAAGGGAGCTCGGTTGCCAACGCCCGGGCCGTCATGACACATGATGAGCCCGACTAAGAACGCCCGAGGGAGAGACGATGCCCCGTCCGCCGTTTCGCGCCGACCATGTTGGGAGTTTCCTTCGTCCTGAACGGCTCAGGCAAGCGCGCGAGCGCTTCGCCGCTGGGGGGCTTCCCGCCGCCGAGTTGCACGCAATCGAGGATGCTTGCATTCGCGAAGTCGTGCGCGCCCAGGAGGATGTGGGTCTGAAGGGGATCACCGACGGCGAGTTTCGCCGCACCTTTTTCCACGTCGACTTTCTCGAGCGACTCGAAGGGGTCGAGACGACCTACGGAGAATTCGCCGCGCATTTCAAGAAGGACGATGGAACCAAGGTCGGCTTCGCGCCGCCGACCATGCATATCGGCAGCAAGGTCAAGTGGGTCGGACCGATTCAAGGGCCGGACTTCGATTTCCTGAAGTCGGTCACGACGCGAACGCCGAAAGTCTGCATCCCCGCGCCGTCGATGCTGCATTTCCGTGGCGGGCGCGAGGCGATCAGCGAGGCGGTCTATCCGCGCCTCGAGGATTTCTACGACGATCTGACCGCCGCCTATCGAGCCGAGGTCGCCGATCTTGCGGCGCGGGGCTTGAGCTACCTGCAGTTCGACGACACCAATCTTGCCTATCTCTGCGACCCCGACATTCGCGCTCGCACCAAGGCGCGCGGCGACGATCCGGACGCGCTCGTCCGCCTCTATTGCAGGCTGATCAACGATTCGATCCGCGACCGGCCGCAGGACATGACCGTGTGCGTCCATCTCTGCCGCGGCAATTTCAAGAGCGCCTGGGTGGCCCAGGGCGGCTACGAGCCGGTCGCGGAGATCTTGCTCAACGAGATGAAGATCGACGGATTCTTTCTCGAATATGACGACGAGCGTTCCGGCGATTTCGCCCCGTTGCGATTTGCTCCGAAGAGCGCGACCATCGTGCTCGGCCTCATGAGCTCCAAGAAGGCGGCCGCCGAGCCGAAGGATGAGGTCAAGCGCCGCATCGAAGAGGCGACGAAATATGTGCCGCTCGAACAATGCGCGCTGAGCCATCAGTGCGGCTTTTCGTCGACCGCGCATGGCAATGATCTCAGCGAGGCCGATCAATGGATCAAGCTGGCGCGGCTGGTGGAGATCGCGGAAGAGGTCTGGGGCGGGGCATAATCCGTCCACACCAGGCAAATGGGTTTGAGACATGATGCTGGAACGAGTTCGTACGAGCGCGAAGCTCACCTGGTTCGATTCCGACAAGTGCTTCATCGACGGGCGCTGGGTCGAGTCGCGATCAGGCCGGCGCCTGCCGATCGAGGACCCGTCGCGCGGAATTGAAATCGGCGAAATCGCTCGCGGCGAGGCTGCCGATATCGATGCCGCGGTCGATGCGGCGGAGCGCGCGCTCGGCGACGACTGGGGCAAGCTTACCGCGACGGAGCGCGGGCGGCTGCTCGCGAAGCTCGCCGAACTGATCAGAGAACGGGTCGACGAGCTCGCGCATATCGAGGCGCTCGACGTCGGCAAACCCTTGAAACAGGGCCGCGCGGACGCGCTGGCGATGGCGCGCTACATGGAATTCTATGCCGGCGCGGCCGACAAGGTGATGGGCGAAACCATCCCCTATCTCGACGGCTACACAGTCTACACCTTGCGCGAGCCGCACGGGGTGACGGGGCATATTGTGCCGTGGAATTACCCGATGCAGATCGCCGGACGCACGGTCGGCGCGGCGCTGGCGATGGGCAACGCCTGTGTGCTGAAGCCCGCAGAGGAGGCCTGCCTCACCTCCCTTGCGCTGGCCGAGCTCGCGCGCGAGGCGGGTTTTCCGGCGGGCGCGCTCAATGTCGTGCCGGGCCTTGGCGAAGAGGCGGGCGCCGCGCTCGCCGCCCATCCCGGGGTTCGGCATCTCTCGTTCACGGGCTCAGTCACTGTGGGCGCCCTCGTGCAGGAAGCCGCGGCCCGCCACGTCGCGCCGGTGACGCTCGAACTCGGCGGCAAATCGCCGCAACTTGTCTTCGCCGACGCGGACCTCGAGCGCGCGCTGCCTTTCCTGGTCAATGCAGGCATCCAGAATGCCGGCCAGACCTGTTCCGCGTCCTCGCGCATTCTCGTCGAGCGCAAGATTTATGGCGAAGTCGTCGAGCGCATGGCGGCGCGCTACAAGACCCTGAAGGTCGGCGCGGCCGACGCCGATCTCGACGTCGGGCCGCTCATCTCGGAGCGGCAGAAATCGATCGTGACCCGGTTTATCGCCGAGGGCGCCGACTTGAAAACGGCAGCGACCGCACGGATCGTCGATGATGCGCCGAAGGGCGGATATTATGTCGCCCCAACCCTGTTCGCCGATGTCGGTCCAACGCATCGCCTGGCGCAGGAGGAAATCTTCGGGCCGGTCCAGGTCGTCATTCCCTTTGAGGACGAGGCCGAAGCGGTCGCGATCGCCAATGGAACCGGCTACGGTCTCGTGGCTGGCGTCTGGACGGCGGACGGAGGTCGGCAGATGCGGCTCGCCAAGGCGTTGCGCGCGGGGCAGGTGTTCCTCAACAATTACGGCGCCGGCGGCGGGGTCGAGCTGCCATTCGGCGGGGTCGGCAAATCGGGCCACGGTCGTGAAAAGGGGTTCGAAGCGCTGTACGGTTTCTCGGCATTGAAGACGGTCGCGGCGTGGCACGGCTGAGGCGTCGCGCTTCAGGAGACTTTGTTTGACGACCTGCGCCCATTTGGCCTGCGTGATCGCTCTGACGGTGACGGGTTGCGCGACGCCGCCCGTGGTCAAGCGCGACGACCTATACGAGGCGGCTTGGCGAGGGTCGGCTTTAACCGTCGTTGGCCGGCAAATGGTTGTCGACGCCGCCGCCGGGTCCGCCCCGCAAACGGTGACGCTGATCGATGTCAATGCGCGGGCGGACGTCGCCGGGGACGCGGAACGGCGCGCTCGCATTTTGAACCGGCGAGTCGAGAGCGTGCGAACGGAACTGCGCCGCAATGGAATTGCGCCGGTAGCGATCGGTGAGTGGCCTGGACCGGTCCCGGGCGGCGGCCAGACCTATCCGCCCGGCGAATTCCAGGCAAAGCAAATGGTGGTCATCGCCCATTACTGACCGGCGGCATGCGCGGTGACGCAGGCCGTGCTAGAGGGGACTGCGCTGTGGCGCGCCCACCACCCTCGTCCTGAGGAG
>DATDHT010000493.1:0-3870 GCA_036521435.1 Roseiarcus sp.
TCGGCGAGCGCGTCGAACGTCTTCACGTTGCGTGCGCGGTCCATCGAGAGAATGACGCTCGATCCATCGGGCCGAAGGACTGCTGTCGGCAGGCTCGTATCCGCGAAAGCGAAGCCGCGTGCTTCGAGGTCCCTGCCGAGCGCCTGATAGGCGGGCGAGGTCCGAAAGAGGACAAGCGTCGTCGCCATGACATCGTGGACGAAGCCCGGCGCCGTCACCTCTTCCGTGCGCAAGCAGCCGCCGATCGCCTCGTTGCGTTCGAGCACGAGCGTCGTGCGCCCCTTCTTGCCAAGCATGGCGGCCGCGACCAGCGCATTGATTCCGCCGCCGACGAACACATAGTCGACTTCGCTCATGCCTCGTTCTCGCGAGCGGGCTTCATGGCTATGACGTTCGCCCGCCTCTTAAGGTCAGGGAACGATGGCGAGCGCGCGCACCGGCGAGCCGGTGCCGTCGACGAATTTGAGCGGCGCCGCAATCAGGATCGCGCCTTTGGGCGGCAGCTGGTCGAGATTGCAGAGGCTCGCAAGGCCGTAGCGATTGGCTTTGTGGACGAGATTGTGCGCTGGGAACGGCGGGTTCATGCCGCCGGCCGAGCCTGCATCCGTGCCGACGGTTTCCGATCCCCAGCCGACGATGTTTTTCGTCAGCAGATATTCGATCGCTTCCGCGGTCGGTCCTGGCGAATGTGGACCCTTGTCGTCGGCGTTGAGGAAGGTCTTGGCTGACTCATTGCGCTTGTACCAGTCGGTGCGCAGCACCACCCAGCTTCCGGCCTCGATGCCTCCGTGCTCACGCTCCCATTCTTTTATGCTGTCGGGGGTGAGCAGATAGTCCGGGTCCTTCGCCGTTTCTTTGGAGCGATCGATGACGCAGACCGGGGCGACGAAATTCTTGACCGGGATCCGGTCGGTCGTGCCGTCCTTATAGTCTTTGCCGGTGATCCAGTGCACGGGCGCGTCGAAATGGGTGCCGGTGTGCTCGCCGAGCTCGAGCCAGTTCCACGCCCAAAACGGGCCATTCTGATCATAGTGCGAGAGCTCGTGCACTTTCACCGCCGGCGTGTTCTTGCCGATCTGCGGCGGCAGGTAGATCACTGGCGTCTCCGGCCCGAGAGGTGCGGTTAGATCGACAATTTTGATCGACCCCGACAAGAGCGCCGCGGCGAAGTCCGCAAGGACATTGTTCGTGCTCATCCCCATGGCTCCTCGAAAGTTCCCTCGCGCGTTCGCATCTCAACAGTATCCCTGCGCGCGAACGCGAGACCACCATAGCCAAGGAATATGCGGATGCAAGCAATCGCTGCGCGCGCGCCGGGATGGGTGGCTTGCCTTTTCCGGCGCAGTCCAAGCATTGCGCGGGGCAGGCATTGGACGTAACTTCGCGCCGCCACGCGAAGGATATATGCAAAAGGTGGCTAATCGCGGAGACCAAACGCGGCATGGACGTTTTCGACGCCGTCGTTGTCGGCGCGGGACATAACGGCCTCGCCGCCGCGATCCACCTCTTGAATCGCGGTTGGTCGGTCGCCGTGATCGAGCAGTCGGGCGAGCCCGGCGGCGCGGTCAAGACCCGCGAAATCACCTTGCCCGGCTTCCGCCACGACCTCTGCGCGATGAACCTTTCGCTGTTTGCTGGGTCGCCATTCTTCGCCGCCCATAAAGATGAGCTTATCGCCCAGGGGCTCGCTTTCGCGCCCGCCGCCGACTGTTTCGCCAGCGTCTTCCGCGACCACACCTATCTCGGCGTCAGCAAGGATCCCGAGAAAACCGCAGCTGCGATCGCGGCGCTGTCGGCAAAGGATTCCGCGGCCTGGCGGGCGATGCTCGCCCGCTTCGGTGAAGAGGCGCCGCACATCTTCGGCCTGCTCGGTTCGCCCATGCCGTCGTTCGCCGCCGCGCGCACATTATGGTCCGCATGGCGCGCCAAAGGCACGCAATCGCTTCTCGATCTCGGCCGTCTCCTGCTTGCGAGCCCACGCGATTTTCTCGACGCGCATTTCGAGGAGCCCAAGGTCAAGGCGATGATGGCCGCCTGGGGCATGCACCTCGATTTTCCACCCGAGGCCGCGGGCGGCGCGCTTTTTCCTTATCTCGAGTCAATGGGAACCCAAGCCTTCGGCATGGTCATCGGCGCCCGCGGCGCGGACACAATCATTCGCGCGATGACCGGCCTCATCAAGGCGAAAGGCGGCGAAGTCAGGCTCAAATCACCGGTCACGAAGATCGAGAGCGACGCCAGCGGCGCGACCGGGGTCGAGCTTCACGACGGGACGCGCATCGCCGCGAAGAAGGCGGTGATCGCAAACCTTCATCCGCAGATCGTGTTCGGCCGGCTCATGAGCCCTGACCCGAAGCGCAAAGCCTTCGACGAGAAGGTCGCCCGCATCCGCCCCGGCCCCGGCACGATGATGATCCATCTTGCGCTCGATTCGCTGCCCGACTGGCGCGCCGGGCCTGAACTGCAACGCTTCGCCTATGTTCATGTCGCGCCTGATCTTGCGATGATGAGCCGCGCCTTCGCCGAGGCCGCGGCGGGTCTCCTTCCGGCCGAGCCTGTGCTGGTGGTGGGTCAACCGACTGCAATCGACCCGACGCGCGCGCCCCCAGGCAAGCATGTGTTGTGGGTCCAGGTCCGCGTGGCGCCCGCGACAATCGCCGGCGACGCGCTCGGCCGCATCCACGCAAGCGCGTGGGACGAGGCTAAGGAGCCGTATGCCGAGCGCGTGCTCGATGTTCTAGAGACCTACGCGCCCGGCCTGCGGGGCAAAATCCTCGGGCGTTCGGTCTGGTCGCCGCTCGACCTCGAGCGCGAGAACCCGTGCCTGATCGGCGGCGACAATCTGACCGGAAGCCATCACCTCGATCAGAATTTCTTCTTTAGACCGGTTGCAGGCTACTCGCGTTACGCAACGCCGGCGCCGCGGCTCTATCTCTGCGGCGCCGGGACTTGGCCAGGCGCGGGGACAGGCGCCGCGTCGGGCTATATGCTGGCGAAAATGCTGGCGCGATAAAGCGCAGAGACGAGGACAACATGCGCATCGTCTGTATCGGCGGCGGCCCGGCCGGTCTCTATTTCGGGCTTCTGATGAAGAAGCTGCGGCCGGGGCACGAAGTTACCGTGATCGAGCGCAACAAGCCCTACGATACGTTCGGCTGGGGCGTCGTCTTTTCGGACGCGATGATGAGCGCGATGCGCGCCGCGGATCCGGAGAGCGCGGCCGAGATCGCCGACGCCTTCAATCATTGGGACGACATCGAGCTCGTCTTCAAAGGGTCGCGGCAGCGCACGAGCGGTCATGGCTTTATCGGCATCGGGCGCAAGCAGCTCCTGAATATCTTGCAGCGACGTTGCGAGGCGCTTGGCGTCGAGCTCGCATTCGAGCACGACGTCGATTCCGACCTCGAGTTCCCGGACGCCGACCTCGTCGTGGCCGCTGACGGCTTCAATTCGAAGATCCGTCACCGATATTCCGATCAGTTCCGGCCCGATCTTCTCGTCCGCCCCAATCGCTACATCTGGCTCGGCGTCGCCAAGGCGTTCGACGCGTTCACCTTCGACTTCCGCAAGACGGAGCACGGCTGGTTCCAGGCCCACATCTACAAGTTCGACCGAAGCACATCGACTTTCATTGTCGAAACCACCCAGGCCGCCTTCGAGGCGCATGGGCTGGACGAACTCGACCAGGACGGCTCGATCGCCTTCTGCGAGAAGGTTTTCGCCGAGACACTCGATGGCGCGAAGCTCATGACCAATGCGCGCCATTTGCGAGGTTCGCCCTGGCTTAATTTCAACCGGCTGATCTGCGGCCAGTGGAGCTGCTTCAACGGCCGGTCGCATGTCGTGCTGGTGGGGGACGCCGCCCATACG
>DATDHT010000494.1:0-3821 GCA_036521435.1 Roseiarcus sp.
TTGCGGTCCGCGGCTCGCCTGTCATCCCCGCTTACGCTGGGATGACAGGCACCGGGTGAAGACGGCGCGTCGCGTGACGACCCGCCGATGACAGTCGTCCCTCTCCATGTCATTCCCGCGTAAGCGGGAATCCAGAACGACGGAAAGCGACGATGCAAGCCGGCGGACGCTATGCGGTCTACATGATGGCGAGCCGCCGCAACGGCACTTTGTATGTTGGCGTGACAAATAATCTCTCAGTTCGCGCCCATCAGCATCGGACTGGAGAAGGCAGCGAGTTCACTCGCAAATATGGCGTGACTCGGCTGGTCTGGTACGAATTTCACTCAGACATTAACGAGGCCATCACGCGCGAGAAACGCATCAAGAAATGGGAGCGTCAGTGGAAACTGAAGCTGATCGAAAGTTTCAATCCCGAATGGGCGGATTTGTATGAGACCTTAAACGGATGATTCCCCGGATGGGCGCGCCTGGATCCCCGCTTGCGCGGGGATGACATTGGGCGCGGCGCGACGCCCGTTCACATATAATTCCGCTCTCCCTGCATCCTTCCGCGAATCCAACCGTACTGCATGCGTGTACACACGAGCGAAGGCGCCCTCCCATGCAGAAAATCCTAGGTATTCTTGCCGTCAGCGTTTTGCTTTCGGCTCCAGCATCCGCCGCCGTTGTTCTCGGCGGTCCCGAAACTCTGTCGGCAACACCGTTTACATTCGGTCCGTCGGCGGCGGATCAATTCTCTCTCTCTTACCCCACGAGCGGATACTTCGCTGACACGTTCGTTTCCACGACGGGCACGGCCGAAGTGTCGAGCTTTGGCGGGTTTCTTGGCATTCCCGTCGAGCCGAGCACGTTCTTCACGGACATGCGCGGCGGCTCTGACGTGCTCTTCGGGCCGGATCAGTTCGGCTCCTACGCGGGTTTCGCGACCGCGACGGACATTCCTTATTCCTCGACCGACAGCTTCCTCGGCCTTCGCTACATGGTTGGGGACAACACCTTCTACGGGTTCGCGCAATTCGCCGGGGGCGATCTTGAACGCTACGGGTTCGAGACGACGCCCAACACCGCCATCGACGCGAATTTCCCAATCGCGCAGGTCCCGGAAGCTTCAACCTGGGCGATGATGATGCTGGGATTTGTCGGGATGGTCCTCGTCGCCAAGCGCCGCCAATCGTTTCGCTTCGCCTGACGCCGAAGGCGCGCGGAGGGGTGGCCTCGGCTCACCCCTCCATCAACGCCGTCACATGCGCGGCGACTGAGCGGGCGAGCCCCTTCAGGTCGTAGCCGCCTTCCAGCACCGAGACGACGCGATCATGGGCGTGTTTGCGCGCGACTCCCATGAGCTTCTGCGTCGCCCAGGCGAAGTCGGCCTCGACGAAGTTGAGATTGCCGAGCGGATCGCGCCGGTGGGCGTCGAAGCCGGCCGAGATGATCACAAGGTCGGGCGCGAACGCCTCGAGGCGCGGCAGGATTTTTGTCTCCATCGCCTCCCGGAAGGCCTCGCCCCCGTCGCCTGACCGCAACGGTGCGTTGACGATCTGGTTGTGCTCGCCGCGCTCTTGAACCGCGCCCGTGCCGGGATAATGGGGCATCTGATGGGTCGAGGCGTACATCACGCTCGGATCGTCCCAAAAAATGTGCTGGACGCCGTTGCCGTGATGGACGTCGAAATCCATGATCGCGACCCGCTCGGCGCCATGCGCTTTCTGGGCGTGCCGGGCGGCGATGGCGGCGTTGTTGAAGAAGCAGAACCCCATCGGGGTCGCGACTTCGGCGTGATGGCCGGGCGGACGGGTCGCAACAAAAGCGTTGCGGACCCTGCCGCCCATCACCTCGTCGACGGCGAAGACCGCGCCTCCCGCGGCGCGCAGCGCGGCCTCGAACGAGCCCGGCGACATCAACGTGTCCGCATCGAGTGCGGCCCGGCCATGACTAGGCGTCGCCGCGCGGATGGCTTCGATGTAATCCTGGGGATGGACGCGGGCGACCGCGGCGAGATCGGCGCGTGGCGCCGCGTCGCGGGCCAGCATCTGAAACGCCTCGCTCTCGAGCGCGCGTTCGATCGCACGCAAGCGGTCGGGCCGCTCGGGATGCCCCTCGCCCATGTCGTGCGCGAGGCACGCGGGATGCGAGATGACGAGCGTGGCCGCTTTTTTCCCGTCCTGAATGGCGATTTCCTTCTCTCCTTTTGGTGAGCCGCCCTTCTTGCGCCCACGCCCATGAAAGTCCATTCGCCATAACGTCCGAGAGTGGCGTATGGTTCGGGGCTAACCTAACGAAGCCCACTCAAGTGGCCCAGCGCTTCACGCGCGCGCAAGCGGACGAAGGGTTTGACGGCGAAAGACAAACAAACCGAGCCGTTCTGGCGGACGAAGACGCTCGACGAGATGAGTCTGCCCGAGTGGGAAAGCCTATGCGACGGCTGCGGCCGCTGCTGCCTCGTCAAGCTCGAGGACGACGATACGGGCGAGATTCATTTCACCGACATCGGCTGCAAGCTGCTCGACGGCAAGACGTGCCGATGCACTGACTATCCGCGCCGCCACCGCCGTGTCCCCGACTGCGTGAGGCTGACCGCGGACGTGGTGCGTCAATTGAGCTGGCTCCCCGTCACCTGCGCCTATCGATTGGTGGCCAAAGGGCAGGACCTGCCCGATTGGCACCCGCTGGTGTCGGGTTCGCCAGACAGCGTGCACGAGGCCGGCGTCTCGGTGCGAGGCCGGGTGTCCGCCAGCGAGAGCGACATTCCGCCCGAACATTGGCCGGACCGGATCGTCAAATGGCCGAACCGCCAGCCGCGCGCCCGGCGCTGAAGTCGAGTCTCAAGCCGCGGCGCGCAACAGACCTTCGGCGAAGAAATCGTCCTTCGACCGGACGCCGGGCAGGACGAAGAAATATCCCCCGCCCACCGGCTTGATGTACTCTTCCAGCCGCTCGCCGTTGAGACGCGATTGTATGGTGAGAAACCCTGCGGCGAGATCCGCCTGAAAGCAGATGAACAAGAGTCCCATGTCGAGCTGGCCGGCGTCGGTCAGCCCGCGCGAATAATTGTAGCCCCGACGCAATATGCGGCTCGCCTCAGTCCCTGGCGTGCGCGGATTGGCGAGACGGATGTGGGCGGTGAGCGGGATGCGTTCGCCCTTCGGATCGGCGGCGTAATCGGGAGCGTCGTGTTCGTGCGCGTAGGTGAGGGGCGCGCCGCCCGCCTTCTCGCGGCCGATGATCTGCTGCTGCTCGACCAGCGCGGTGCGATCCCAGTGCTCCACGAACATGCGGATGATGCGGATCGCCTGGTAGGTTCCCCCTGACGTCCAGGAAGGCTCGTCGGCGTTCGGCTGCACCCATACGATCTCGTTCATCAGCGTCTCGTCGCTGGCGTCGAGGTTGGCGGTGCCGTCCTTGAATCCGAGCAGGTTGCGCACCGTCTCCTTGCCGAGTTTCTTGATCGTGTGCGGAGGCAGGAAGCCGTCGATCTTCCAGCGCAGCGCGAGAAGATCGGGCGAGTGCTTGAGGATGTCGCGCAGCGCATGGATGTTCGTTTCAGCGGTGTTCGAGCAGAATTGCAGCACGACATCGCCGTGGCAAAGGCGCGCGTCGAGCGCGTCGTTGGGAAACTCCTCCATGGAGATCAGGCGCGTCGGCCTCAGTCTCTGCAGGCCGTAGCGGTCGTCGAACAGCGACGCGCCGAGAGCGACGGTCACGGTCAAATTGTCAGGAAAGACGTTCGGCCCGAGCAGCCCCGAGTCGGGCGGAGGATATTTTGGGTCCAGGGTCGCCGCCTCGCCGCCTTTCATCAGGAAGGCGATGCGCTCGGTCAG
>DATDHT010000495.1:0-2236 GCA_036521435.1 Roseiarcus sp.
CAACAACTCGCCTAAATCGGCGTGAATCGCGCCCAGCTGCGGCATGGCGTCTGCCAGCGTAACGCCGGCCCCGATAGAAAGGGCGCCGCCGGCGCTCTCGCCGATAGTGTCCAGTCCAACAACCCTGCCGAGCCAGATTACGCGCTTCAGCTCGCGCAATTGCTTGGTGACCCAGAGCCCGACGTCGGTCGCTCCGCCGACGAGGGTCGCATCGGGAAAGCGGGCATAGAGTGCAGCCAGCGAATCGAGGCTCGCCGGGGCAGCGAAGAACACCGCCTCGTCGCCGATGAGAACGTCTTTATGGTCGGCGAGGGTGGCGAGGGCCACGGCGCGCTCTCGAGACGTCGCCGCGAAACGGTCGTCAGGCTCGCCGACCGCGCTCTCAAGCGCCGCTGCGATGATCGGGCGATAACCGGTGCATCGGCAGAGATTGCCCGCAAGCTGATCGCAAAGTCCCGCATACGTCATGGGCTCACTGGAATGATAGGAGGCGAACAGGCTCATCACGATCCCCGGCGTGCAAAAGCCGCATTGCGAGGCGTGGGTGTCGACCATCGCCTGCTGCAGCGGATGCAGTTCGCCGCCGCCTGAGGCGAGATCCTCGATCGTGATCAGCTCGGCGCCGTCGAGCTGGCCCAGGAGCAGAATGCAGGCGTTGAACGGCTCGTAGACGAGCCGGTCCCCCTTGGGCCGCGCCAGGACCACCGTGCACGCGCCGCAATCGCCTTCGGCGCAACCTTCCTTCGTTCCCTTCGCTCCCATTTCCTCCCGCAGCCAGTCGAGCACGGTCGCGCGCGGGGAGAACTGGCGGAGAGCAACGTCCCCGCCCCGAAATCGGAAGCGCAACGCATCCCGCGCGGCGGTTGATCTGGCCTCAAACGACATCTTCGCTCCTAACCCTTCTAAGATGGAGCTTTTGTGGGCAAAACGGAAGGATGCAAACTCCGGGCCCGAAGCCGCGCCGCCGTTTCGGGCCTGCTTAGCGTCGGAGAGGCTGCGGGGCAAACGTGAGGGAAGACCCTGAGCGTCAGAAAGCCTGCTACGGGATTGGGTTGATGAGATCGCTCGGTGTTTCCTGGGAGCGGTGAATGCGCCCCGTCTGGGGCGGCACGCTCGATTAAGAAAGATCGACAATTTCTTGCCATATGGGCGACCGTTTGCTATGGTTTTTCAGAAATACCGACTGCTCGGCTCGCCCTCCCCCGTTGGCGAGGCGCAAACGGCGTTTTGGGGACAGGTGGACATGGCCCGTAAAAAAACTCGATAACCTCCTGTCTCGAGACGCCACGCAGCGCGCCTCGAAAGCCTGTCCTGACATCGTCGAAGAGGACGTCCAGAAACGTCACCAACGTTTATGCCGTCTTGTCGACTCTGGATCCGCCTCAAGACGCCCGTTTTGCGGGGAGCGTGGAGCCACGAGGTCGTGACTGGGCGCCCCGAACTTAGCCGTCCGAGCAGGCAGTCACACGATGGGCCAACGGTCAGTGACTCGCTAATCGCGCCTCAACCCGTTGGAATCACAAGAAACGGACTCGCTAATGGCGACCGCCGGCTCGGCCGCCCCCGGACCATCCTCGCGGTCCTACCCGCGGAGGTCTGGAGGCACAGCCTCGCTGGCCAGCGCCTCAAGCGCCTCCTCGGCGCCCAGCGCTGTCTGCGCATTGGAGCCGAGGCGGCGCACCGACACGGTGTTTTCGCTTGCTTCCTTGCGTCCCAGAGCGAGGAGGACCGGTACTTTCGCCAAAGAGTGTTCGCGCACTTTGTAGTTGATCTTCTCGTTTCGTAAGTCGGTCTCGACTCGCAGGCCCCGCTTCTTCGCCGCGGCGGCGAACTTAAGCGCCGCGTCGTCGGCGTCACTGGTGATGGTGCAGATCGCGACCTGAACCGGAGCGAGCCACAACGGCAAGTGGCCGGCGTGATGTTCGAGCAAAATGCCTATGAAGCGCTCCATCGAGCCGCAGATGGCGCGATGGATCATCACTGGCGTCGTTTTCTCGCTGTTGCCCGCAATATAGAACGCGCCGAAGCGATCAGGCAGGTTGAAGTCGACCTGCGTGGTCCCGCATTGCCAGTCGCGGCCAATCGCGTCGCGCAGCACATATTCGAACTTCGGCCCGTAGAAGGCGCCCTCGCCCGGATTGAGCGCGGTCGTGACGATGTTGCCATGGCGCAGCCGGATTTCGTCCAGCACGCGGGTCATCACCGCCTCCGCGTGGTCCCACATGGCGTCGGTTCC
>DATDHT010000496.1:0-5892 GCA_036521435.1 Roseiarcus sp.
AAGAGCATGCCCAACCCATTCTTCACTGTTGGACATTCCACCCGTCCGATCGACGAGTTTGTGGCGCTCTTGACGACTGCCGAAGTCAAGCTCGTCGTCGATGTGCGCACCGTTCCGCGCTCGCGAACCAACCCGCAATTCAACCGCGACGTCTTGCCCGCCTCGCTCGCTGCGCATGGAATTGCATATGAGCATTTCGCCTCACTCGGGGGACTTCGCGGAAAGCAGCCTGGCGTATCGCCCGACGTCAACGCCTTCTGGGAGAACGCAAGCTTTCACAACTACGCCGACTACGCGCTGAGCGCAGAGTTCAACTCAGGCCTTGAAAAACTGCGCGCGCTCGGTCACGCGACGCGCTCGACCGTCATGTGCGCAGAAAGCCTCTGGTGGCGATGCCATCGGCGCATCATTTCCGACCATCTCATCGCCGCGGGCGAGGAGGTGTTCCACATCCTCGGCCCCGGCCACACTGGGCCAGCGCGTTTGACGCCCGAAGCCCGGGTCGGGCCCAATGGGAGCCTAAACTATCCGAAGGACTCGGCGCCCATGCTCGATCTCCGACCTTGAAGCATGCTCACACGTCCAGGTTCGCGACGCTTAGCGCGTTCTCCTGGATGAACTCGCGCCTCGGCTCGACGATGTCGCCCATCAGCTTGACGAAGATATCGTCGGCCTCGTCGACCTCGCGGATCTTGACCTGCAAAAGCGTGCGGGCTTCGCGGTCGAGGGTCGTCTCCCAGAGCTGGTCCTTGTTCATCTCTCCCAGGCCCTTGTAGCGCTGGAAGGCGACGCCCTTGCGGCCGGCGGCGTTGACCGCCTCAAGCAGCTCCGAGGGACCGGAGACGGTGGTCGTGTCGCCGCGGCGCGCAAACGTCCCCGGCTCGGCGAAGGCCTCGCTGAGCGGCCGCGCATGCTCGTCGAGGCGCCGCGCATCGGCCGAAGCGAGCAGGCCCGCGTCGAGCGCCGCCGCCTGCCGGACGCCGCGCACCTCACGCGTCAGTACGTAGCCGTTCGCATCGAGCCGGCCGCTCCAGCCGCGCTCGGTCTCCTCGGCAATCGCGTTCATGCGGTCAGCGAGCAGCTGCGCGCGCGCCTCACCCTCAGGATCGTCGGCGCTGCTCAAGGGCCTGAGCGCGCCCGAGAGCGCGGCTTGTTCAGCGAGGGCGCGGTTATAGCGCGAGTGCAGTCCGTCGAGCTGGCGCCGCAAAGCGCGCGTCTCCTCGACCAGCGCACGCAAGTCGGCGCCGGCGCGCGCTTCGCCATTGGCCAGCGTCAGCGTCGCGCCGTCGAGCCCCGCCTCGACCAGATAATCCTCGAGCGCCCGCTCGTCCTTGAGATATTGCTCCGATTGGCCGCGCTTGACCTTGAACAGCGGCGGTTGCGCAATGAACAGATGTCCGGCCTCGATGATCGCGCGCATTTGCCGGAAGAAAAAGGTCAGCAACAGCGTGCGGATGTGCGAACCGTCGACGTCCGCGTCGGTCATGATGATGATCTTGTGGTAGCGCAGCTTCTCCAGGTTGAAGTCGTCCCGCCCGATCCCAGCGCCGAGCGCGGTGATCAGGGTGCCGATCTGCTCGGACGATAGCATCTTGTCGAAGCGGGCGCGCTCGACGTTGAGAATCTTGCCGCGCAACGGCAGCACCGCCTGGAACTCGCGGTTGCGGCCCTGCTTGGCGGTTCCGCCGGCCGAATCACCCTCGACGATGAAGATCTCGGACTTGGCCGGGTCGCGCTCCTGACAGTCGGCGAGCTTGCCGGGCAGGCTCGCGATGTCGAGCGCGCCCTTGCGGCGGGTGAGTTCGCGCGCCTTGCGCGCGGCTTCGCGCGCCTGCGCGGCCTCGACCACCTTGCCCACGACCACCCGCGCCTCCTGCGGGTGCTCCTCGAACCATTGCGACAGCAGTTCGTTGACGAGACCCTCAACCACCGGGCGGACCTCGGAGGAGACCAGCTTGTCTTTTGTCTGAGAGGAGAATTTCGGATCCGGGCATTTGATGCTCAGCACGCAGGTCAGGCCCTCGCGCGTATCCTCGCCGGAAAGATCGACTTTCTCCTTCTTGAGCAGTCCCGAGCTTTCGGCATAGCCAACGAGCTGACGGGTGAGTCCACTGCGCAAGCCGATAAGATGCGTGCCGCCGTCGCGCTGGGGGATGTTGTTGGTGAACGGCAGCACGTTCTCGTGGTAGGTGTCGTTCCACCACAGAGCGACTTCGACGCCGATGTTGTCGCGCTCGCCCTTGATGAGGATGGGCTTATCGATCAGCGGGCTCTTGGCGCGGTCGAGATAGCGCACGAAGGCCTCGAGGCCGCCCTCGTAGCACAGCTCCTCGCGCTTGGGCTCGGCGTGGCGCAGGTCGGTGAGCACGATCCGAACACCCGAGTTGAGGAACGCGAGTTCCCGCAAGCGGTGCTCGATGGTCGCGTAGTCGAACTCGACCATGGTGAACGTTTCAGTCGATGGCGTGAACGTGACCTCGGTGCCACGCTTCGGCTTGCCGTCGACGATTGGCGCAGGTCCGACCACCTTGAGCGGCGCGACAGCGTCGCCGCCGGCGAATTCGATGAGGTGCTCGAGCCCGTCGCGCCAGACGCGCAGCACGAGCCGCGTCGACAGCGCATTGACCACTGAAACGCCGACTCCGTGCAGACCGCCCGAGACCTTGTAGGAGTTCTGGTCGAATTTACCGCCGGCATGCAGCTGGGTCATGATGACTTCGGCGGCGGACACGCCCTCTTCGTCGTGGATGCCGGTCGGAATTCCGCGCCCGTCGTCGGTGACAGTGCACGAGCCATCGGCGTTGAGGGTCACGGTCACGAGCTTCGCGTGGCCGGCCAGCGCCTCGTCGATGGCGTTGTCGACCACCTCATAGATCATGTGGTGGAGGCCGGAGCCGTCATCGGTGTCGCCGATGTACATGCCCGGACGCTTGCGCACGGCGTCCAGGCCACGCAACACCTTGATCGAATCCGCGCCATAGCTTTCGCCGGCGGCCGTGGCGTCGTCGGCCAGGTCCTTGCCTTCTTCCAAAATCAGAGCCTTTTTCGTGATGGGCTGGACCGGCGGCAAAACCGCGATTCGCGATTTCGCCATCCTATCCTGTCAGACCCGCAAATGCACGCTTTGCCGGGTCCGGACGCTGTGAATTCGACACCCCGCCGCGGCGCTCGCGCGCAGCCAAGCCCGCGTTCACAATATATTGGTGTTCAAAGCGATTTTTCCAGTGGCGGCGGCCGTCCTTGAGTTCACCCAGCCCGCGCATCGGCGAGTTCGCTCCGCGCCGCTGCGCGCAGCAGCGTCTGGTCGCTGGAGATGGTGCACAGCTGAAAGCCGAGCGCCTGCATCGCCCGTGCGTCTGCGCCGTCGAAACAGAACATTGCGGCATATTTTCCGTGCGCCCTGGCGCGCTCGACGACCCGCCGCGCCTCGCTCATGACCGCCGCGCCACGGGGCTCGACGCCGGCTCCATTACTTAGCGCGATGGAAAGATCGGAGGGTCCGACGTACACGCCGTCCAAACCGTCGACGCTCAGAATGTCGTCGAGTGCATCGAGAGCGGCGCGGGTCTCGATCATGGCGATCGCCTGGGTCATCGCATTGGCCGACTTAAGATAGGCGGAAACGTCCAGGCCGCTGAGCGGCGCCGCGGCGCGCGGGCCCCAGGAGCGCTGGCCGACCGGCGGGAATTTAACGAACTCAACCAACCGCCGCGCATCCTCGCCGCTGTTGATCATCGGCGCGAGGATTCCGCAGACGCCTGAGTCCATGAGTTGGCTGGCCAGGGCAAATCCGCCGATCGGCACGCGAGCGATGGTCGGTTTGCCGGAAAGCGCCACGCGTAGGATCGAACGCATGGCGCCATCGAAGTCGACAGCGCCGTGCTGCATGTCGAGCACAACAGCATCGAAAGCCTCCCGCGCCAGAGCCTCAGCAACGGCGGGCTCATTCATGGTGACCCAAGCGCACAAGGCCTGCCCTCCTCCAGCCAGACGATCGGACAGCATACTCAGCACGGACTCGTTCATTCCTTCTCCTGCAACCAGAACCGCGCCGCAAACCGTGGGCGCACCGTGGCGTGTGCGTTAATCCGCCGCTAACCACAAATCTCTGCCGACGCGCAAACGCCTTCATTACGCCGAGTTCATTTGAAATTCATGTGAGGTTCAGTCAGCTTCTGTGGACGAGGACAGGGATGATGAAACGCATTCTCGTTGCAGCGCTTGTCGCAGGTTCGCTGTTCGCTCCCATCCTTGCGCGGGCTGCGGAGGGCGATCAGCAGGCTTCACGCGCCGACCGCATGCAACAGTGGACGGCCGATCGCGAGACGATGCTGGACGCCAAGCTCACCGGCATGAAGGCTGGCCTCGGACTGGCATCCGACCAGGAAAAGCTCTGGGGCCCGTTCGAGTCCGCGGTCAAGGACGCGGACAAGTCGCGCATGGACGCTATGGGTCAGATGATGCGGATGCGCGCTCAGGGCGAGCGCATGTCGCCCATCGATCATCTCGAAGCCATGGCCGACCGCCTGTCGCAGGGAGCAACGAACGTTAAGAAGATCGCCGACGCCGCCAAGCCGCTGTACGACAGCCTCGACGAGTCGCAGAAGCATAAGTTTGGCATGCTTGGACGCATGCTGATGCCAGAACGGTCGCGGTTCGCCATGGGCATGATGCACAACCATATGGGCGAACACGACCACGAGGGCGCCGAGTAGTACCGGGGTCATTGAGCCCCGGATAGAGAAGACGCGGCCGCCCCCCTCGGCCGCGTCTTCCATTTTTGGCGACACCGCGTGACGCCGATCAACTCGTTTAGGCGCGAGCGGCCACGACGCGGCTGGCGCCGGCAAGGTCGTGGTAAATCGCGACGTCGGTAAAGCCGCACCGGTTGGCGATTGCACTCACGTCGATCGCTTGACCCGCGCCGAGTTCCGTGACCAGCCAACCACCCGGAACGAGTAAGCGCCTCGATTCCGGTAGGATTCGTCGATAGGCGGCAAGTCCGTCGATTCCGCCGTCCAGCGCGAGCCAAGGATCGAACTCGCGGACCTCGCGCGGCAGCTCTGCAAGCTCAGCCGTCGGAATGTAGGGCGGGTTCGAGACGATCAGGTCAAATCGCCCCTCAAGCCCATTCGTCCAGTCGCCAACCCGAATCTCAGCCCTGAGAGACAGGCCACACGCCTGAAGATTGCCCTGCGCAACCTCGGCCGCGTCGGCTGAAATATCGACACCGATCCCGCGCGCGGCGCGGAATTCGGTCAACAGCGCGCACAACAGCGCGCCGGAGCCCACGCCAAGGTCGAGCATACGCAGCGGGTCTTCCCGACGATCGCTCAAAATCGAGAGCGCGGCTTCGACGATCGTTTCCGTTTCGGGTCGCGGATCCAGCACATGTGGCGTAACGGCGAGCGAGAGGCTCCAGAATTCGCGCTTGCCGACGATCCTCGACAGGGGTTCTCCGACTGCTCGCCGCGCAGCGACTTCTTGAACCTTTGAAGCCGCGGACCCGAGCGGCTCGCGCGGGTCGACAATCAATGCGACAGGCGAGATACCTGAGGCGGCGCAAAGGCTGACGCGCGCCTCTCGCGCCGGGTTTTCAATTCCGCAGATCCGGAACGTTTTCTCGAGGCTCGCGAGCGCCTCGGAGCGAGCGGTGGAAGCCTCAAGATTGAGGCCGTTCGTCAAGCGACCTGGCCGTGGCAGTGTTTGTATTTTTTTCCTGAGCCGCATGGGCACTGCTCGTTTCGACCGACCCGGCCCCATGTCGCGGGATTTTGCGGGTCACGATCGATCTCGGCGACTGCGGCCGGCGCGGTCAGAAGACCGACCTCGGCCGACGCGGGAAGGGAAGCAAAGTTATATTCATTCTCGCCGGTGGCCGGATCGATGTGC
>DATDHT010000497.1:0-3948 GCA_036521435.1 Roseiarcus sp.
GAGGAAGATCTGGACCACATTTTCCGAGGAATATGCGGGATCGGCGCGAGCGGGAGCGAGACTGATGAAGAGTGAAGCGGCGAGGACCGTCGCCCCGCCGAACGCAAATGTCGATGACGCGCGCATGGGAGTGTCCTTAAATAAAGGTGGGCAAATGCGAACCTTGAGAAATTATCATCAAGCGCATAGCGTACGTCAAATATTGAGTTGACGAGCGGGCCGGGGGAGGGGTCCGCAAGACATGGGACACGGCCCTGGCGGCCCATGGCGTCGGGCGATTAGATCTTCGATTTGATTTGGAGCGGAAGCCCGTGGAGGAGGATCGAACCGTCATTCAACGCTCCGCCGCGAGGAGCATGAGGCCCGGGACGCGCCTCAACAACGTCTATGAAATTGAAAGACTGGTCGCTCAAGGCGGCATGGGCGAGGTCTATCGCGGGTTCAACATCCAGACCGGCGACCCGGTCGCGATCAAGATGATCCGCCCGGAATTTGCTAGCGATCCCGACATTTTGGATCTTTTCCGCCGCGAAGCCTCGATCCTTCACAGTTTCACCAACGATGCGATCGTGCGCTATTTCGTCTTCTCGGTCGATCCGCAGCTCGAGCGCGCCTATCTTGCGATGGAGTTCGTCGAAGGACCGTCGCTCAAGAAGCGGCTGGGCTCAGGGCCGCTTCTTCTCGCGGAAGTGAGAATCCTGCAAAAGCGGGTCGCGTCTGCGCTGGAGGCCGCGCACCAGCACGGCGTCGTGCATCGGGACATTTCCCCGGACAATCTGATCATGCCGGACGGCGATGTTCGCAGCGCCAAGGTTATCGATTTCGGCATCGCGCGCGCCCGACGCGCGGGAGAAGAGACGATCCTCGGCGGCGGGTTCGCTGGCAAGCTGAATTACGCGTCTCCAGAACAGCTGGGCCTCGCGGGGGGCGACGTCACCGCGAAATCGGACATCTACAGTTTCGGCCTCGTCCTGGCGGAGGCGCTGCTCGGCAAGCCCATCGACATGGCGGGGTCGCAAGCGGAGATGGTCGACAAGCGGCGGGTCGTTCCCGCCGAGCTGTCGTGGGTCGATCCGACCCTCCGGCCGCTCCTTCAGGCGATGCTGCAACCCCTGCCGGAGAACCGTCCTTCGAGCATGGCGGAGGTTGCGGCCTGGGAGCCGCCGGACCTGAGCGCGGCACGGGCGCTCAAAGCCCCTCCCGTCGCCAGCGAGCGCAGCGGCCGGACTCCAGCGTTGATCGGAGCCTTGATCGCGGTCTTGAGCCTCGGCGGAGTCGCTTATGTCTTTCGCGACGACCTCGCCCGGTTGGCGGGAACGTTCTCGGCTCCGGCGCCGTCTGCGGGTCCGGCTGACGAGGCGGCGACCTCCCCGACGACGAAATTACCGCCTCTGGCATCGCAACAATTGCCTCCGCTCGCTGCCTCGTCGGGCCCGCAGGAGGGGACAACCCCGTCATCGCCGCCCGCCCCGGAATCGAATGCCCCAGGGCAAACCGAGACCGCGCGAATCGAGCCCCCGCCGGCGTCGGAACCCGCCGGACCGGCGCCACGCCCGGTGACAGCCGAAACGCTGGCTGACGCCTTGCCTCCAAAGGCCGCACAGGCGAGTGTCGACCTGCCGGCCGCAATGGTCGGGTCCGCTTATCGAGCGGAGTTGCCCGCGTTCGGCGATCCGGGCGGCAAGGGGCTGCGGCTGACCGCGAGCGGATTGCCGGACGGCCTGACCTTCAGCGACGCCGGCGGCGGAAAGGGCGCGATCGAAGGCGTCCCCCAGCAAGCGACCAGCGCCTCCATCCGCGTCGTTGCGACCAACCATCATGACCGGACAGCGCAGATGTCGGCGGCGCTTGTCGTCGGCGACAAACCTACGCCCCCGCCAGGGCCCGTCGCGAAGCTCGAGACGCCTATCCCGGCGCCCCCGCAGAAACCATCCCCTGTCCCAGTGTCTCCCCAACCCGCGCCGCCGCCCCCGCCGGCGGTCCAAGTCTTTACGCCTCCCCCGTCCCCGCCGACTGTGCAGGCCGCGGCGCCGGCTTCGGTCAGCCAAAACGCGGCGCCCGTCGGTCAGTCTCCCGCTCCCGCGCAGCAAACGGTCGCGCGCGTGGAGCCGCCCCCTCCGGCGCGCCCCGTTTCTGCGCCGGGCGGCCAGCATCCTCCGTCCGTCGCGCCCGCCTCGGCGGAGGAAAAGGCCAAGGCGTTCATCGCGCGCTTTGACGGAGGGGAGTGCTTCCTCGTCGAGCCGCTCCCTGGTTCGACAAGGCCGCACGAGTACCAGGCGGTCGGCCAAGCGATCGAACCGTTTCGCCGCTTCGATTCAGCCTACAAGCGCGAGGTCGGCGTCGAGGCGGATCTGACCGTGGCGCCGATCACCGCCGAGCAATGTCCCGCCCTCGATCTCGTCCGCCTTGCCCCGCCGGCCGGGCGCCCGCCGCCCCGATTGACATTGAAGAGCTACGAGGTGGGACCAGGACAGCCGCTGGTCGGAACGGTGTCCAATCTCGAAGGCCGTCGTCTCTATCTGATCCTCGTCGACAACGACGGCGTGGCGCACAGGCTGGAAGCGAAAGTCGACGCGAACCGCGATTCCGCGACCGTCAGCGTGCCCCTGACGGCAGACGCAAGTTCCGTCGGACCGATGCAGATGCTGCTCGCCATCGTCTCCGACCAGCCCATTCCCGCCCTCGACGCGCTTCACTCGGCCAACCTGAGACTCATCGCGTCGCGGCTGGTTGACGACGCGCGGCGCGCATCGGCGTCTGTCGAGGCGGACTATTTCAAGTTCGTCAACTGACGGGCGAACTCGACCGCAGTCACCGGAGCGTGAAACTCTGAGGGGAAGTGACCGCCGACTCCGGCGTCGCCGATCCGGCCGCGACCGCGCCTCCTCAAAGCGGATGCGGATGCCGCCGCATTGTTGCTGCTGAGGAAGGCGCCGCTCTTGGTGAATGGCGCGGAGGCTGTTCTATGAATTGGAATTTATTTGTCTTCAGGGCGGCCCGCCGAATATCCTGAGCGACATGATGCGACGGCTTGCGGCGGCGCGGATGAGTGACCGTCCTGCCGAAGCGAAGAGGAGGCCAGGAATGCGGTTATCGCTCATGAGCCGGCTGGCGGTTGCGGCCGCCCTGGCGGCTTCGCTGGCGGCTCCGGTCGCGGTGCGCGCCCAAGAGAAAAGCATTCCGGTCATGACGCTGCGGGCCGCATTGCAGCTCCCCCCGGACAAGCTGCCGGCGGTGTTCAGAAGCCCGAACCCCTATCAGCACGAGCCTTACAACATCCATCGGACCGACGGCCTGAGCCGTAATCCCGACGATTGCGCGAGATGGGGCTGCATCGACCACAGGTGATTTGGCCTACGGCCTTCCTCCTCGGTGAAGCCGCGGTCAGAACTTGACGCGCAAGCCGGCGGTCGGGGCGATGTTTTGGGTCGCCAAAAAGCCGTTGGCGAGGCCGCCATAGACGTTCGAGAACATCACGCCGGCGTAGAGATCGACGCGCTTGAGCGGCCGATAGTCGATCCTTCCGGAGAGAGCGTACTGTGTGCCGGCGCAAGCGTTGCTGTTTGCGCGGATAACGTTGAGAACGTTCCCGCTTGGCTGGACAAAACTGGTCTTGGCGTAGGCGCAGGGCGTGGCCGAGGAATTATAGTTGTTTTGGGCTTCGTAATAAAAGGCGCCGCTCACATCCAGCTGGGAGTTGATGGCATATTTCGCGCCGATGAAAGGGACGTTGACGACCCGCATTCTGTTATAGGCGGTGCTATTGGTCCATGCCGTCGGAAAAAGTTTTGCGAGCGCTTTGTTGCTCGTAACGATGGTCGCGGGGACGCTGTAGCCGCCGAGTGTCCCGAAGCCGTTCAAATAGTCGTCGCTGGGATTGGCTTGCTGCCACCACATCCAGCCGCCGGAGAGCGTCACCGGGCCCCATCTGTACTTGGCGAGCAGCAT
>DATDHT010000498.1:0-2239 GCA_036521435.1 Roseiarcus sp.
GCCGGACACGCCGCCGCCGACCAATTGGCCGACAATCGCGCCGATATCCATGCCGCCGGTGGCCCCCTGCAGCATCGGGATGAGCGAGGTCAGGAGCGACCCCCCGGCCGCGCCGCCCAGAGCGCCAGCGATGGTGTTGCCAGCGGTTCCCAAGTTCACATTCTTCGCCGCCGCGCCGACCGCGTTGCCGCCGATCGCGCCGGCGATCAGCTGGATGATAAGGTTGATAATCGTGCCCGACATGGCTTTTCTCCATTGGGACCGCAAGGCACACGGGCGCTGCGGCAACAGGACATCTTGCCTCGTTTTTGCTTTGTTTTGGCCACAAGTCAATCACCGCGCGGCAGCTTCTGGAACACGATTGCGCGATTTCGCAATCGAGATGCCGCGCTGGCCGTTTCACGTCGCTATACGCTGCACCGCACCGCCGTCTAGAGACACGGCCGGCATTTCTGCTAAGGCTGACCGGCCTCGCCCGCGACGGATCCCGCGTATGAAAGACCCTTACGAAACCCTCGGAATCGCCAAGACCGCTTCGGCCGACGAGATTCGCACCGCCTACCGGAAGCTGGCCAAGAAGCTGCACCCGGATCTCAATCCCGGCGACAAGCAGGCGGAGGAGCGGTTCAAGGAAGTCGCCGCGGCAAACGACCTGCTTTCCGACCCGGAGAAGCGGCGGCGCTTCGACGCCGGCGAGATCGACGCCTCAGGGGCGGAGAAGGCGCCCCCCAACGCGCGATATTACCGCGATTACGCAGCCGAAGGCGGCCATCCTTATGAGGGCCAATCGGCCTACGGGGACTTCGCGCAGGGCGACGACCTGTTCGCGGAGCTGCTGCGCCGGCGCGCGGAACAGACGCGGCGTCGGCCTGGCGCGGACCTGTATTACGAACTTCCCGTTGATTTCCTCGACGCAGTGAATGGCGCGACAAAGACGATCACGTTGCCGCAAGGCGGGACGTTGGATGTGACCATTCCGGCCGGAGTCGAGGACGGGCAGACGCTCAGGCTGCGGGCTAAGGGCGCGCCGAGCCCGGGCGAGGGCCCGCCCGGCGACGCGCTGGTGCAGATCGTGGTCAAGCCGCACCGCTATTTCGTCCGCGAAGGCGACGACATCCTGCTCGATTTGCCTGTCACGGTGAAGGAGGCGGCGCTGGGGGCTGAAGTCAGAACCCCGACGACCACGGGAAGCGTCATGCTCAAAATCCCGAAACGATCGAACACCGGCGACGTGCTGCGCCTCCGGGCTAAGGGCGTGAAGACGCGGGGCCGCACGGGCGACGAACTGGTCAAGCTCAAAGTGATGATGCCGACCGAGGCCGAGCCGGAGCTCGACACGTTCCTGGCCGACTGGAAGCCAGCAGGGACTTACGATCCGCGCAAGGAGATGTGAGCGATGATCACCGAGCGTGAATTTCTGGAGCGCGCCCGGCTCGACCGGCGAACGCTTACGGTGTGGATCGAAGAGGAGTGGCTGATTCCCGGCCGCTCCGCCGATGAGCTTTCATTCACCGACATGGATCTGGCGCGCGCCAATCTGATCCGCGACCTCAAAGACAATATGGGCGTGAATCACGAGGGGCTCGGCGTCGTTCTGCATCTCCTGGACCAGATGCATTCGCTCCGACGCGCGCTCGCGGCAGCGCTCGAGGACGCGCGCGATCGACGGCCTTCATCTGAGCAATGATAAGCTCGGGCGCCATGCGGTCGCTCAGATCTGCGGACCCATCTGCCAGTTGAAGTGCTCGGCGTTAAAAATATGATTGTGCAGGTTGGCGATCCATTGGCGCCCTGACGCCGTCAGGCTCAGATATTTCATCCCCTCCTCGAGATGTGCCGAGACGGTGTTCCAGTAAAATGCCGGAAACTTCTCGACCAGGTCGGCAGGAGAAGAATAGCCGTACTGCCGGTTGCTGCCGAGCTCCTCGAACTCATAGAACAGCGCATTGGCCTTCCGCGGATACAACGGATCGCCCAGCTGCCCGATCAGATCGGCGGCCTGGACCAGCCTCGGTTCGAGTCCGATTTGATCCGACTCCGAGGTCGGGGTCGGCGGGAACCGCGTAAGCTCGATCGCGGCTGCGACGCGGGCGGCGTCAATCGTCGTCGATTTCCCCAGCCGCTCGTAAACGAACAACTTCGATCGATCGACATGATAGGCGGCGAGCGACGCATCGGAGGCGCCGCGAGGCAGCGTGACCGTTCGTCCGCTCTTGTCGATGACGAATTCCGTCTTGGT
>DATDHT010000499.1:0-7853 GCA_036521435.1 Roseiarcus sp.
GCCAAAGCCGCGCATGAATTGGATCTCGAACGTCGTGCCGCCGAAGATTCGTTCGTTGCTGCGTCGCGACACGCCCGAAAATCTTTGGGTCAAGTGCCCCGAAAGCGGCGAACTGGTCTTCCACAAGGATCTCGAAGCCAACCTCATGGTTGTCCCGGGTTCCGGCTATCACATGCCGATCAGCCCCAAGGCCCGTCTTGCCTCGCTTCTCGACGACGGGGCTTATGAGGAATTCGCCACCCCGGAAACGCCGTCTGATCCATTAAAATTTCGCGACATCAAACGCTACTCGGTTCGCTTGCAGGAAAATCGCACGAAGACGGGAGCCATGGATGCGGTTACCGTCGCATTCGGCAAGCTTGAGGGGCAGGCCATCACCGTCGCCATCCAGGACTTCGCGTTTCAGGGCGGAACGCTCGGACTGGCGGCCGGAGAGGCGATCGTCGCCGGCATTACGGCCGCGATCGAGCGAGCCACCCCAGTTCTCATCTTCACGACCTCAGGCGGCGCGCGAATGCAGGAAGGCATGTTCGCTCTTACGCAAATGGTTCGCACCACGGTCGCCGTGCGACGCCTGCGAGCGGCGAAGCTTCCCTATATCGTCATCCTGACCAACCCGACCACGGGCGGCGTGACCGCGTCGTACGCAATGCTGGGCGATGTGCATATCGCCGAGCCCGGAGCGGTGATCGGCTTTGCTGGCGCGCGCGTGATCGAGCAGACCATTCGCGAGCGCCTGCCGGAGGGTTTTCAGCGCGCCGAATACCTGCGCGATCACGGCATGGTCGACATGGTTGTAGCTCGTCCCCTGCAACGGCAGACGCTTGCGCGCCTCTGCAGGCTGCTCACGCGCGCCCCCGCCGCGGAAGCCGCCTGAACGGACCTACGCGCTCGCGCTGCGTTGTCGCTTTGGTAAAGCGGGCCCCATTTTGTTTTTGGCTCGGATGATTATCTAAGGCAGCGTGGCACATTCGCGCCGGCTTCGAAGCGGAATGAGCCGGTCTCAACAGGAGGCAGCGTCATGGCAGGTTCAACAGAGCGGGCGGTTCTCGCCGGTGGATGTTTCTGGGGCATGCAGGATCTGATCCGCCGCTATCCGGGCGTGATCGCGACCCGGGTCGGCTATTCGGGCGGCGAGGTCCCCAATGCGACCTACCGTAACCACGGCAATCACGCCGAGGCGATCGAAATCACTTTCGATCCAGCCCAGACGAGCTACCGCAGGCTGCTTGAGCTCTTCTTTCAGATCCATGATCCCACGACACGAAACCGCCAGGGCAACGATGTCGGCGCGAGCTACCGCTCGGCGATCTTCTTCACGAACGAAGAACAGAAGCGGGTCGCGATCGACACCATCGCCGACGTCGAGGCGTCAGGCCTGTGGCCGGGCAAAGTGGTGACCGAGGTCGCGCCGGCTGGACCATTCTGGCAGGCAGAGCCCGAGCATCAGGATTATCTCGAGCGCATCCCGAATGGCTACACATGCCACTTCGCGCGGCCGAACTGGGTGCTTCCGAGGCGCGCCGCCGCGGCTGAATAACGGCGCCTAATCGAGATACTCGCGAGCGACCGCGGCGACCCCGGTTGGAGGGCTTGCACCGCAGGCCCCGGGTCGCCGCCGCTCCCGGTCTTCTCGACCGCGAGATTCTACTGCGACAAACCGTCGCGAGGGCGTATCTTGGCCTTCGCGACGTGCTCGCGGCTTAGTAGTGATTGTAGTGATGGTGGTAGTAGTGGTGATGGTAGTAGTGGTGATGGTTGCTCATCGAGTTGCCGATGGCGGCGCCACCAACCCCGCCCACGACGGCGCCCACTGGACCGCCCACGACCGCTCCGCCGACCGCGCCAGCGACTCCGCCGGTTACGGCTCCACTTTGGTCCGCCAGCGCTACTGAAGAAGAGGCGCAGATCAGGGTCGCGGTCGCGGCCGCAAGCATCCATCGAGACATACAAACCTCCATCGGGATTGGGCCGAATTGCCGCTATGACCGGCGCGCCCTGTCTTCGCATTGGATGAACCGCCTTGAGCGGCGAAATGTTCCCTCTGTTGACTTGGGTCTTGCGAGGGAGACCTATCTTTATGCGGCTGTTGGAAGCCGCTGCGCGGGGAAGGCCGGGTCTTCTCGTCGTTTTCACAATATGAAATGGTTAATAACGCAGCGGACGTTCACGTCCTGGCTAAGAAGTTGCAGAAAAACGAGCCTAAGCCTCTGAAAACAAATGATCGCAAGCAGAATTGCCGACTGGCTATGCGGTCCTTGGCCTAGTGCGCCTTCAAAAGTTCGCCGCGCCGCTCCGGGCTGAAGCGGATCACGATGACGATCGCGACCGCGACCACGCCGGCAATCAGCGCGAGCGCGAAGCCGTAATTGCCGCCGTTTGCCTGAGCGATCTGAGCCTGGAACGGACCATTGTAGGAAGCGAGGAAATTGCCGGCCTGATAGACGAAGGCCGGAATCGTCGCCCGCGCCGCGCCCGGCGACAGTTCGTTGAGATGCGCCGGAATGACCCCCCAGGCGCCCTGCACCGCGATCTGCATGATGAAAGCGCCGACCGCGAGCAGAATCGGGGTCGAGGCGAACGCCCATAGCGGAAGCGCCGGCAGCGCGATGAGCGCGGCTATCGTGATCGCGTTGACGCGACCGATCTTCTCCGAGAAATGCCCGAAGATGAGGCCGCCGGCGATGGCGCCCAGATTGGCGACGATGACGATCCAGCTCACCGTCTTGGGATCGAAATTGTGCTGTTTTTGCAGGAAGGTCGGATAGAGGTCCTGGGTGCCGTGGCTGAACAGATTGAAGCACATCATCAAGACGACCATGTAGACGACCAAGCCCCGGTTGGCTTTGATCGTCTCCCATAGCGGGGGCTTCGCATGCGCCTTCGACGCCTCGAAGGCCGGGGATTCCGGAACGCCGCTGCGGATGAACAGCACCAGAAGGGCGGGCAGGACGCTGAGCAGGAACATCGCCCGCCAGCCGATCGTATAGTCGCCGAACGTTCGGCCATAGAGCAGGCCATAGGCGATGGCGGCGAGCAGGAAGCCGGCCGGGTAGCCGCATTGCAGAATGCCGGACACCAGCCCCCGCGCGCGGGGCGGAATCGATTCCATCGCGAGCGAGCTGCCGAGGCCCCATTCACCGCCCATGGCGATGCCGAACAAGGCGCGCAGGATCAGGAAGATCGTGAGATTCGGCGAGAAAGCGGCAAGCGCGCCGAGGATCGAATAGCAGAGAATATCCAGCATCAGCGCCGGCTTGCGTCCCCACCGGTCTCCCAACCGGCCGAAGATAAACGCGCCGACAAACCGCATCGCCAGCGTCAGGAACAGGGCGTACGCCACCGCGGGCACATCGACGCCGAACTCCTTGGCGATGTCCTTCAGCAGAAAGGTCAGGAGGAAGAAGTCGAAGGCGTCAAGCATCCAGCCGAGAAAGGCGGCGAGGATGGTCATCCTCTGCTCTGAAGTCAGGTCCATCATCGCCTTCCCGCGGAGTTCGCACTCGTCGGCGTTGTCAGGTGATTGTCATTCGACAAATTCGAGGAATACGCGCGCGGCGACACTGGCACAAGCTGAAGCGCCGCTGCCGGCGCCCGATGCGGCGCGACAGCAAGTCAAATCGCGGGGGTCAGGGGTCGCAGGGCCGACCGGCGACGGCCGGCGCCGTCACTGTGCGACCGTACTGTCTTTAGCTGATAGCAGGGGCCGCGATGGCGCGAGCGGGTGGATGAATTGACCGGCGAGCGAATCGGGCATCGGCTCGTCGATTCCGTAATGCTCAGGCCATGCGCTGGGCAGGTGATGAGTGCCGAAAATCCGGTCGAGCCAGGGAAACATCGAGGCGTAGTTGCAGTCGCGCCGTTGGCGATCGTTGGTGTGGTGCCAGTGATGAAAGGCAGGCGTCGTCAGAAGCGCTTCGAAGGGCCCCAGGCGCCAGCGGACATTGGAATGGATGAAATATCCCCACATCGACCCGGAGAGGAGGATGGTCGTCGCGATCAGGCCGTCGCTGAACTGGAGAGGATTCGCAAGCCCCAGAGCGAAGATCGGCGTCAGCATGACCATCCGCGACCACACCAGGTCCACGGGATGCATGCGGGTATTGACCAGAAAATCGAGCTGCTCCGCGCTGTGATGGACGGCGTGAAACCGCCAGAGGAACGGAATCTGGTGGCTCAAGCGGTGGGCCCAGTAATAGGCCGTCTCGCCCACCATCATCGTGGCGCAGGCCTTGAGCCAAATCGGCCAGGCGCCGATCCCGGCAAAGACGGCGACGGGGATGAAGTGATGGATCGCAAGCACAGCCAACGAAATCGGCGGGGCGAGCACGAGGCCAGGCAGCAGTCCCGTGAGAAAGTAGTAGCCGAGGTCGACGGCGATCCCCTTGCGCAAGACCTTCTGGCTATGCAGCGCGAAAATCCGCTCGATCGGCACAAAGATCGCCGCAAAGACCGCCAGCCAGACGGCGAGCCGCGCCGCGGTGTAAAGCAGCACGGTGAGATCTCGATGGGGGTCTGCAGTCATGGTGACGTCCGTTCGACCGCGGGATGGTCCGGGCGAGACGATAATTGGGATGCAATAAGCAACCATGCCGCTCGCAAGCGGGCGGCATGGCTTTTTGTCTCTCAGGGTTACGCCGGCGTGTTCACGCGACCGGAATCGCCGCTTGGCGCCGGTTTCGCAAACCCGCATAGGCGAGGCCAGCAAAGCCGAGGAGCATCATCGCCCAGGTCGACGGCTCAGGCGCCGAACCGGTGAGCGACACGCCGTCGAGCAGCGAGAAGGGCGGTCCGCCGCTGGCGCCCGGATCTACCGGCGCACAGTTCTTGAAGTCGGCGTTGCAACCTCCCATCCCGAGGTTGACGAAGGACAGAAGACCGCCCGTGCCCTCATATTTGAACGTAACCGTCTCCGTGTCCCAGCCGGAAAAGTCGTGGCTATGGAGGTCAATGTTCGTCGTGGCGACGGTCTGGCCTCCCAGAGTCACAACCCAATCGTCTATGGTGTTGCCGTCATAGTCGAACTGCTGCGCGGCCGCATAGTCGAAGGTGAGCGTATAGGTATGGCCGTCGACCAGGCCGCCGATCTCCTGCGTGAGCGCAGAGGGGTGATAGGTCGAATCGACCCCGTAGAAATCGTTTCCATCGGGACTGCCGTCGCGTGAATTGCCCCACAGCGGCAAGGTGTTGGAGCCGCTCGGGTTCGCGGCCTCGGACGCGGGGCCAACATGGCCGTTCGACGTCGTGAAACTGTTGGCGTTGTTAAAGACGAATGCATAACCGTCTGGAAAGCTGGCGTTGGTCCCGAGCACGGTCCAACCGTCCGCAGTTGTTCCAGGGTGGCTTGCATTCTGGCCCCCGGCAGAGCCCGGCAGCGTTTGATTGAATTGACCTGCTCCGAAGTTGTTTTCGAAGCTGCCGTTGGTGACGAGGTTGCCTGCAAACGCAGGCATTGACACAACAGCCGCAATCGCGGCCGCCCCGATGGCCATTCTATGGTTCACGATACAGTCCCTTCCTTTGAAATGCGCCAATCCCGGCGCGTCGCAGCGTGTTCCAACCCGCCGCATCCAAAGGTCGGTCACGGTCTGTAGTTTGCAGGTTCCTTAGCGAAGCGTCAAGCATTTTTACGTTTTTCTTAAGCTATTAAGGTTAAGCTGGAGGGCTTCGGGTCAACCCGATCCGCGACCGGGCTGGAACCGTCGCCGGCGACGCCGTCTCCCGACTCAAACGCCAATGCCCTCAATATGTTGATTCAGAACGGTTTCGCTCGACGATGTCCCCTATCGAGCCGACCTGTTTGCCGTCTCGACAGCCGCCTTGCCCCGCTCTATGAGCGCCCTTCAGGGCAGAGCGCCCGGAGAAGCGGCTCGCGCATGATCATCGCCATCGACGGTCCCGCGGCTTCGGGCAAAGGCACCATCGCGCGCCGAATCGCCGCGCATTACCGGCTGCCTCATCTGGACACCGGGCTGCTCTACCGCGCCACCGCCGCCGCCCTGATTGCGGAGGACCGAAACCTTTACGACGAAGCCGCGGCGGTCGCGGTCGCTCGAGGACTGGGGCTAATCGATTTCGACGACACGGCCTTGCGCACGCGCCAGATGGGCGAGGCGGCCTCCGTGGTCGCAGCCATGCCGCGAGTTCGCGCAGTGCTGATCGAGGCGCAGCGCGCCTTCGCGGCGCGTCCGGGCGGCGCGGTGCTCGATGGGCGGGACATTGGCACGGTCATTTGTCCCAAGGCGGAAGTGAAGATCTTCGTCACCGCCGGCGCGGCGGCGCGGGCGCAGCGGCGTGCGCTCGAATTGGTTCAGCACGGCGAAAAGGCCGACTACAACGCAATATTGGCCGACATCATCCGCCGCGACGCCCGCGACTCGAACCGGCCCGTGGCCCCGTTGCGCCCGGCTGACGATGCGATGACTTTGGACACGACTCATCTCGGAATTGAAGCCGCCTCGGCCGAAGCGCTACGGATCGTCGAGGCGGCGCGGACCAGGGTTTAGCCGGGTCCGGCGCCGCCGACCTGCCGAACGGTCGGCGCCGATCAGGCGGCGGCGCCCTGGGCGAAGCGGCTTTGCGTCGCCCGCAGCCTGTCGATGGCTCCCTCGATCTCGTTGCGTTGCCGCTCCAGGTGACTGATCTGGGTCGCGATCTGTTGCGGATTCAGCTGATCCTCGAGATCGGTCATCTCGGTCGCCCCTTTGCCGCCGATCAGGTCCTGGATTTCGGTCAGCGTGAAGCCGAGCTTCTTGCCCTTGAGGATCATTTCCATCCGAATGCGGTCGCTCCCGCGATAATAGCGGGCGTTCCCCTCACGGCGGGGCTTGATAAGTCCGCGGTCCTCATAGAACCGCAGGGTGCGCAGGCTGACCCCGAATACACGCGACATCTGGCTGATGGTCAGCTCTGGCTGGCCCGAATCGAGCGCAGTCCGGCCTTCTTCCTCGAGCATCGCGACCGAAACTCCAGCGGAAGCGTGAGCTAAAGACGATATCTTGTTCATGGCCTCTCCTTTCGTCGGCGCCGTTGCGTTCGCGCCTCGTGACTCGCGGCCCTTGCGCGAATCGAATCACTATGCCCTAACGGATCGGATTTGCAACTGTTAGTTGCTGCAACTTATCATACAACTCTGATGGACCGGTAAGGCACGGATAGCCGTGAGGCCGCCTTAACCGTTTTTTCACCATGACCCCCGACAGAATTGGTGCGCGGCGTCGCCTCCGTTCATCCGGCGATTCGCAGACTCAGAGCGACGGTCGAGGACATGAATAGGGCGATGGCCTGGAATATCGCGGACGTGGACCGGCGGACCCGTGAGGCCGCCGTGGCGGCCGCCCGGCGCGCCGGCATGCGCCTTGACGATTGGCTCGACGAAGTGATCACCGACTACGCGGGTCTGGATCGGCGGGGGCGGCCAGAAGACACCGGAGCGGAAGACGATCGGCTCGATGCAGCCGCCGGACGCCTGGAACGGATTGCCCGACGAAACGAAGGAGCGCCGGCGCCGCGCGCGCCAAGATCTTCGGAAGCTTTTAATCCGGCGATCGAGCGCTTTGAAATGAGGCTCGCGCGCGCCGAAGCGCAGGCGGCTCGCGCCTTTGAAACGGTCGCGCAAATTCTAGACCGGGACGACGCTGCGCGAGACAGCGACCGCCGTGCGCTCATCGACGCTGTGCGGCGGCTCGAAACGATCCGGACAAATTTGACCGACGCCGCTCAGACTGGCGAGAGACGCGGCGATCGCGTCGCTCCGCCGGCAGGGCTCGATCCGAAGGCGCCATTTGATCTCAAAGCCGCAGTGTCGCAAATCGCCATGCGCCGCCACGAACTGGAGGAGCGCGCCGGCCGGG
>DATDHT010000500.1:0-3940 GCA_036521435.1 Roseiarcus sp.
CGGGTCGGGAAATTCGCTTTGATGGTGCCGGTGATGACGTCGACCGACGGGCGCTGGGTGGCCATGATGAGATGGATGCCGGCGGCGCGCGCCATCTGCGCGAGCCTCTGGATCGCGCCCTCGATGTCCTTGCCGGCGACCATCATGAGGTCCGCCATTTCGTCGACGACGACGACGATATAGGGCAGTTCGTCGAGCGGGATCTCCTCGGACTCGTAGATCGCCTCGCCTGTCTCGCGGTCGAAGCCGGTCTGAACCGTCCGGCTCAGCGTCTCGCCCTTCGCCAGGGCCTCGGCGACGCGGGCGTTGAAGCCGTCGATGTTGCGCACGCCGAGCTTCGACATTTTCTTGTAGCGGTCCTCCATCTCCCTCACCGCCCATTTGAGCGCGACAACGGCCTTTTTCGGATCGGTGACGACCGGGGTGAGAAGGTGCGGGATGCCATCGTAAGCCGAAAGCTCGAGCATCTTCGGATCGACCATGATGAGCCGGCATCGCTCGGGCTTCATCCGGTAGAGGAGCGAGAGGATCATGGTGTTGATGGCGACCGACTTGCCCGAGCCGGTGGTTCCGGCGACCAAGAGGTGAGGCATGCGGGTCAAGTCCACGATCACCGGGTCGCCGCCAATGGTCTTGCCGAGCGCGATCGGCAGGCGATGATTCGATTGGCCGAACTCTTCGCTGGCGAGGAGCTCGCGCAGGTAGACGGTGTCGCGACGCTGATTCGGCAATTCGATGCCAATGGCGTTGCGGCCCTGAACCACCGCCACGCGGGCCGAGACCGCGGACATCGAGCGGGCGATGTCGTCGGCGAGCCCGATCACCCGCGACGACTTGATGCCTGGCGCCGGCTCGAGTTCGTAGAGGGCGACGACGGGGCCAGGGCGCACGTTGACGATCTCGCCCTTCACGCCGAAATCGTCGAGGACTCCTTCAAGCAAGCGCGCGTTCTGCTCAAGCGCGTCCTGCGAGATTTTCGCGCCGACCGATTTCTTCGGCTCGGTCAGCATCGTGATCGAGGGCATGACCCATTCGCCGCGCGGCCGGGCCGACATGTCGAACGGCGTCCTGACTGCACTTGGGCGAGCGGGAAGCGGGGAGGCGACGGGCGGCGGAAAGGACGGGAACGGCGCCGAATCCGGAGCACGGGGCGCGAGTGCGGCGGCAATGGTCGAAATGTCGTCAGCGTCGCGAACCGCCGACCAGGGCGCCGACGGCGCGGGATTGAGGATGAGCGGGGGCTGGATCTTTGGCTTCGAGCCGCGGGAAGCCATCCGTCGCAGGGTCGCCTTTGCTGTCAGCAAGGCATGAATGACGGCGCCGATCGACACCATGCCAAGGCTCGGCTCGTCCTCGTCGTCTTCGTCATCGACGCGCGCCAGCGCGCTGGCGCGGGCCTTTCCGGCGGTCGTGTCGGAGACGTCGTCGGGGGAACTCGAGCCCCCTACGCTGGAGGCCGCGGCGAGCCCGAGGATAGCGATTGCAAGGAGGCTGCAGCCAAGCGCGGTCGTGGCCCAGGGCGAGGCCGGAAGGAGGCGACGCGGGAGGGCGAGGATAGCGTCGCCAACGACCCCGCCGAGACCGCTCGGAAGGGGCCAACTCCCGGGCGCCGGAAGGAGCGAAGCGAGCCCCGCTGCCGCGATCACTCCGACCAAATAGAGGGCGACCTTCAAACGCGGCCGCTCAAGGCGTCGCTGGGTGACGAGGCTCCAGCCCCAGAACGCTGGCGTGGCGAGCAGGGCCGCCGAGGCGAGGCCGATGAACTGCATCACGAGATCGGCGGCGATCGCGCCCGGCGCGCCGAGAAGATTGTGGATATGGGCATTGGTCGCGTGGTTGAGACTGGGATCGCTGACCGACCAAGTCAGCAGCGCCAAGGTAAGGCCGGCCACCCCGGCGAGCGCGACAAGGCCAGCGATTTCGGCCGCCCGCCGTTTCGGGAACTCTCGCACCGAAGCGGGCACATGGTCGATAAATGAGAACGTCGTCGTGCGCATCGCCACTTGGCCCGAGTCGAAGCGGCGGGACCCTGCGCCGCTACCCCCGCCTGACCCTAGGGACGTGGAGTTAATGCGGTCCTAACCTTAACGGCAGTCGCGGCAGGTGGCCGCACAAACGCGAGGCTGCGGAAAAAAACGGACGCCCCGAGGGGCGTCCAAGGTCTTCCGGGAGGACACTTTGCCCGGCGGCAGCCAAAAGCCGCCAGGCGCTGCAGCTTTAGTGAACGACTTCCCCGTGGAGGGCGAGATCGAGGCCGTCGCGCTCGACCTCTTCGGAGACGCGCAGCCCGACAGCGACGTCGACAATCTTCAGGATGATGAAGGTGACGATCGCATCATAGACGATGACCGTGGCCACCCCCTTGATCTGGTTGATGAACTGCCCAACGTCGCCTTCCAATAGTCCGGAGTGGCCGCTGAACTCGTTGACCGCGAACACGCCGGTCAGCAGCGCGCCTATGATTCCGCCGACGGCATGGACGCCGAAGGCGTCGAGCGCGTCGTCGTAGCCGAACGTGTGCTTGAGGCCCGTAGCGCCCCAGTAGCAGCCAATCCCGCAAGCAATGCCGATCACCAGCGCGCCGATGGGGCCGACGAACCCCGAAGCCGGGGTGATGGCGACGAGGCCAGCGACCGCCCCCGAGCAGATGCCGATGACAGTCGGCTTGCCCCGGTGGCCCCATTCGACGAACATCCAGGTCAGCGCCGCGACTGCGGTCGCGATCTGGGTGACGGTCATCGCCATGCCGGCCTGCAGGCCTGCGCTCACTGCAGAGCCGGCGTTGAAGCCGAACCAGCCGACCCACAGAAGGCCTGCGCCGATGAAGGTCAGGACCATATTGTGGCCCGGTCCTGGATCCTTGCGCTTGCCGAGCAGGAGGCAGGACACGAGTCCGGCGACGCCCGCGTTGATATGGACGACGGTTCCGCCGGCGAAGTCGAGGACCTGGAACCAGCCCTGGAAGTTGCCTTTGGCATCGACGTTGACCGCGCTCATGAATCCATCCGGCCCCCAAACCCAGTGGGCGACCGGCGCGTAGACGAAGATCGCCCACAGACCGATGAACCACAGCATCGCAGAGAACTTCATGCGCTCGGCGAACGAGCCCGCGATGAGCGCCGGCGTGATGATCGCAAACGTCATCTGGAACATCATGTAGACGGTCTCAGGGATCGTCGGCGCCAGCGGGTTGGGAGTGTTCGCCCCGCTCGCCAAGTCATAGTGGATCCCCTGGAGAAATACGCGAGAGAAGCCGCCTATGAATGAGCTGCCGCCGGTGAACGCGAGGCTGTAGGTGAGAACGAAGTAGATCACCGTGACCAGCGCCGTGATCGCGAAGCTCGTCATCACCGTATCGCCGACGTTCTTCTTGCTGACCATGCCGCCGTAGAAGAGCCCCAGGCCCGGTATGGTCATCATCAGAACGAGCGCGACCGAGGTCAGAACCCAGGCCGTGTCGCCGGAATTGCTGGTGCACTTTTCGAGCACGGTGGCGGAGCAGCTTGGCGGCGCGGCGGGCGCTGCCGGAGCGGCGGCGGCGGCGGCCGGGGCGGTGGCAGATGGAGCAGCAGTGGGCGCGGCGGCGGGCGCCGCTGGCGCTGCGGCAGGATTATCCTGCGCTACGGCGGCGGGCGCGGCGAGGCCAATAAACATGGCCGTCGCTAACGCCGCCGCGAGGCCAGTGAGCACACGTGTCAGTTTCATGGTTCAGGACTCCGAATCTGGAAGGGGAAGCGGCGCATGGCGCCTAAAGCGCGTCCTTGTCCCTCTCGCCCGTGCGGATCCTGACCGCCGAGTCGAGGTTGTAGACGAAGATCTTGCCGTCGCCGATCTGGCCCGTGCGCGCTGCCGCGACGATCGCTTCGACCACCTTGTCGGCGACGTCGGCGTTGACCGCGACCTCGATTTTCAGCTTGGGAAGGAAGCTCACGGCGTATTC
>DATDHT010000501.1:0-7337 GCA_036521435.1 Roseiarcus sp.
ACACTGGGAACTTCAGGCCTCAGGGCGCGTCGACACCTAGAATCGCGCCCGCGAAAAGCCCTCCACGGCGAATGCACGGGATTCGGCGAGCTTCGATTTCCTCAGGGCCGCCGCTTCAACTCGTCTTCTTGAGATCGACAATCACGCCGAAATCGCCGGATTTTGTCTTTCCGTCCGAAATGTCGAAGCCCTCGGCCGCCAAACCTCGCCGCAACAATTCGCGAACCGCCGCCGCGCGACTGGGCATGTGACGGGAAAACCGCCACTGATCGAGGGCGGCAAGCTCCTCTGAGGTTAGCATGATCTGGAGACGCTCGCCGCGAGGGTCCGCCGACATAGGTGCTCTCCTTTCAAAGAGGCTATGGTTGCTCAAACTGGGTCACTTACTCATAATTAGGCCTTTCTGTCAAGTGGGTACGTTGAGTTAATACCCAATGTATAGCTTATTGTATAGGAGTCGTATACTGATGGAATTCCTTGTTTTGCTTAGGTTAATTAAGTAATAATGCTTGCTATAGCTTGAGTTTAGTCATACGCTCGAGACGAAATGGTGGCTCCAATGCTGACACTCGTCGAAGCAGATACTTCTACCGCTGAACGCTCTCATTTTTATCGAAAAGAAGCGGAGCACCGGATTGCAAATAGTCTGCAGCTCATCAGCGCTCTGGTTCGTCAGCGGGCCAGGAGTGGTGAAGTATCGGATCCGCAGACGTTTCTTCTCGAAATTGCGGACCGTATAGAAACGGTCGGAAAGCTTCACCGTTTCTTGGGTGAATCGACGACTGGAACAGTCCAGCTGCGTAAATATCTGGAAGAGATATGCAATCGCCTGCGAGGCGCGCTCACAGCGACGGCGACATCATTTTCTTTTGACTGCCCGGCGGATTGTACCGTGCCGGCGAAAACAGCCTTGTCCCTCGGGCTCATCACCGCGGAACTCATCTCCAATTCGTTGAAATACGCCCATCCGGCCGGGTTGCCGACAAGGATCTCCCTCTCCTGCAGCTGTGAGGAGGAGGGGCACCTCGTGATTGCCTATGAGGATGATGGGGTCGGTTTTCCCGAGGACTTTGACTTTAACGAAGCTGGGCACATGGGGATGAACTTCATCCGGCTTCTGAGCACTGGGCTCGAGGGTCACCATGTATGGCATAGCGATTCCCTAGGAATTCGTTTTGAAATCGTGCTCCCGATAAAAGCCTAACGTCCTTTTTCTCCGTCAGCCCGCGCGGACACCTCCGCCCACGCTTGCTCCCGCGTTAGGCGTTGGTGCCGCCGTCGACCGTAAGGCTCGCGCCGGTGATGTAGGCGGCTTCGGGGCCGGCGACGAACGCCACGAGGCTCGCGACGTCGTCCACGCTGCCGTAACGGTTGAGCGCGGTCATCGCCTTCTGCGGAACCGCCCACTCGCCGGAAGCGGGATTGAGGTCGGTGTCGATCGGGCCTGGCTGGATGTTGTTGACGGTGATGCCACGATCGCCCACTTCCCTCGCCAACCCTTGCGCGAACATTTTGATCGCGCCCTTGGTGGCCGCGTAGGCCACGAGGCCCGGCGTCATCATGCGCTCCCCGACGCACGAGCCGAGAAGAATGATGCGCCCGCCCTTATTCATGTGCCTGAGCGCACCCTGCGTTGCGACAAACGCGCCGCGCAGATTGAGGTCGATGACGCGGTCGAGCTCCTCGAGCGTGGTCTCCTCGAATTTCTTCGGGATCGCCGTACCGGCATTGTTGACGAACACGTCGAGCTTGCCCAAAGCGGCGACCGTCTTGTCGATTGCGGCATTGACCTGATCCGCGGCGGTCGCGTCCGCCTGTACGGCGATCGCCTTGCCGCCCGAGCTTTTGATCGCCTCGACGACCGCCTTCGCCGCGTCTGCGCCCTTCGTGTAGGTGATGGCGACCATGGCCCCGTCGGCGGCCAGACGCTTGGCGATCGCGGCCCCAATCCCGCGTGAGCCGCCGGTCACGAGCGCGACCTTGCCTTCGAGCCTCTTCGACATCGCAGTTCCTCTTTAATTTTGTAAGAGCGCGGACGGAGCCCGCCGCTATATCCGGAAGGTTAGGCCGAAGCGGCGGATACCGCGCCCGGCGTGGAGCTCGAAGAGCAACCCGAGGAAGCGATCCGAGGCCATGCGCCAAGCTGGCGTGCTCGGCACAAAACCACCGCGGAATCGATCCAATCGAGCGCGTGGCGCCCATCCGCATCGCATCCGAGCGGCCCACCGTTCTGCCGCTTGAATAGAGCCGGGCGGCCGCTCTGAAAAAGACTTTGTAAGTTTACCGATATGCCTGCGAGATATAGAAGTCAGGCATGGAGCTCAGACATCTTCGCTATTTCATCGCCGTCGCGGAGGCAGGAAGCATGAAGCTCGCAGCGGAAAGCCGCCTGCATACGGCGCAACCCTCGCTCAGCCGCCAGATGCGGGACCTCGAGCGGGAAGTCGGCGCTGCGCTTTTCGTCCGCAGCGTGCGCGGCGTCGAACTGACGGCGGCCGGCCGCGCCTTTCTGGATCACGCCCGCCTGGCGTTGACGCAAGCCGAAGCCGCCGCCGAGGCGGCGCGCCGGGCCGCCCGGCCGCCCAAGGCGGTTTTCGCCGTCGGCTTTCTGACCGGACAGGAAGCTGCCTGGCTCGCGCCCGCGACCCGGATCCTTAGCGACGAATTGCCCAGGATCGAGATCAGGGTGTCGAGCGGGTTCTCGGTCACCCTCGCCGAGGACCTCAAGCAGGGCAGGGTCGACATTGCCTTCCTGCGTCATGAACCGGACCCGGATCTCGCGTTCAAGCTGGTTCTGAAGGAGCCGCTGGTCGCCATCCTCCCGCGTGATCATCGACTCGCGGCGAGCAAAACCTTCGATCCGCGCAATCTCAAGAGCGAGACTTTCATCGGCATATCCGAGATTCCCCGCGTCCTGCGCGGCGCGGTCGACGGCTATCTCAGGCGATCGGGAGTCAAGGTCGCGCCCCGGTTCGGCATCGACAATTTCGCCATGGCGATGTCGCTGGTGACGTCGGAGCGGGGCGTCGCGCTCCTGCCGATTTCCATCGAGGCCTACCTGCCGCCCTCGATCGTGAGCCGCCGTCTCAAGGGCGAGCAGCCAACCGTCGATCTCATGATCGGCTGCCGCAAGGGCAATTCCTCGCCAATTCTGAAGACCTTCCTGTCACGCATCGATGGCCTGATCGATCGGCCGCCGCCCTCTCGCGCCAAATGATACGTCACGCCCGGCCGTTGCTTGGCCGAGTGGCATGGGGCAATTCCTTGGCCACCGACATGGTCCTGCCTAAACCGCGCTCAGTCCGGCGCCTTGCCGAACGGGATGCCGTTGATCTTGATCGACCGCTGAGCGTCCAACTCCACCAGCCAGCTCAGGCTGCCGTCGCTTTCGCTCTTCGCGAGCCCCTTGGCCAGCGCCAGGCCCGGCATGGCCTTGGCCGAGATGTCCGGGCCCAGGTCTTTGACCGCCGCCATGGTCTTGTCGAAGCTCCGCGCGTGGATCGTGATCGCCGCGGTCGGCTTGCTGTGGTCGAGGCGGATCAAGCCGGAAAAGTCCGCGTCGACCGCTGGCGCGATCACATGCGAGGGGGCGAGCTCGATCTGGACCGGACCCGCGCTTATGAAAGCGGCCTCGACCTTCTCCGCGTTGTCATCGGAGAGGAGGGGTCCCTCGCCCTGCAGACTGAGATCGGAAATCCACTCGTTGGCGGCCGCACTGAGGTCGATGCCCTTGAGCTTGGCCGCAATATCGATCTTCGAGGGCGTCAATGCGCCCGCATTGGGGGGGAGAAGGCCGACCGGCAGGCTCAGGCCGTCGGCTGAAAGGCTGAGGTTGATCGCGCTCTGCGGCCCCGCGTTGGCCGCGCCGAGCTGATATTTGACATCCGCCAGCGCGATCGCGCCGAGCGAAGCGGTGATCACGGTCTTCCGCGCTTCGATCCCCTCGTCGAGCTTGAGGCCTGGCGCCGCCAGGTCCTTGAGCAGGCCCTTGAGCTCGGCTTCGTGCGCGGCGAGATCGGCGCGCGCGGGATGAGCCGCGAGCAGGCCCCAGAGGTCGAACGCCTTGCGGCTCTTGAAGCCCTCGACGCCAAGACTGATAAGCGCCTTTTCCGCCCTGCCGCTGAAATTGATCGGCGGGTCGCCTTCGCCGGATCCAACCGCTTTGAGGCTGAGCTCGGCAATCTCCTCCTTCACCTGTGTCGACACGGAGCCGTCGCCGCCCACACTGGTCGCGATCGTCTCCTGAACCGGGCCGAAATCGATCGTCTGGGTGATCTTCGGGTTCTGGATCTGGAAAGTCCCTTTGTCCATGTTTGCCGAGCCGGAGAGAAGCCATGCGATGGCCGGACTGATCAGCGCGCCCGCGCGAAAGTTCGTGAGTTCGATGGCGCCGGTCGCGTCCTTGGAATGAAAGCCGATGCGGGGAAGCGAATCCATGGCGATCCGCCAATGGCCGTCGTCCTGCTCGACCGCCTGGTAGACGATGACGGCGGGATCATAGGAAATGCCCGTCTCAGCGAGGAGCGCATTGAGGGCGCTGAGGTCGGCCGAGACGAGATAACGCGAGCCGTCCGGCTTGACCGTCACCAGCGGATTGGCGCCGGCCTGCGCGGCAGGCAGATATTTTGCAATGAGGGCTTTCAGCGCCTCGGCGCCCTCGGGCGTCGCGGGCTTGTCGCCCGCCAGCGCAGGGACCGCCCACAGGAGCGTCGCGGCCAGCAACAAAGGCGCAAGGCGACGGCGCGAACGAAATCGGATGGAAGGCATGGGACGCGGCCTGTTCGGTTCAGCGAGGATAACCCGAGATTACGCCCAGCCTATTTCAGATTCTTCGACGCCGCGCGACAATTTCTACGGGAAGCGGCCGGGCGGGACGCGCCAACGGCCACCCGTCACCGCGCCGGCAGCGGCGCGGGCAGGCGATTTCTTGGCGCCTGCGCCTTGGCGACCCCGGCCTTCACCGCCTGCTGCACCTTCTCGAATGCGCGCACCTCGATTTGCCGCACGCGTTCACGCGACACGTCGAATTCGGTCGAGAGCTCCTCGAGCGTGATCGGGTCGTCAGCCAGCCGGCGGGCCTCGAAGATGCGCCGCTCGCGGGGATTGAGCACGCTCAATGCGGAGCGCAGCGCATCCGTGCGAACGTTTGATTCCTCGCGGTCGGCGAGCAGCGTTTCCTGATCCGTGCTGTCGTCGACGAGCCAATCCTGCCACTCGCCCTCGCCACCCTCGCGCAGCGGCGCGTTGAGGGAGGCGTCGCCGCCGAGACGGCGGTTCATGTCGATCACATCCTGCTTGCCGACGCCGAGCCGCTTCGAAATCACTTCGACCTGATCGTCCCGCAGATCGCCCTCTTCGAACGCGGAAATCCGGCTCTTGGCCTTGCGCAGATTGAAGAACAGCTTCTTCTGGCTCGCCGTCGTGCCCATCTTCACGAGCGACCACGAGCGCAGGATGTATTCCTGGATCGAGGCGCGAATCCACCACATGGCGTAAGTCGCGAGCTTGAAGCCCTTGTCCGGCTCGAAGCGCTTGACCGCCTGCATGAGGCCGACGTTGCCCTCGGAGATGACCTCGCCGATCGGCAGGCCGTAGCCGCGATAGCCCATGGCGATCTTGGCGACGAGCCGGAGATGCGAGGTGACGAGCTTGTGCGCCGCCTCGCGATCCCCATGTTCGCGCCAGCGCTTGGCCAGCATAAATTCCTCCTGCGGCTCCAGCATCGGGAATCGTTTGATCTCTTGCAGGTAACGGGCAAGTCCCGACTCGCCCGCAATGATGGGAAGCGACGCGGCCATGTTTTCCTCTGATTGGGAGCCCGGCTGTCGACCGTCTCCGTCGGCGCTTGGGCCGGTTAAACATATTCTGGTCGAGCAAGCGTGGCCGAAAAAGGGCCGCGCCTAGACACTTATTCGCTGCCCGTATGAAATTGTTTCAGCAACGCCTCGGCGTATAAGGGCGTCAGGCCGCCCGCGTTGCTCGTAATGCTTTGAGCAACCTCGCAAAATCTTTCGGCGGCGCGCTCTCGAAGCGAAGCGTCTCGCCGGTTGCCGGATGGTCGAAACCCAGGACGGAAGCGTGGAGCGCCTGTCGTCCGAGAGCGGCGAGCGCGGAGACGGCGCGGCTCTCCAGCAGGGCGGCCTTGGTCTTGAACCCCGAACCATAGACCGAATCACCTAGCAGCGGATGGCCGATCGAGGCCATGTGGACCCGAATCTGATGGGTCCGCCCTGTCTCAAGCTGACATGCAATCAGGCTTGCAGGGCCGAGGTTTTCCTCGAGCCGCCAATGGGTCGTGGCGTGACGGCCTCGGTCCTCCTTTACGACCGTCATCTTCTCGCGATGGCGCGGATCGCGTCCGATCGGCGCAACGACCTTGCCGGCGCCCGCATCGAAGCCGCCCCAGACCAGCGCCAGATATTCGCGCATCAAGGAGCCGGTGCGGCCATGATCGGCAAAGAGTTCAGCCAGGCCCCGATGCGCTGCATCCGTTTTGGCGACGACCAGAAGCCCCGACGTGTCCTTGTCGAGCCGGTGCACGATTCCGGGCCGTCTGATCCCGCCGACGCCCGACAAGCTCGCTCCGCAATGGCGGATCAGCGCGTTGACCAGCGTGCCGGCCGCATGGCCCGGCGCCGGATGGACGACGAGCCCAGCCGGCTTGTCGATGACGATCAGATGCTCATCCTCGTAAACCACCGCGAGCTGGATGTCCTCGCCGACAAGGGGCGAATCCGCTGGCGCCGGGGCCTCGAAGGCGATGCGCGCGCCCGCGGAAACCCGCGTCGAAGGATCGCGGGCAACGCTTTCGTCGATCCTCACCTCGCCGGCCTCGATCAGCGCCTTGAGCCGGGTGCGCGACAGCGCGATTCGCCGTGCGGCCGCCGCCTGGCCCAGGAACCGGTCGAGCCGCTCGCCCACGTTCTCTTCGCCGACGTCGAAGACCTGCAGGCCTTCGGGCGCAACAAGCGGAGCGGGGGGCGCCGCTTCAACCGGGATGCCTTCTAGCTCGACTTCATCGCGCTCAGGCGCGTGACTCCAGGCGCGCTGCTGGGCCTTCGAGTTCACGTCCGTTCCCGCCGGCGCGGCCGACTGACGCCGGTCTCGGCCGCGGGCGGCGCGACGAGAGGGCCGAGCGCCGCGACAATCGCCTCCACGTCCGGACGCGCCCCGGCTTTGTGCGCGTCGAGCCCGCGCCGCATCGCCGCGACATGGGCGGGCGTATTGCCGCAACAGCCGCCAACGATGCGTGCGCCACAGTCCGCGGCTAGGCCGGCGTATCGCTCCATGAGCTCCGGCGTTCCGGAATAGTGGATTTCCGCCCCATGCCATTGCGG
>DATDHT010000502.1:0-7723 GCA_036521435.1 Roseiarcus sp.
GGGACCAAGCGTCGCAACGATCGCATCGGCGTCATCTTCCCCGTCGCGGCGTGACTTCACGCGTCGACCGAGGCCGACCATGTAGTCGCGCACCGTCCGGACGATCGCCACGCCGCCCTGCGCGCCATGCCCGGGAACCACAATGCGCGGCGCCTCCGCGTCGAGCGCTTTGAGCACGCGCGCCCAATTCGCCGCGTCAATGTCAGTTTCGTCCGGCGGAAACCACGGAAAGATCGGGAACATCCGTTCCTCGACCAGGTCGCCCATGAAGACCACGCCGCAATCGGGCACATGCACGGTCTGGTCGCCGAGCGTATGCGCCTTGCCTGCTGCACGCAGTTCGACGCTGCGCCCGCCCAGATCGATCGTGGCGCTCGACCCGCTATAGACTTCGTCCGGCTCGACGATTGTCGTCCCTTCGAGGGCTGCGGCGACCGCCGGCCCGAACGTGCGAAACATGCCAAGAAAAGCTTCGCCCTTGCGCGCGAGCTCGTCGCGCTGCGCTACATTGTAGAGGATCTTGGCTGCGCCTTTGAAAGCCTGCGCGCCGTAGCCGTGCTCCGGATGGAAGTGGGTGAGGGTCAGGATCAGCTTGCGCGGCCCCGCCAAGTCTTTGGCGACTTCAAACACCTTGGCCCCGTTCGCGGGCCCCATGCCAGCATCGATGACCAGCGCCGCGTCGTCGCCAAGGACGATGCCGATATTCGGCGTCAGGGGAACTCGCCTGTCACCGATCACAAAAACGCCCTTGGCAAGCTCGCTCAGCGCGCTTGGATCGACGTTCGGGGGCGGCGGCGTCTCGTTCATGGGTCTATTCGCGTTCGTCGTTCGAGAAGGAATTGGGCGACGGGACGTCATTGCGTCCGGCCACGGGCGCACTTGGCGAAGGAAAGCCGATTTCGCGGCCCCCGGCAATGCCTTTAGGCCGATAAAGAAGGATGATGAGCATGAGCAGAGCCAGAGCGGTGTCTCCGAGTCCGGCTGGCGCCGCGAGATGCATCCCGCCGATCGAAAAGCCCACCTCGGCCTCGCGCAACGCTTCGGTCAGAGCCGATATGGCGAGCGCGCCGACGACCGCGCCAGTGAGGCTGCCCGCCCCGCCAATCACCAGCATCGCGATGATGAGGAAGGTCAGGTCGAGATAGTAGGTCTCGACCCGAACCGTGCCGAGAAAATGCGCGAGCAGCACGCCGGAGACGCCGCTCAAGAAGGCGCTGAGAATGAAGGCGATCCAGCGCTGGCGCACGATATCGACGCCCGCGGCCCTCGCCGCGACTTCGTCCTCGCGCGAGGCGCGCAACAGCAATCCGCTCCGCGACTCCTGATAGGCGAAGGCGATTGCAATGGCGACGGCGGCCCAGATCGCCGCCGTCCAAAGGCCGACATAGTTGGGCAGCCCCATGAGCGAGTTCTGGCCGCCAGTAATCGTGGTCCAGTTGCCAAGCCCGACATAAACGACGACCAGAATCGAGAACGTGGCGATGCTCGCCGAAATGCCGGACAGGCGCATGAGCGGAAAGCCAACGAGCGCGCCGATCCCGGCCGCCGTCACTCCGCCGGCGAGCGCGCCTGCGGGCGCGGGCCAGTGCTGCTCAGCCAGGAGTTTCGGCAGATCGGGCAGGAACACCAACTTCTGGCCAGGGGTCATAGTCAGGAGCGCCGACACATAGGCGGCGATCGCCATGAAGCCGACGTTGCCAAAAGAGAAGACGCCCGAGTTGCCGGCGAAGACGTAGAGGCCAACGACGGCGACCAGCATAATGAGGGCCTGGGTCACGCGTCTTTGCAGAATGATCGGCGCGAACGCCGCAACACATGCGACCACAATGACGAGCGCGACGAGCAGGACCAAGGGCGCAAGACGCGCGGCGCGTTCTCGAAGTGGTGCGGTCATATGCGGTGTCGCAGGCTGCGCGACGGAAACAGGCCGAGCGGACGAACGATCAGAACGAGCGCAACAACGATAAAGACGAACGCCTCCCGGAATGGCCGGAGAGGCTCGGGCAGCAAGGCCTGCAGAAGGATCGAGCCGACGCCAACGAAAAAGCCGCCGATCGCCGCTCCGGGCAAGCTGCCGAGACCGCCAATGACTGTGCCGACGAAGGCGATGACGACGAGCTGGAGCCCCATCCGAGGCTGAACGAGGCCCGTCTGCGCGACGATCATGCAGGCGACGGCGGCGGCCAGGAGACCGCTAATCGCGAAAGCGGCGGCGATGACGTGGTTCGCCCGAACGCCGAGCGCCTCAGCCATCCGAAAATTCTCCGCGGCCGCGCGCATCTCGAGGCCGAGGCGGGTCGCGCGCAAGAGCCAGGTCGTCCCGCCGAGAAGCGCAAGGCTCACGGCGATCGTGACGAGATGCAGGAGTTGCAGGCGGACGCCGGCGACCTCGACCTGCCGCGCCAATCCCGGCAGGAAATCGACGCCCTTGGGACGCGCCCCCACGATCATGATCAATGTCTTTTCAAGAAAAAAGCTCACCGCAAACGACGAGACGAGCAGGGTCTCCGGATTGGCGCCTCGGAGCGGCCTGAATGCGGCCCGTTCGATGATGAGCGCGAGGACGATAGCGGCGAGCGCGGCGCCGACGACGGCGAGCGCCGTTGATTGGGCGAAGAATAGGAAAATCGCGTAGCCCGCGAAGGTAATCAGATCGGCATGAGCGAAATTGACCAGCCTCATCACTCCGAAGATCATGCCGATTCCGAGAGCCGTGAGAGCGTAGAGACCACCCACGCTGACGGCGTCGATGAGGACTTGTGCGGCCTCTTTCATCAGGACCAGCTCGCCCCCCTCATCGCCACGCCAAAATAGGCGCCGTCGAAATCGCGATGCGCCATAATCTCGTCGGGGCGCCCGCTCAAGCTGAAACGGCCGTGACTCATGATGAGAACATGATCGGCGACCGTAAAGGCGCGCGCGGCGTTCTGCTCGGCGACGAGAATCGCGACGCCGCGGGATCGAATCGCCGTCAGCTTCTCGTAGACGCGAGCGATCGGCATCGGCGCAAGGCCGAGCGATGGCTCGTCCAGCATGAGCAGGCGCGGTCGGGACATGAGCGCGCGCCCGATCGCGAGCATCTGCTGCTCGCCGCCTGAGAGCAGTCCAGCCATTTGCCGGCGCCGCTCGGCGAGAACGGGAAACTCGGCGAACACCGCCTCGAGATCGGACGCAATCTCCCCGTCGCGGCGGATCGTGGCGCCGAGCTTGAGGTTTTCGATGACCGAGAGCGTGGTGAAAATTTGCCGCCCCTCTGGAACCAGCGCGGCGCCAAGCCTCACGATTTCGCTGCGAGGGACACCATCGCTCGAGCGGCCGCAGATTTCGATGCGACCACCCGCCTTCGGTGTTGTCGCGGCGATCGCCGACAGGAGCGAGCTCTTGCCGGCGCCGTTCGGGCCGATGATGGCGACGATCTCGCCAGCGCCGACCTCGAACGCCGCCTCTTTGACGGCGGTCACGGCATCGTAGCGAATCGTGAGATCCTCGACGCGCAGGATCGTTTCGCCAGCCGGCCTCATGCGGACGCGCTCTCCGACACGCCGAGATAAGCCTCGCGCACCGTCGGGTTGGCGCTGATTTCGTCCGGCGAGCCGACTGCGAACGTCATCCCGCTGCCGAGCACGTGGATTCGGTCGCAGAGCGCAAAGATGAGCGCCATGTTGTGCTCGACGACAAGGATGCCGCAGCCATAAACGGCGCGGACCCGAACGATGGCTTGCCTCAGATCTTCCGCCTCCGCGGCCGCCATGCCTGCGGCCGGCTCGTCAAGCAGGAGATAGCTCGGCTCGAGCGCCAGCGCGCGGGCAATTCCCACGTTGCGCGTCTCGCCGTAGGTCAATGCGGCGGCGGGCATGCCTCCGCGATCTCCTGGCAAAAACTCGGCCAAGAGCGCCTTGGCGCGCTCGCGTGCGCGTCTCCGGCTGAGGCCATTCGCCACCAAGCTCACTTCGAGGTTCTCCGAGACGCTGAGCCCCTTGAACAGGCGCACGGCTTGAAAGGTGCGCGCGATTCCGGCTCTGGCAAAAGCGTCGGGCGCCGCACCGTCAAACCGGCGCCCGTCAAGGCGGACCTCGCCCGCGCTCGGCTTCTGGAAGCCGGTCAGGACATTGACGAGCGTCGTTTTTCCCGCCCCGTTGGGCCCGATCAGGCCGACGATTTCGCCGGGCTCGAGCGTGAACGAGACGTCATCGATCGCCGCCAGGCCGCCGAAGCGAACGGAAACGCCTTCGGCGACGAGCGCCATCGATAAAGCCGCTTAAAGCGGCGGGACCTTATCGAGCGAGTACCGGCCTTCGGCAGTAAACTTGCCATCCTTCACGCCGATAATCGACATCGGCCGGTCGGTGGCGATGTGCAAGGTCGGCGTCCAAGTCGTGGGGCCGATCACAAGCGGCGCCTTGTTGAACGTGTCGAGCACCGCCGCCACCTTGTCGCCGTCCAAAGAGCCCGCGGAATTGGCTGCCTTGGCCCACGCTTGAACGGCCGAGTAGCCGCGCAGGCCGTAGGAGACGTCGGCCTTCTTGCCGTATTTGGCTTCAAACTTCTTGAAGAAGGCGTTGACGTCGGCGCTGGGATCGTCGCCATATTTCGAGCCATAGTTGACGACGTAGAAGTTGCTGAGGTTCGGCACGCTGCCGATCCAGTAGTCGCCGTCCATCGATTCGCCGGTGAGGATCGCCGCATCGATGCCCGCCGAACGAAGCTGGCGGATCGCGCTTGGGCCTCCGGGCGCGTAGGAGCAGAGAAAGATCAGATCGGGCGGCTTCGGCAGCGAGGTGATCCGCGTGACTTGCGCGGCGATCGAGGGATCGCCGTTGAGGAACGTGTCCTGTCCGAGCAGCGCCTGATCGCCGGCGAGTTCCTTCCATCGAGTCGCGAAGCTGCCGCAGAGCGACTTCGTGTAGGAAATCGTGTTGTCGAGAAGAACGTAGCCGGTGCGCCAGCCCTTCGTTTTATAGGCCCATTCCGCCATCAGCGCCCCTTGAGCCTGCGCGGCGTTGGAGACGGAGTAGGCGAGGGGGCCAACGCCCGCGACGCCGAACTTCGGATCGGAAGCGGCCGAAAACGCGATCACGTTGTTCTGCTGCGCGACGTAGGCTCCGGGCGCGCCAAAATCGAAATCGGACGGAAAGAGGATCGCTTTCGCGCCCCTATGGATGACGTCGATCGCGCCATCCGCGCCGAGCGGCGGATCGGATTTGTTGTCGAACTGAACGATCTCGATGGGCTGACCCAGCACCCCGCCCGCTGCATTGATGTCGTCGACGGCAAGCTTGGCGCCGGCGATCGTGTCCGCATCGATCGGCTGGAACCAACCACTGAAGGACATGACGAGGCCGAAAACCGGCTTGTCAGCGGCGGTTGCGCCCGACGCCGCCACGAGCGCCAGGCCGAGGCCGATGAGCCCTTGCATCCCTATCTTCATTGCGCCAATCCTCCGCCGAAATTCAGGGGCAAGCCATTGCGTCGAGCCAGCTTCGCTCAATCGTCGCCCATCCCGATTGAAGTAAACGGTCTTTTCCAGCCAACTTCAACCGCGAAGCGCAGTCTTGTCGCTTTGCCGCCCATGCGCATTCAACCGGTCTCCGGCGCCACGTCCCGATCGAGCCAGCCGGGGTCGATTTCGGGCAGCGGGATGGCCTCGATCAGGAGCCGGGTGTAGCGAGTCTTGGGCGCGGCGAAGACGTCTTCGCAGCGACCCTCTTCGACCATCTGCCCTGCCTTCATGACATAGACCCGGTCGCAAACGGCTCGGATGACCGAGAGGTCGTGGCTGATGAACGCCATGGCGAGACCGAGGTCGCGCGTCAAATCTTTAAGAAGATTGAGCGCCTGGGCCTGCGTCGACACGTCGAGGCCGGAGACGATCTCGTCGGCGAGCACGAAGTCCGGCTCGAGCAGCGCGGCGCGGGCGATGCCGACGCGCTGGCGCTGCCCGCCGGAAAGCTCGTGCGGCGTCCGGTCGAGACAGGCGAGCGGCAGCGCGACGCGATCGAAGAACGCCCGCACCCGGCGCTCGGCGTCGGCATGATCGCGCGCGACACGATGAAAGAGGAGCGGCTCGACGAGGATTCGCCTGACCGTGTGGCGCGGGTTGAGCGAAGTCATCGGGTCCTGGAAAATCATCTGCATGCGCCGCCTGAGCGGCCGCATTTGCGGCTCCGGAAGTTGGGAGATGTCCTGCCCATCGAAGGCGATCCCGCCAGCGTCGATGTCGATGAGCCGCATGAGCGCGCGCCCGAGCGTTGTTTTGCCCGAGCCCGATTCGCCCACGATGCCAACGGTCTCGCCTCGTCCTATCTTGAGGTCGACGCCATGCAGGACTTTGACGCCGCCCACACGTTCGCCGTTCAGGCGCCGTTTTCCCCCATAGGCGACCTCGACGCCGGTCGCGACGAAGAGATCGTCACTCATGCGACGGCCTAGCGGCCCACACCCATGACTTCAAGCCGCAGCTCAGCGACCAAAGCTTCGGGCACGGGCGTAAGCCTCGCGTCGGGCCGATCGTATCGCGGCCCCGCCGCGATCAGGGCGCGCGTGTAGGCATGGCGAGGCGACGACAGGATGTCCGCGGTCGGGCCGGACTCGATGACTGCGCCGGCAAACAGCAATGTCACCCGGTCGCAGATCTGCGCCACGACGCCAAGATCGTGGGTCACGAAGATGACGGCGGTGCCGTGCGCCTGCTGCATCTGGCGCATGAGCCGCAGTATCTGCTTCTGCACCGTCACGTCGAGCGCCGTTGTCGGTTCGTCGGCGACGATGATCTTCGGCTCGAGCGCGAACGCCGCTGCGATCAGGACGCGCTGCCGCATCCCGCCGGACAATTGATGCGGATAGGCGCGCAGCACCCGCTCCGGGTCTTGGATGTGGACCTCGGCGAGCAGCTCGAGCGCGCGTTTGTGCGCCTCGCCTGCGTTCATACCCCGACGGAGCCGCAGGCCGTCGGTCAGTTGCGCCTCGATGCGCCGGCCCGGGTTCAGCGCAGTCATCGGGTCCTGGGGCACGAGCGCGATGGCGTCGCCGAAGATCGCGCGCGTTTCGCGCCGCGGCAATGCCCTCAGGTCTCGCCCTTCAAACAGGATTTTGCCGTGCGTTATCCTCACCGTGCGCGGCAGCACGCCAAGCAACGCCTTGGCGATCGTTGACTTGCCGGCGCCGCTTTCGCCGACGAGCCCAAGCGTTTCGCTGGCTGTGAGATCGAGGTTCACGTTCCGCAGGATCGGCTGCGCGTCTCCGAGTTCCGAGACCGCGCTCAGGCCGCGAATGGAGAGGATCGGCGCCGTCATCGCCTGAGCACCGGATCGAGCGCGCGCCGCAATCCGTCGCCGAGCTGATTGAAGGCGAGGACGGTCGCAAACAGTGTGGCAAGCGGTGCCGCGAACACCCACCAGGTCTGATGAATGAATTGCCGGCCTTCTGCGATCATGCCGCCCCAGGTTGGCGTGTCGGACGACACCGACAGGCCGACGAATGACAGGATCGCTTCGACGATGACCGCAATGCCCATTTCGAGGCTCACCAGCGCCAGGAGCGCTGGGACCACGTTTGGCAGAATCTCGCGCACAAGGATATGGAACGGCGGGAAGCCGATGGCGTGGGCCGCCGTCACATAGTCGGCTTCCGCCTGCGCCATCGTCTCGGCGCGCACCACCCGGCAGAAGCGCGTCCAGTCGATGATGGCGATCGCCGCGATGACCGATCCGACGCCGGCGCCAAG
>DATDHT010000503.1:0-11240 GCA_036521435.1 Roseiarcus sp.
TTCTCGCCTGCTTCACCGCTCATTCTTGATGCGGCTGTTGCAGACCACCGGGCTTTCCTTGGCCCTTATGACGGCCAGCGCCGCCGGGGTTCGCGCTGCTGACAACGACACCGTCACCGTAATCGGCGCCGACGGCGCTCCCGGCTTTGGAGACGGCTTCGGTGACATCCCCGCCGAGCCGGGCCAACCCGCAACGGCAATCGCGACGGCCTCTTCGGCAACTGGCGGCGCTGCGGCTTCCGCTACAGCGACGGGCGGTAATGGCGGAGGCTCAATCGGCGAAAACGACGACACCCCCGGGGGCGACGCCACCGCCATCAGCACGGCCAAAACCACGGGTTCTGGCGCCGCGTTCTCGTCCGCGAACGCCACGGGCGGCAACTACGGAGAGGGCGGCTTTGGTACTGCAGCCGGAGGCAGCGCGACGGCGACGGCCGATGCGTCGGCGACAGGGGGCGGGAGCGCGGGTGCCACAGCCGTCGCGACGCCGGCATGTCACCCGTCGGTGCTAACCCCGTCGCCGCCACGGCGACGGCCGATGCCTCGGCGACAGGCGGCGGGGGCGCGTTTGCCACAGCGGTCGCCAATGCGGGCATCGTTTCTAACCCCGCCAATGCATCGTCGAGCGCCGAGACCGAGCACGGCGCGATGGCTCAAGCGTTGTCGACCATCAGTTCCCTTTCGTTTGAGCAGTTGACGGGCACCGCGAAGGCTGCCGCGAAGACCAGCTTTGGTGGCGTCAGCGTTCAATCGAACGCTGAGGACATATTCGGCATCTTCGGGGCGGCCGACGCGATCGCGCAGGGCGGCGCGGCTCAGACTTTCGTTGACCCCAACTCTTTTTCACCGCCATCTCGATCGCCCTTCCCGACAAGGCCTTCCACGACGCTGATTGATGGCGCGAACAATGTCGCCGAAGCGTTGCTGGGACCCGGAGACGAGATTTTCGGGGCCTCAGTTCTGGAATCAGGCTCCTCGACATTCGATTTCCGTTTTCAAGGCCACCTGCTTCTTGGCGCTATCGACGGTTTTGCCGACATTACTGTCAACGGCGCACAAATTTTCAGCGGCGACGCTGGTGATGATACCGTCATCAATCTAGGTTTCTTCGGACCCCACATTGAGCTGACGATCACCGACGGGTTTGGCACCTTTTTCATCGGTGGCGCGGTTCCTGAGCCATCGACCTGGGCAATGCTGTTGCTGGGCTTCGCCGGGCTCGGCCTAGCTAGCTGTCGGCAAACGCGAGGGGCCAAGCCGCAGCCGGCATGAGTTGGGCGGCGAGCCATTCATCGCGCCTACGGACAAGTGGGCGCATCAGGCGAGGCTTTTCGATGCAGATAACATTTTAAAAATGTATATGAAGCGCGCCGGAGGCCGAACGGCGCGGTTTTTCGGGGCGAAACTAAAAGGGATCCTAACCCACTGAAAACATGATGGGCGCCGGTAAAATGGCGGCTAGAGCCCTACGCCCGCGGCCCGCGCCTCTCTCCGAACGGCGCTTCAACTCGACGAGCCGATCCCTGCAAACGCGGAACGCCCGGCCCCCGCCTGGCTACGGCTTCTCCCAGGTTCCGCTCTTGGCCGAGCGGAACAGCGCGTCGATCACCGCCATGTTGGCGATCGCATCCTCGATTCCGAACTCGAGCGGCGTCCCGTCCAGAATCGCGCGCGAGAAGGCGTCGCCCTGCAGCGTGTACTGGTCGCAGACGGCGAAGGTCTCGACCCGTCGCCCGCCGCCGATGAGATCGGCGCCAGGGTCGATGGCGATCTCGGTTGGGCGGTCGATCGGGGCGTTGAACGGGATCATGACCTCGATCCGCCCCTTGTCGCCCATGATCGTCACGCGCTGGTGCGCCGACGATTGCGTGCCGACGGCGAAGGTCAGCTGGCGCCCGCCGGGAAACTCGAGAAGCGCGCTCGCAAGCCGGTCGGTCTTGAATTTCGGGTCCCAGTCGATCGTCGCGACGACCCGGATTGGCTCCGCGCCGAAAATGTAGCGCGCGGTCAGGATGGCGTAGCAGCCGATGTCGTACATCCCGCCGCCGCCGGGAGGCCGATTGCGCACATTGTCGGGGTCGAGCAGGCGGTAGGTGAAGAAGGTCTGGATCGCCTGCGCTTCCCCGATCGTTCCGTCCCGCGCAAGCTCACGCGCGCGGCGCCATTGCGGGTGGAACCGCACCATGAAGGCCTCAGTGACCAGCTTGCCGGAGCTCTTGCGCGCGTCGATCAGCTGGCGCGCTTCCTCGGCGTCGAGCGCGATCGGCTTCTCGCAAAGCACATGTTTTCCGGCCGCAAGCGCGCGAATCGTCCAGGGAACATGCTCCTCGTTGGGCAGCGGATTGTAGACCGCCTCGATCTCGGGGTCAGAGAGTAGCTCCTCATAGGAGCCATAAGCGCGCGGAATATCGAGCTGCTTCGCCGCCGACTGCGCCTTGCCGAGATCGCGCGAGGCGATCGCTGCAATCTCCGAGATCTCGCCCTGCTGCATCGCAGGGATGACCTTTTCGGTGGCGATCTTGGCGACGCCGATCACGCCCCACTTGACCTTGCGCAATTGCGTCCTCCCGTTGAAATCGCCGCCCGGCGCGGACGGCGAAGATCCTTACGCCTTCTTCGGCGCAGGCACGCGGCCTTCGGCCTGCCGCGCCAGCATCCAGCCTGGATATTCAACCGTGAGCGCGCTCGCCTCGTCCAGTTTCGTGATCTCTTCCGGCGTAAGCATGAGTTCCGCCGCAGCGAGATTGTCGTCGAGCTGCTCGATGGACTTCGCCCCGATGATGACGCTCATCACGCCCTTGCGCTGCAGGAGCCAGGCGAGCGCAACCCGCGCCACCGAGGAGCCGTGCGTCTTTGCTATCGGCACCATGACGTCGATGATGTCGTAGGCGCGCTCCTTGTCGACCGGGGGAAAGTCAAACAATGTGCGGCGAGAATCGTTGTCGCCGCGCTTGTCGCGCGTGTATTTGCCGGAGAGGAATCCGCCGGCGAGCGGGCTCCACACCATTACGCCAAGGCCCTGATCCTCGACCACCGGCACGATCTCGCGCTCGAGTTCGCGTCCGGCGATCGAGTAATAGGCCTGCACCGTCTCGAAGCGCGCAAACCCGCTTTTGTCGGAAATGCCGAGCGCCTTCATGATCTGCCACGCGGCGAGGTTCGAGCAGCCGATCGTGCTGACGAGGCCGCGGCTCACGCAATCGTCGAGCGCGCGCAAGGTCTCCTCGAGCGGCGTCACGGGATCGAATCCGTGGATCTGATAGAGATCCACATGATCGAGCCCGAGTCGTTTCAGCGAGCCTACGATCTGATCCATGATGTGGCCGCGCGAGAGGCCCACAGCATTCGGCCCTGGCCCCATGCGGCCCCGCACCTTGGTGGCGATGATGACGTCCTCGCGCTTGACGCCAAGATCGCGCAACGCCTGGCCCACCTGAACCTCGGACTGGCCTTCGGAATAGACGTTGGCCGTATCGATAAAATTGACTCCCGCCTCGAACGCGCGGGCGACAAGCCTGGTGGAGGCGGCCTGATCAAGGGCGCCGATGGCGCGCCAGAACCCGGCGCCGCCGTCGAAGGTCATCGCCCCAAGACAGATTTCCGAGACATATTGGCCCGTGCGGCCAAGCGGTCGATAGCGCATCAGACGTCAGTTCCTTTTTGGAAGGGCGCCGCGTCGTTGGCGCGGCCCCTATTCAACCGCGTGCGGCTCGTTTACGCAAATCGCGGTTTCATGACCAGCGCCGCGCGGGCGCGCCGAGCGTCATTGCATTCGGCGGTTCGCGTCAGGCCGCTTCTGCTTCAACGGGCGGGGTCATGGCGCCGGTCATCATCGCGACGGCGTCCGACATCGTGACCTTTTTCGGGTCCACGACCGTCAAGCGGCGGCCCAGCCGGTGGATGTGAATACGGTCGGCGACTTCGAACACATGGGGCATATTGTGCGAGATGAGGATGATCGGCAGCCCACGTTTCTTGACGTCGAGAATCAGTTCGAGAACGCGACGCGATTCCTTGACGCCGAGTGCGGCTGTCGGCTCGTCCATGATGACGACGCGCTTGGCAAAGGCCGCGGCGCGCGCCACGGCCACGCCCTGACGCTGGCCGCCGGACAAGGTTTCGACGGGCTGATGGATGTTCTGGATCGTCATCAGCCCAAGGTCGTTCAGTTTTTCCCGCGCGAATTTCGCCATCCGGGCGCGATCCGTCGCGCGGAACCATTGGCCCATGATGCCTGGCGCCCGTGGCTCCCGGCCGAGGAACATGTTGTCGGCAATCGACAGCGCCGGCGAAAGAGCCAGCGTCTGATACACCGTCTCGATGCCCGCCTCGCGGGCCGCGATCGGCGAGGTGAAATGAACGACTTCTCCACCAAGCCGAATCTCGCCCGAATCGGGAATGACCGCACCGCAGAGCGCCTTAATGAGCGTCGATTTGCCGGCGCCGTTGTCCCCAATGACCGCGAGGATCTCGCCTGGAAAGAGCTCGAAATCGGCGTGATCGAGCGCAGTCACGCGCCCATAACGCTTGACGAGGCTGCGAGCCATGAGGGCCGGTTCGACGCTCATTTCGACACCCTCCGGATCCACTGGTCGAGAGCGACCGCGACGATGATGAGAACGCCGATGGCGAACTCCTGCCACAGGACATCGAGCCCGGCGAGGGAAACGGCGGAGCGGAAGACGCCGACGATCAGCGCGCCGACCAGCGTGCCGATGATCGACCCTCTGCCGCCGAACAGCGACGTGCCGCCGATCACGACCGCGGTGATGCTGTCGAGATTGGCGTTCTCGCCAGCCGTCGGGCTGATGGCGCCGACGCGTCCGATCAGCGCCCAGCCGGCGATCCCCGCGATAAGGCCCGCGAACACGTAAACGCTGAGCAGAATACGATCCGTATTGATGCCCGCGAGCCGCGCGGCTTCCCGGTCGTCGCCGGTCGCGTAGATATGGCGGCCGTAGGCGGTGCGGTTGAGGACGTACCAAACGACCGCCGCCACCGCGAGCATCAGGAACGTGCCCCACATGATTCGAGCGCCGCCAATTGTGATCTGATTGCCCATGATTTGCAGGAACCAGGCCTTGTCCTCGATGTCCTGCATCCCGATGGTTTCGCTTTGCGAATAATAGGTGTTAAGCGCCCCGATGATGCTGAGTGTCCCCAGAGTGACGATGAACGGCGGCATCTTGAGCCGCGTCACCAAAACACCGTTGAGATAACCGAAAGCGGCGCCGACCAGGAGGCCGATCGGGAAGGCGATCAACGTCGGAACGCCGGCGTAGACGGCCAAACGCCCCATCACCACCGACGAGATGACCATGATGACGCCGACCGAGAGATCGATGCCCGCCGTCAGAATCACGAGGGTCTGGCCCACGCCAACAATTCCGATGACCATCACCTGGGTAAGGATGGTCGAGAAATTGCTCGCCGCAGTGAACCGCGAAGGATTGACAAGGACGCCCAGCAGCACGCCGAGCAAAAGCACGACGAAAGGCACAACGGTCGGATAGGCGTGGAGGAAACGCTGGGTGCGCTGGAGGAGGGTGAGGCGATCTTCGTCGAAGGAGGCGACCGTCGCCGCCGCGCCGGTTAGGGCTTTCTCGAACTCCTGGTGCGCAGGGCGGCCAGTTGCTTCGCTCATCGCTACCTCGTTCGCTTTCGGTCTTCTTTCGTCTTTTTTGAATCCGCCGCAGGCGTGACCGCGGCGGATCCTTCTTATTTCAGCGAATTAAAGCTCTGAACGTAGGGGGAAATCAACCCCAGCAGATCTTCATGGCTTCCTCGGAGGTGATCGAGGGAACGCCCGCAACCGGCTTGTCGGTAACCAGCTTCTCGCCAGTGTCCATACTCATCGGCTTCTTGCCGGACTTGATGTACTCGGCGACGGCTTCGACGCCATCGGCGGCCATCAAGAGCGGGTACTGCTGCGAGGTGGCCCCGAGTATGCCTTCCTTGACCCACTTGACGCCCTGGCAGCCGCCGTCGACGGCGACGAACAGCACGTCCTTCTCCTTGCCGGCCGCCTTGAGAGCCGCGTAGCCGCCGTAGGCCGCCGGCTCGTTGATCGCGTAGACGAGGTCGATCTTGTCGGCTTTCTGGAGAATGTTCTCCATCGCCTTGCGGCCGCCTTCAGTCGCCCCTTTCGTCACGTCCGAGCCGACGATCTGAGGGCTGTCGCTCGTCGCGTAGTGTTTAGGATCCTTGACCGCAATGCCGAAGCCATTGAGGAAGCCGTTGTGGCGTAGATAGTCGACGGTCGGCTCGTTCGACGCGAGGTCGAGCGTCGCGATCTTCGCGCTCGGGGCCTTATCGCCAAGGGTGCCCTTGGCCCATTGCCCGATCAGTTGGCCGGCTTTGTAATTGTCGGTCGCGAAGTTGGCGTCGGCTGCGGTGACCGGGTCGAGCGGCGTATCGAGCGTAATGACAAGAACGCCGGCCTTTCGGGCCTTCTCGACCGTCGGCACGATCGCGGTCGAGTCGCTGGGCACGAGCAGAATGCCCTTGGCGCCAGCCGCAATGAGCTGCTCGATCGCGCTCACCTCTCCATCGTTGTCTCCGTCGAACTTGCCGGCGTACGCCTGAGGCGTCAGACCGAGCTCCTTGGCCTTGGCCTCGAAGCCTTCTTTCATTTTGACAAAGAAGGGATTGGTGTTGGTTTTCGTGACGAGCCCGACGATTTCGCCGGCGTGAACCGGGCCGCCCATAAGGGCGACAGACAGCGCCGCAGCAGCGATGGACGTGAACAATCCAGACATCTTGGACACAGGTTTCCTCCCGATGGGTCGATTCAGCGACGTCGATCATCACGATCCCCGGCGGCTAGACATGAAGTCGTCGCCTCCCGCGGCCGTCTCGCGCCGTCGTCAGTCCATAGGGCAGAATTTTGGCCGAGAGTCCACTGCGCCTGCTGGCTTCCAGCGCCGATCACAAAGCCTCGATTCTATTCCGAGACCCGCTGCGGTCGCTCACGAGTTCGCTCGGGTCTTCGCTCGCCTTGCTCGGTGGCTTGGGCGACGTCGATATTGTCCCGATCCGACTCTCGATCAAGAAACCTGTCCAAGGCAGGAATGAGGCAGGCGAGTTAAGGCGCCAAACGCGGGAACTTGGCTAAGAGCGCGTTCGCCGGTAGTCTTTAGCCGTGAGGGCGCCGAGACCGTCCCAGCAACTGCCTTTTCTCTCAGCGACCGAACAGAGGCGTCATGACCGTACGCATCGTCAAGGTCGAGCCATTCGATCTCGTCGTCTTTGGCGGCGCCGGTGATTTGGCTCATCGGAAGCTCTACCCTGCGCTGTTTCATCGCGAGCGCAGCAACCAGTTCTCCGAGCCGACTCGCATCATTGGAGCGTCGAGGCGCCGGATCGATCGCGACGCCTTTCGCGCTTCGGTCAAAGACACCTTGATCAAGTTCGGTTCCGTTGATGGTAACGACGGCGCGGCGATGGAGCGCTTTCTCTCCCGGCTCGACTTTGTCGCGGTTGACGCCACGAGCGAAGGCGGATGGGCGGATCTGAAGTCGCTGCTTGGCGACGACGATCGAATCCGAGCTTATTACCTCGCGACCGGGCCTGACCTCTTCTGTCCTATAGCGAAGCGTCTTGGGGCTGAAGGGCTCGTCACTGCGCACTCGCGCATCATCGTCGAGAAGCCGATCGGGAAAGATGGCGACAGCGCGGCGGCCATCAACGATGCGATCGGCTCGGTTTTCCTCGAGCGAAATATCTTCCGTATCGATCACTACCTCGGCAAGGAGTCTGTGCAGAACCTCATGGCGCTTCGCTTCGCCAACATCCTGCTCGAGCCGCTCTGGAACAACGCGCACATCGATCACGTGCAGATCACCGTTGCCGAGACCCTGGGCGTTGAAGGACGCGGCGATTATTACGAAGAATCTGGCGCCATTCGCGACATGGTCCAGAACCACATGATGCAGCTCCTTTGCCTTGTTTCGATGGAGCCGCCGAATTCGCTCGAAGCGGATTCCTTGCGGGATGAAAAGCTTAAAGTCCTGAAGGCGTTGCAGCCGATCGACGAATCCAACGCGGCGGCTCTTACCGTGCGTGGTCAATATCGCTCCGGTTTTGCCGGCGGCGGCCCCGTTCCCGGGTATTTGCAGGATATCGGCAAGGCTGAGAGCGATACGGACACTTTTGTGGCTCTCAAACTTGCCATCGCCAATTGGCGGTGGGCGGGAGTGCCGTTCTATCTTCGTACCGGCAAACGGCTGCCTCAACGCTTTTCGGAGATCGTTGTTGTCTTCCGCCGTCTGCCGCACGTCATATTCGGGATGCATCCCGACGGCATACCCGCCAACAGCCTGGTGGTGCGGGTGCAACCGGACGAAGGGATCAAGCTGTGGATGATGGTCAAGGAACCGGGCCCCGGCGACATGCGGCTTCAGCACGTGCCGCTTGATATGAGCTTCGCTGAAGCCTTCGGCGCCGCCCCCGCGGACGCCTATGAGCGGCTGCTTATGGATGCGCTGCGCGGTAACGCCGCTCTGTTCATGCGACGCGATGAAGTCGAGGCAGCGTGGAAGTTCATCGATCCCATACGCAACGCCTGGGCCCAGTCGGGCGAGCCGCCACGCCCGTATGCCGCGGGCACATGGGGACCCAACGCGTCTGTCGCCTTGATCGAGCGCGACGGGCGAACCTGGAATGAGGAATACGAGTGATGGGAAAAGATTTCCAGCGTCGCGAATTTGCAGACGGCGAAGAGCTCGCTCAGGGGCTGGCCGACTGGACCGCGGAGCGTCTGCGCGAGGGCGTCGCGGCGCGAGGGGTCGGGTTGCTCATCGTGTCCGGCGGCAAGTCGCCGGCTCGATTCTTTGACCTGCTTTCGAATTCGGATCTCGAATGGTCACGGATTACGATCACGCTCGCCGACGAGCGACGCGTGGCCGACGACAGCCCGCGCTCCAATGCTCGACTGGTGCGCGAGAGATTGCTGCGCAACCGCGCGGAAGCCGCGAGCTTTACGCCGCTTGCGGATGTCCGATTGCCTGCGGAACAGGAGCTAGCGGCGGCAAGCGCGCGTATCGCCAATTTGCCGATGCCGGCCGATGTGGTGGTGCTTGGAATGGGCGACGATGGACACACCGCTTCGTGGTTTCCTGGCGCGGACGGGCTTGCCGAAGCGATGGACCCGGCGGCTCGGCAGCTCGTCGCCCCGATCGTTGCGCCGGATGCGCCCGAGCCCCGCCTTACCCTCACTGGACGCGTGATCTTGCGCGCCCGGGCGATCGCACTCGAGATCCAGGGCGAGGCGAAGCTCGCCACTTTCGCGGCGGCGCTCGAGCCGGGCGCCGAGGAGGCTATGCCCATTCGCGCGGTGCTGCGAGGCGCGGCGGATCGCCTAACTGTGTTCATGTCTTCGCGAACGGATACTTCCCCCGATCAGCGGCCGAAAGGCGCCCTCTGACCTAATGCAGCTCGCGTCCGGCGACGCTGCTATTTCCAAGGGAGAAAGTCTCGAAGGCAGTGGCCGATCGAGGCGCGGCCTTAACTGGCGCCCACCTGGTTCGCTTGGCGCGTCCGTCTGCCGGGTGAAACACTCCCCGCGCGGAGATATGTACTTCGCAACGATTTATCGGCCGATCGCTGCGGAGCCCGTTTCCGAGCAGACTCGTAGTTCAGAACGATCACAATCGCGAGCAGGGAAAAAATCAGCATGTGATTCTCCTTCTGCGACAGAACGAGTCTGTTGATGGTGAATCCGATAAAGCTACAGGCCAATGCGCCGGCTAACGCGCCGGATTCCGACATGTCGGAGAGATAATTCCGTAGGCCATACCAAACCGGAAGCACGAGCAAGCCAACGAAAAAGACAAGTCCGAGGACCCCCGTTTCGACGACGAGCGACAGAAGGTAGCTGTCGATCGAGGGCATCCCGATGATGTAACCTCCCAGGCCGAAACCGTGGCCAGTGATCGGATTTGACTTGATGAATGGCGTTCCCGCAGTCCACTGCAGGTATCGCGCGTCCGTGCTGCTCGCCTGGGCGGCGCCACCGAGCACCATATCGTGCAGGCTGTGGGAGGTTTCGATCGCTCCAACGACACAGCCGAAGCCGATAATGCCGAGAAGACCAGCAATTGCTGGGACCAGACTTCCTTTACTGCTCATCGCTTTGCGAATCGAATAGAAGGCGACAAACACGGCAACGGATGGGATGACACCGACAAATCCGCCTCGTGACCCCGAGCTGAAAATTCCTATGAGGCCACCGAAGACGACGACCCCACCGAGGACTTTCTCAAAAAGCTTCTCCCCGTGCAGAAAGAAGAAGAGCCCGATTGGGATGACGATGATTTCAAATTCTCCGAAAGAGAGCGGAGTAACGAAAGTTGAGCTCGCTCGATACAAACCGTTTCTGAAATGCTGGGGACTGGGCAGAAGGTCGGAAAGCGTAGGATTATTTGCAATAAGCGCGTCGAGCATACTCGTGGGAAAAATCTGTACGAAAAAGTTGTGCTTGAGGAAAAACTCGACGACCCCCGCTCCGGTGTTGAGTATCGCGCAGAGGCAGATGATTTTCAATAGAAATACGAGGTCATCGTGGTCCCTGACTATATAAATCATGGCAAAGAACGGCACATACCAAGATAGGACCGCGTCCACTAAGGCGGAGGTCGATTCCGTCGGGCTTATCGACGTGAAAACTGAGAGTGCCGCCACAGCAAGAAAGCCGGTCGCGCAAATGAAAACTAGCAACGAGGCGCGAACGCGCTCCCCAATGTGTCGTCGGACATCAGACGAAGCTGCAACCGCAACAAGGAACGGCGCGATGAGGGTAAATGTGGCAAGGCGGCGGGCAGAAATCCAAGGCAGACCAGAGAACTGGACTGTATAATAATAGGGAATGATAAGATCGGCGATCAACATGACGAAAAACGCCTTGCGAATGAGTCCCGGCGACACAAGGGGCAGATCTGGCATAACCCAGAGCAGCACCAGTCCAGCGACTGCGACTATTCCAAAGGCGCCCATCGGCGGCAGAATGACCGCGGAGAAGCCGAGAACGATGCCTAAAGCAATCGTAGCGATCGCCCATGCGACTATCGGGAAAAGGTAACGAAGGACGTTGGGAATGGCCCGCACGGCGAGTCTCGTCTCTGCCATCGCGACCGCAGCGATTTGGGGTAAGGCGAAGCGGTTCCGGATGCGAGGTGTCATCTCTATCGACTCCCGAACGCTCTTGAAGCTGTGAGCCCAGACGCGTCCTCCGGTACACTGTC
>DATDHT010000504.1:0-4068 GCA_036521435.1 Roseiarcus sp.
AGTTCGGGTCGCCAAGCACTTCGACGCCCTCGTCGCCGGCGATGATCGCCGCGCGCGCGAGGCCGACGAAAAGCCCGTGTTCGACGATTCCGGGGATCGGCGACAAGATCTCGCTCAACGCTTTGGGGTCCGGGATGGCGCCGAGCGAACAGTCAAGAATATAGTGGCCGCCATCGGTGATGAAAGGTGAAGATTCGCCACCTCGGACCCGCATCGGCCCAGCCAGCCCCAGCTTCGCGAAGGCGCGCTCGATATGTCGTCTAGTCGCCGCGAGGCCGAAAGGAACGACCTCGATGGGCAATGGAAACGCGCCGAGCCTTGGCACGATCTTGGTTGAATCGGCGATGACGACCATGCGCTTCGAGGCGGAGGCGACGATCTTCTCGCGCAACAGCGCGCCCCCGCCGCCCTTGATCAGATTGAGTTTGGGATCGACTTCGTCAGCCCCATCGACCGTCAGATCGAGTTCCGACATCTCGTCGAGCGTCGCAAGCGGAATGCCGAGCGCCTTAGCCTGTGCGCCCGTCGCCTCCGATGTCGCGACACAGCGGATGTCGAGACCCGCTTTGACCCTTTCGCCCACCAGGTCGACGAATTGGCGCGCGGTCGAGCCGCTGCCGAGCCCGAGCTTCATGCCCGGGCTGACCAATTGAAGCGCCCGTTCGGCCGCCTCCCGCTTTCGTTGGTCCCTGTCTGGCGTCGCGGCCATGCGCTTAATTTGCTTTCGTTCGCTCAACGCCGTCGCGCGGTCTCGCGCGGATAGCCGCGGGACGTCAGGGAAAAGCCGCTTTACCGGCTGGCGCGACGCAAGGCAAATCCCATTCGGTTGATGGGTCCGCCTTATCTTCGCGCCGCGTCGAGCACGTCGTCGAACGTGCGCAAGCCGGTTTTGGGCGCACTGACGAGCACCGCCATGTTGCCCGGCTTGTGCTCGTTCTTCCACATCTTGGTGTGAGCGGCCGGAATCGCCGTCCAGGGAAACACTTCCGACATGCAGGGATCGATGCGACGGTCGATCACAAACTTGTTCGCCGCCGAGGCCTGCTTGAGATTGGCGAAATGCGAGCCCTGGATGCGCTTCTGCCGCATCCAGACAAAGCGGGCGTCGAAGGTGATGTTGAAGCCCGTCGTGCCGGCGCAGAAAACGACCATGCCGCCGCGCTTGACCACGAAGCAGGACACCGGGAAGGTCTGCTCGCCCGGATGTTCGAAGACCGTATCGACGTCCTTCTTCTCGGTGATGCTCCAGATCGCTTTCCCGAACTTGCGGGCTTCCGCCATATAGGCGTTGTACTCGGGCGAATTGACCTTCGGCAGCTGTCCCCAGCAATTGAAGTCCTTGCGGTTGATGACGCCCTTGGCGCCGAGCGACATCACGTACTCGCGTTTCGATTCATCGGAGATGACGCCGATCGCGTTTGCGCCAGCCGCCGCACAGAGCTGGACTCCGAACACGCCCAATCCCCCCGAGGCGCCCCAGACGAGCACGTTGTCGCCGGGCTTCAGCCGGTGCGGCTCGTGGCCGAACAGCATGCGATAGGCGGTGGCGAGCGTCAGCGTGTAGGAAGCCGCCTCCTCCCAGGTCAGGTGCTTCGGGCGGGCCATCAGCTGTCGGTCCTGCACGCGGCAGAACTGAGCGAACGAGCCGTCGGGCGTCTCGTAGCCCCAGATGCGCTGCGAGGCGGAGAACATGGGGTCGCCGCCATTGCATTCCTCGTCGTCGCCGTCGTCCTGGTTGCAATGGACCACGACCTCGTCGCCGACCTTCCAACGCTTGACCTTGGAGCCGACCGCCCAGACGATCCCGGACGCGTCGGAACCGGCGATGTGATAGGGGTTCTTGTGGACGTCGAGGGTCGAAACGGGCTCGCCGAGCGCCGCCCAGACGCCGTTGTAATTCACCCCGGCCGCCATCACCAAAACCAGCACGTCGTGGCTGTCGAGGGTCCAAGTCGGCACGACCTCGACCTGCATGGATTGTTCAGGCGGCCCATGCCGGTCCTTGCGCACGACCCAGGCGTACATCGACGCCGGCACGTGACCGACCGGCGGAATCTCGCCGATTTCGTAGAGATCCTTTTTCGGCGCCGCGGCCGGCGACTCGGCGGCCATGGGGTGAGTATTCATGGCTCGCTCAGGGTCCCGCTTTCCGCCTCAGAACTGGAATTGGCCTATCTATTGCGACGCACAATCAACCATTGCGCTTGAAAGCGTGAAAATCAACTCGACTTTGGTCAACGGTTTCGCTTAGCCGCAGTGTCATTTACGCCGCAGCAGGAAATCAAGCGTAAGGAAAAGGGATCGGCTGCGGTCGAGGCGGGACGAGGACCTGCGGTAATGTCGAACTGGCCTTTGTTTCAATTCGTTGAAGATCTTGGAAATTTCGACTTCGTCGCGCTCCTGCTCGGGGCGGTCGTCGTATTCTTTTTGGCGGGCTTCGCGATCGACTACATGGTTGGCCGTTACGGAATGGGTCCGTATTGGAATGGTTTCTATGCTCTGCTCGGCGCCTATGCTGGGCTCTGTGCTCGCGATTGGTGGCTTCAACCCTACGTCGCCTATGATCCTTATTTGACGACAGTCGCGATCGCCGGCGGATTGTTGACCACGGTCGTGATGGTGAGCGCGGTCGCCAAACGCTGAACCCGGTAAGGGGAGCCCTTTCGGTGCGGAACCGAAGGCAAAGCTGAACGGGCGCGGCGAATTTTCCGCCCCCCTGCGGCGGCGGGTCTCGAGCAACGCTCCTCGGCGCGGTCGTCCGCTCTCAACTTCGGATGGGATGACCACTTGGACCACGACGAACGCTATCGCCGCGCACGCGACTTCCACGATGTCGTGACCGGTCTCTGGGATAGTTTCGGCGAGGACGCGTTTGTCCGCACCGTCGATTCGAGCATCTATTTCAACCCGAACCGCGGTTTTCGAGAGCCTTAACTCTGCCTAAGTTTTTGATTTTATGCTGGTACCGCCACCCTGGCTTGAACAGGGGACCTCTAGATCCACAATCTAGCGCTCTAACCAACTGAGCTATGGCGGCCCGACCCGGCTCGGCCGGAAAACTAGTGACAAAGCCTAAGCCGCGCAAGGTTTGCGTTGAGGCGATCGATCGCCCTCACAAGTCAAAACAAAAGAACGCCGCCCGCGACTGCGGACGGCGTCCTTTTGCCGGCGCGCGGGAGGGAACGCGCCGCCAAAAGACAAAGAGAGATCAGACCGAGAGCTTGAACGACCTCGCCACCTGTTCCTTGATTGGCTCGACGGCCCCTGCCATCGCCTTTTGAGCGAGCGCGCCGAAGTCCTTGCTCTGGCCGGTTATCGTTTCCACCTGCTTGCGGACGAAGTCGGTCTGGAGCGTGATGAGATCGGGCAGGGACTTCACTGCGAAGGCAGCCTTCAAGAAATCGAAATTGGCGTCCGCATTGACCCGCAGCGCTTCGAAAGCCTTGGTGTTGATGGCGAGCGCGCCGTCCTTGGCAGCCGCGAAGCTCACTTCGAAGGCGCTGGCGGTTTCATCCGCCGCGGTCTTGGCTTTGGTGAAAGCCGCGCGCGACTCGACCACACCCTTTTCAAGCGCGCTGCGGAAGCTCTGTTGAATCTCGGGAGCTGGCGCGGCGGCGAGTTGGGCTTTGCTCGGCAGGACCGCGCTAACCGCCGCAACGGCGGCTTTCACGGGCGCCCGAGCGGAAACCTTCGGGGCGGCAGCGCTTCTCTTGAGTGCGTTGGCCATGGACTAACCTCGATCTTGATGTTGATGATTGTGCGTTGATGATGGAACAGGCGGAAAGGTGCCGATGCTCAGCTAGAACCAGGCGTCATGCCCTTTTGCAGAACGGAGCCGAACTCCTTGGCCTGCTCCTGCAACACAGCGAGCTGGGTTTTCAGATACTCGCTCTGAAGAGCCAGAGCCTCTTGCGGGTCCTTCGCCTTGACCAGCTTTTGAGCCAGGTCGAACGCCGCGTTCACATTGCGCTCGGTGTAGGACAGCACGTGAGCGCCAACCGATTTCGCGCCGCCCTGTGACGTTGCGGCCGCTTCACCAGCGACGCCGCTCGCGCGCTGAGCGACCGT
>DATDHT010000505.1:0-2870 GCA_036521435.1 Roseiarcus sp.
GAGCCTTCCAGCCGGACGAACCGGTCGAGCACCCGCGCCCGGTCCGACGCCGCAATTCCCGGACCCCGGTCGGCGACCGTGAGCACAACGGATCTGCCAGCCCGCCGCGCTGTTATGGCGACCTCCGGCTTCGTTTCGGCGCCGCCAACGCCCTTCTCGGGCGCGCCATATTTGAGCGCGTTGTCGACGAGATTGGCGATCGCCTGGCCGATCAGCTCACGATTGCCACGGACCATGAGCCCATCATCGGCGCGGACAGTCAGCTCCACGCCCTCCTCCTCGGCGATCGGCTCGTAGAGCTCGGCGAGGCTCCTGGCCGCCTCGCCAACGTCGAATGGCTGAAGCGGCCCCAGGTCGCCGCCCGCTTCCGCCCGTGCGATCAACAAGAGCGCGTTGAAGATCCGAATGAGCTGGTCCGATTCCTCGATCGTCTTTTCCAGCGCCTGGCGATAAGTCGCGGCGTCTCCGCCGAACGCGAGCGCTGCTTCAGCGTGGTTGCGCAGCCTAGTGAGCGGCGTCCGCAAGTCATGGGCGATGTTGTCGGAGACCTCCTGCAGGCCCTCCATCAATTCCGAGATCCGGCCGAGCATCTCGTTCAGGCCTTCCGCCAGCCGGTCCAATTCGTCGCCCGAGCCAGACACCGGCAGGCGGCGGGTGAGGTCGCCGGCCATGATCCCGTGCGCCGAGGTGTTCATGTCGTCGATGCGTTGCAGCACGCGCCGGGCCACGAACAACGCGCCGATCGCCCCGAGGGCAGCAAAGAACACCAGCGAAATCGCCAGTGCGCGCACCATCACCTTGCCGATGCGGGCCCGGTCGCTGAGGTCATGCCCGATCAACAGCCGGAAGCCGCCCGGCAAAACGTAGACCCCCACCAGCGCCTGCCGCCCGCGCTCGCTGCTCCCGCTGCCGCGGTAGATGATGGGCAGAAAACCTGGGTGCAGCAAGACTTCCGTGGGGATCTGGTCGACATTTCCGGCGAGCGGTTCACCGATCGGGTTGGTCAGCAGGTAGAGGGAGGAGCCGGGTTCGCGCTTGCGCGCCTCGATGACGTCCTCGAGCCGTCTTATCCCTGCATTGTCGAAGGTGTCGATGAGGCCCTGGGATTCCGCGTCGATGGTCCGCGCGATCTCTCTGTCCACCACCGATTCGACTTGCCAGGCAATGACGCTGAGAACAATGCCGGCGCCGACCGCGCTGAGGAGAAGGATCGCCAGCGCGAGGCGAAACGCGGTGGCGCCGAAGAGCTTACCGAGCGCCGTCACGAATCATGTAACCGGCGCCGCGAACCGTGTTGAGCAGCGGCGCGTCGAAATCGCGATCGATCTTGGCGCGCAGACGCGACACATGCACATCGATCACATTGGTCTGCGGATCGAAGTGATAGTCCCACACATGTTCGAGCAGCATGGTGCGCGTCACCACTTTGCCGGCGTTTTGCATCAGATATTCGAGCAACCGGAATTCGCGCGGCTGCAAGACGATTTCCTCGGACCGTCGCGTGACCTTGTGCGACAGCCGGTCAAGCACCAGGTCCGCGACCCTGAGCACCGTCTCCTCCGGCGTGCCCTTGGGACCGCGGCGCGACAGCGCTTCAACCCGGGCCAAAAGCTCGGAGAATGCATAAGGCTTCGACAGATAGTCGTCGCCGCCGGCGCGCAGCCCCTTGACCCGGTCGTCGACCTGGCCGAGCGCCGAGAGGATGAGGACCGGCGTCTCGTTTTTCTGCTCGCGAAGGGCGCCGACCAGGGTCAGGCCGTCCATTTTCGGCAACATTCGGTCGACGATAGCGACGTCATAAGCGCCTTCCAGCGCCAAGTCGTACCCGGTGACGCCGTCATTCGCCTGGTCCGCGACATGTCCGGCTTCGCGGAAGGCCTTGGCCAGATAAGCAGCTGCGTCGCGGTCGTCTTCGATAATGAGGATGCGCATGTCGGACATATAGCGAAACCCAGGCGCTAAGGCGAAAAAAGATGGCGGCAGGCCCGCGGGGATTGGGACCTGCCGCCACTTTTGTCGGAGTCGCGCGGGCGGGGATGTGTGCGACGCCGACTTCGACGGAAAGGCGCGCTATGCGCAGGGCCGGGGACGTGCCCATGATCCCTTCCGCCAATTTCATGTCGGCGTCCCACGGCGAACCGTGGGACGCCGGTAACTCATGACGCGCGCGTGGGCAGCGTCAGGTAGCGCTCTCCATCGTTGGATTTGACACGCACCAGAACCGATTTCTTGCCGCCTGTCTTGGCCGCGTCGATCGCGTCAACGACATCGGCCGGCCGGTTGACCGACTTGCCAGCGATCTCGAGGATCACGTCGCCCTGCTTCAGGCCCTTGTCCGCGGCCGCGCCATCCGGATCGACTTCCGCAACCACGACGCCGTCCTGTCCATGGGCCGGGCGCAAAGTCAGCCCGAGCTTGGCCAGCGCAGACCCTCCGTTGTCGTCGGAGTTCCGCGTTTCGGCGTTTGCCGTCTTGTCGGCGGGCATGGTTCCGAGCGTCACGTCAATGGTCATCGGCGAGCCGTTCCGGATAAGCCCGAGCTTCACGGTCTTCTTCGGACCAAGCGCCGCGATCCGGCGGGCGAGATCGTGCGGATCGGCGACTGTTTCGCCGTCGACCGCGGTGATGACGTCGCCGCTCTTCACGCCCGCGGCGGCGGCGGGCGAATCCTTCTGCGCCGCAGCCACCAGCGCGCCGGTCTGCTCCTTGAGGCCGAGGTCGTCGGCCAGATCCGCGGTCACATTCTGAATCTGCACTCCGATCCAGCCGCGCGTGACCGAGCCGTTGTCCTTAAGCTGCTGGACGACGTTCTTGACGACGTCGCTGGCGATGGCGAAGCCGATGCCGACGCTGCCGCCCGACGGCGAGAA
>DATDHT010000506.1:0-27855 GCA_036521435.1 Roseiarcus sp.
CGGCCGCGTCGTTGGGGTCTTCCGCTCCGCCCGGAATGTTGGCGGGCGGCGGAGTCTGGCGGTGGAAGATGTCGAACTGGGCTTGAGCCGGCGCTGCGAGTGTCAGGCAGGCGACGAATGCAGCGACAAGGCTAAGGCGAAACGACGACGTCACTGGAACGATCCTGATTGCCTTCGCTTGCCCCGTCCATACGCCCGGCATCTGTCGATTTTAAGTCGCGCTGCGCCTTGGCGCGCCGTGGGTTGCACGCGCTTCTCAACTGCCGGCCGCCCCGTTGAGCACGGTGACTGCGCGACGGTTCTGAGACCAGCAGGAGATGTCGTCGCAGACCGCGACCGGGCGCTCCTTGCCGTAGCTGATCGTCCTCATGCGGGAAGCGGAGATTCCCTTGGCGGCGAGATAGTCATGGACCGCCTGGGCGCGGCGCTCGCCAAGGGCGAAATTGTATTCGCGCGTGCCCCGTTCGTCGGCATGGCCTTCGATGGTGAAGCTGTATTTGTTGTATTGATTGAGCCACCCCGCCTGCTTGTCCAGCGTCGCCTGGGCGGTGGCTGAGAGGTCGGTTTGATCGGTGGTGAAGAAGACGCGGTCGCCGACCGTCTGGTTGAATTCCTGCACGCTGCCCGGTCCGGACGCGCCGTAGCCGGCGCCTGCGGCGAGGTTGTTGGTGGTGTTGTGCGCGCAGCCGCTTAAGGCCAGGCCGAGCGCGAGCGCCGCCGCCAGCGCGATCGAGCTCCGGGTCATGTTCGCGAACATCCTGCCACTCCCGACGACCCCGCCCACTCGTGAACTAGCCGTCCCACGAGTTAACGCAAGGTTTCGATAAGCTTACCGACTCCTTGCTGTGCGATGACCAACGCCTCGTAACCTGACGGCAGCGTTAACAGCGGATTAATGGCCATATTGCGGCGCACAACGCCTTGCGCTCGCCGCGTTTGAGCGTCACTATCACGCGGCCGTGAAGTTGAGTTATTGCGGGGATTCAGGGGATTCTTATCGGCATGAAGCGCTTTAGGGTGAGACGGACAGCTCTGCTCGCGCTGGCGATGGTTTTTCTGGTCGTCGCTTGGGCGTGGGATGCGCTGGTCGCGGTCGGCCGGGCGCTTGCTGGCTTGGTGCCCTGGGCGCGCTTCAAGCAGTCATTCGCCGCGCTTGTCGACCGCCTGCCAGCGCCGTTGGTCCTGTTGATTTTCCTGGTGCCGCTCCTGATTGTCGAGCCGTTGCTGACGGTGGCCACGGTCGCCATCGCAATGGGCTATGTGGTCAGCGGCGCGATCGCCTGGATCGTGCTGAAGCTTCTGGCCGTCAGCCTCATCCCGGGGATTTTCGATCTGACGAAGCATCGGCTGATGACAATGCCGTGGTTCGTCCGCGCCTACGAGAAGGTGATGGCGTTTCATCATTACGCCGACCAGATCGTCGCCCCTTATAAAAATGCCGCTGCCGCAGTGCTTCGCCAATGGCGCATGCGTGCTGCGGTCGTGACAAAACGCGTTCCCGGTCTTGCCCATCTCGCGGCGCGCTTCGCCGCCCGCAAGCGCGCGAATGGCAATGCCGGCCGCCATTGGTGGGTCAAATTTAACAGTTGAATCGCCGGTTTCGGTCTGGGCCAATGTGGCGAACGGTCCGTCCAACACGACGCCAAGTTCAGCCCCAAAGGTAGTGTCTCACGACAGTAAGGTAATTCTACCTATTGCCAAATCGGCGCAATTAAATAAATCTGTTCAAGCCAGCGAATCTCGCTTGCGGAAAAGTGGAAGTTATGTTAACGGCCAGATTGTAATTAATTGATCTGAAGGCATGTCCGGTATCGCGCTGTAATATCTCCAAAGTTTATTCCTAATTTCAGTGTCTTAAACCCCAGCACAGCTGGCTTTCAAACTTCTCGAGGACCATTTCGACGCCGCTTTTGAAAAGCGCCGTGATCATCAAGGGAGGAGTCCGTCGTGAGCAACCTCACTTTGCAACAGAACGCGATCAGCCAACTCGCCGCGCAGGCCGACGCCGTCGGCAAGCTCGCTGAAGATGCAGGCGCCTTTGCCGCTACGTTCGCGGCGTTCGAGTCCAACGATCCGAACGCGTTTCGCTGGGTTCTCCAGCGTCTTGAATTGCTTCCACGCTGTGAGCTGATCTGCGAATGGATTCGGGTCAAGCTGTGCGCGCTGCGTTGCGTCGAGGTATGCGGACCCTTGGACCCCAAGGTCGAGCTGCCCGAGCTGCCGGAGTTCGCGCGCGCTCTCAGCCATCTGGCGTCTAACGAAGCGGCGCTGCGTCGCGTTATCGACGCTGTTTCCTGTGGCGACGCCGACAGCTATCAGGCGGCCATCGCGGAACTGAAGCTGCAAAGATTCTGCCACCTCATTTGTCGCTATGTCTGTTCGTTTTACTACCGGCGAATCTGCGAGGTCGTCTGTACCGGCCTGCTTGTTCCAGTGTCGGACCTCGTCCTCGATATTCGCGCGGACGCTGAGGTTCTGTCGAAGGTCTTCGAGAATAAGAACCTGTCCGGCGTGATCGGCAAGGCCACGATCGCGTTGAACTGCGATCTGTTGCGTAAGGAGATCGAGCGGGCCGGGTTCCTCGCCCACTGCGAAATCATCTGCCGCGTCTCCTGTGTCTGGCGCTCCATATGGGTATGCCGGGCGCTGTGCTTAGAGCCGCCATTGATCTTGAGAGGAACTTACGCAGTCGAGGAGGCGCGCAGTTTCGCGCTCGCAGCCCGACAGTTAGCGGGCCAGCCCCGCGACCTCTCCGCTCTCACCTCCGCTGTCATTAGCAATAACGCCGATATTTATCGCGCCATCGTCGATCGGTATCGTCTCGGCCCGTATTGCTGGCAGGTGTGCGGCTGGGTCGCCTCGGAGGTTTGCTATCATTATTGTGTTTGCGTCTGCCCGCCCAAATCGGCGGCTTATTTTATCCAAGTCGGTCAGTACGAGTATAGCGAGGTGTACCCACCCGGTGGGACCACGCCCAAGATCGATAGTCAGATTGGCGGCAGCGGTTTGACCAGCGACAGCAGGGCCTTCTATGGAACCTTGCGGCTGAACGGCGGATACACCCTTCAAACCGGCGCGCCTCAGATCGAGTATCGTTTTGAGACCATCAAGACGGACGCAGCTGGCAATCCCCTTGGGGGCGCCACCTGGCAGCCTGTCCTCGCCGGCGGCGCGGCTTCAACGGTCATCGGATACCAGCTCGTTAGCGTCCTTCCACTGATTTTCGCGCCGGTGTTCGCGGCTCTCGACGCTCAAGGCTGGATACAAGTTCCGCTGGCAAGTCCCTCATACGCGCCCACTGGCGATCTGCTCCGTCTAAACTCTACCGCCCTTAGCAACCCCCCACACCTCAACGAGACCGGGGTCTTGGCCGGAGCGCATGCTTCCCACCCGCTGGCCCAGGACGTCTACTTTGGAATCCGCATGCGGGTCCGCAACGTCGGAGATCCAGGCTCGGAGTTCGATGGCGGCACGTGCCATCACATCGCCATCGACAATGTCCTCTACGACAACGTCACGCATCAGCCGGCGTGGAGGAACCTGACTGATCCGCCGGGTGATCTAGCGGTCTACCTCGTGGACATCCAACAGCTTCTGGGGCCCAATGGGTGTGGACAGATCTCAAAGAAGCTCACCGTGCTGTTCACGGCGGCCCACCCGAACTTGGGCTCGGTGTCGCTGAGGATGGATGGGCCGAACGGTCCATATTCGTTCACCCTCGCGCCGGACGGCGCGTCGAGTTCCGTCGATTACTTCGGAACAGCGACGCCGGATGGGTTCGACGTCGCAAAGCTCAAACCGTGCGCATATCTTGTTACCCTGACGGTCAATGTCTTGCTGACCGATGGAGACAACGACCCTGGTCCGCTTATCGATCAGATTGCGTTCTGCAAGGAGTGAGTTGTCTCTTAATCAGCAACGACGATAGAAATGGAGGCTGCCGTACGAACGGCGCTGGACGATTTGTCCGCGATGCACTTCGTTCTGGCCGTCCTCGCGACCTGGCGGGTGACCCACCTGCTGGCGAACGAGGACGGTCCGGCGGATATTGTCTTCCGCGCGCGCCGCTGGCTCGGCGATGGGTTCATTGGCAGTTTGATGGACTGTTTCAACTGCATGAGCGTCTGGGCCGCGGCACCGTTGGCGTTATTTGTCTCGACGAAGCCGATGGTCTGGTTTGTGAGCTGGCTGGCCCTCTCGGGAGCAGCGTGCCTGCTGGAAAGGCTCGGCGGCGCCCCAGTGGAGCGCAAGTGAAGCAACGCATGGAGGAAAGTGACGATGTGCTGCGGTAGCAAGCGATCCGCATTGAGTTCCGCCTCAGCCTCAAGGACGTCGCCGCGCGCCGTCCCGGCGCCGCCGAGGACCGAAGCCGCCGCGACGCCGGTCACGGTCGAGCCGACCAGTCCCGCGCGGGAGGTCGACGTCAGCGATGCCGCCGTTTTCGCGCCGAGCGATTCTTCTCGCCAGCCGCCTCAGCGACAGAGCGTATCGCCGCACCTGGGCCGCAGGTGGCGGTTGTCCAGTTGACGCAAAGCCCGGGCCGACCGAGGAGGAGACTCAATGGCCGACCTGCCGGGTCCTTTTCCCGCCAAGCCACCCAATTTGGGCTGGGTTCCAAGCGACTCGCTTCAGGACTATGTAAAGCAGTTCGCGGCGAAGCCGCCGTTCAGCCAGATGGGCATCGCCCTCGTGGACCTCAGCCGGGCTCCGCGAATGAGTTACGCCGGGTGGAACGACACCCGGCAGATCTATGTAGCGAGCCTGGCGAAGATCGGCGCGATGTTCGCGGCCTTTCAGCTGCGCCAATGCGTGCGCGCGGCAGCCAAGCAGCTGCCGGTCGCCGACGCCGCCAAGGTCTTCGACGCCATCACGGCTGCCTGGACGCCCGCCGTGTCGTCTCGAACGAAAGGTCGGCCGGCCGACTTTCCGCGTCTTGAGAACATTTTCTCGATATCTGGAAGTCAAGGAGATTGGACCATCGATTTTACCGATGCGCAAAAGAATTGGCAGGAAATCACTAAGATCGGCGACAGTCTTCCCAGCGGTCTGGGATTCCGCGATCGCATGAAGCTGATGATCGCCAATTCCAACAACCACGCGGCCGCTTCCTGCATTGACGACATCGGGTTTCAATATCTGAACGGTGCGCTCGCCGCGGCAGGTTTATTCAGCGCCGGCAGCGGCGGGGGCGGCTTATGGATTGCGCTCGACTACGGCGGCCATTGGTGGGGCAAGGCTGCCGGCGGGGGCTGGGCGCAGGGCGCCACGGCCTCGACAGTTGCTGGATTGCTTGCCCTGCTCGAGACGAAGCGTCTGGTCGACGCCGAGGCGAGCAAAGAGATGCGCAACATGATGAGTTTCAAGGGCCACTATGGATCGTGGTTCGTTGGTCAACTCACGAAAGCTGGGAGGGGACCTTCGCATGCCTATGGGAAGATCGGGCTCGATGGGACCCTCGACGATTGCGTCGTGATCGAGCGGTCGGTCAGGATCGAAGAACGCATGAAAACGCTCCGCTATGCGGCGGTAGGGTTGGGGGCGTCGAGCCAAGCAGCGATCGAGGCTCTCATCATGAAACTGGATGATTCCATGGTGGAGGACGAACGGATGGCCAAATTTGGCTCGAAATATCAATTGCCGCAGCACAAGCAATAACTTTCATGGGATTGACAGGCCGCGCGGCCAGGACCACATTCGTCTTGCTCGAGGGGCGTCCCGAATGGGGCTGAGACGGCGGCAAGCCGAACCCTTTGAACCTGATCCGGGTCATGCCGGCGAAGGGACGTAGCGGCCGCACTCTTCCATTGGTCCGCCCGTTCTCCCGTCGGATTTGTACGCGAGGAGACGGCCATGAACGAGATTCCTAAATTCGCCGCGCCGCAGACCGTGACCACCGGGCCCATTGCCGGCTCCCGCAAAGTCTATGCCTCCCCGAGCGGCCGCGCCGACATCCGCGTTCCGTTCCGCGAGATCACACTCGCCGATCCAAACGAGGCGCCAGTCCGGGTCTACGATCCCTCCGGCCCCTATACCGAAAGCCACATTGCGATCGATCTGGCCAGCGGGCTCAAGCCAGTGCGCGAGGCCTGGATCGAAGCCCGTAACTTCGCCGTAACGCAGCCGCGCCCGATCAAGCCTGAAGACAATGGGAACGTTTCGGCGGATCGTCTTGCGCCGCTTTGTCCCGCCGAACGGACGCTGCGTGCGGGCAAGCCTGGCCAACTCGTGACCCAGTTCGAATTCGCCCGCGCGGGGGTCATCACAGAAGAGATGATCTATGTCGCCCATCGTGAGAATCTCGCGCGCGAGACGGCGGTGGTGCGCGCTGCTGAGCGTCTGGGCGACGGCGAGAGCTTCGGCGCCGCCATCCCCGAGTTCATCACGCCGGAATTCGTACGCGAGGAAGTGGCGCGGGGACGCGCGATCATTCCCGCCAACATCAATCACCTCGAACTCGAGCCGATGGCGATCGGCCGCAATTTTCTGGTCAAGGTCAACGCCAACATCGGCAATTCGGCGGTGAGCTCGGGCGTCGCCGAGGAAGTCGAGAAAATGGCGTGGTCGATCCGCTGGGGCGCCGACACGGTCATGGATCTTTCGACCGGGCGCAACATCCACAACATCCGCTCCTGGATCATTCGCAACGCGCCGGTCCCGATCGGCACCGTGCCGATCTACCAGGCGCTGGAGAAGGTCGGCGGCGACCCGCTGAAGCTCGACTGGGAAGTATTCAAGGACACGCTGCTCGAGCAGGCCGAGCAGGGCGTCGATTATTTCACCATCCACGCCGGCGTGCGCTTAGGCTATGTGCCGCTGACCGCGAAGCGCGTCACCGGCATCGTCTCGCGCGGCGGCTCGATCATGGCGCGCTGGTGCCTCGCCGGCCATCGCGAGAGCTTCCTCTATGAAAAGTTCGACGAGATCTGCGACATCATGCGCAAGTATGACGTTTCGTTCTCGCTTGGCGACGGCCTGCGTCCCGGCTCGATCGCCGACGCCAACGACCGCGCGCAATTCGCGGAACTGGAGACGCTTGGCGAACTGACCAAGGTCGCCTGGGACAAGGGCTGCCAGGTGATGATCGAAGGGCCGGGTCATGTGCCGATGCACAAGATCAAGGTCAATATGGAGAAGCAGCTTCGCGAATGCGGCGAGGCGCCCTTCTACACGCTGGGGCCGCTGACCACGGACATTGCGCCTGGCTACGACCACATCACGTCGGGGATCGGCGCCGCGATGATCGGCTGGTTCGGCACCGCCATGCTCTGCTACGTGACGCCGAAGGAACATCTTGGCCTGCCCGACCGCGAGGACGTCAAGACCGGCGTCATCACCTACCGCATCGCCGCGCACGCCGCCGATCTCGCGAAAGGTCATCCCGCTGCGCAGATCCGCGATGACGCGGTGAGCCAGGCGCGCTTCGACTTCCGCTGGGAGGACCAGTTCAACCTGTCGCTCGATCCCGACACCGCGCGCAAGTTCCACGACGAGACCCTGCCGAAGGACGGTCACAAGGTGGCGCATTTCTGCTCGATGTGCGGGCCCAAATTCTGCTCGATGCAGATCACCCAGGATCTTCGCAAGGAAGCCGAGGCGATGGCCGGCATGGCCGAGAAGTCCCGCGAGTTCGTGGACAAAGGCGGGGCGCTCTACGTCGATGCAGCGGAATGAGGCGATGCGCGCGACTGTCGTCGGCGCCGGCGTCGCCGGCCTGACGACCGCGCTTACGCTGGCCGAGCGCGGCGCAAAGGTTACGCTTCTCGAGCGGAGCCATGAGCTCGGCGGCAATGCGTCGTGGCTCGCGGGCGGGATGCTGGCGCCGTTTTGCGAGGGCGAAAGCGCTCCGCAAAGCGTGGTTGAGCTTGGCCAAGGGGCGATCGGCTGGTGGGACGCGCGCGTTCCCGGCGTGACGCGCGAGGGGACGCTGGTTGTCGCGCCACCGCGCGACACAAGCGAGATCGACCGCTTCGCGGCGCGTACGTCTTCGCATGTACGCGCGGACGAGGAGCGCATTGCGGAGCTTGAGCCGGATCTTGCGGGCCGGTTTCGTAAAGGCCTGTTCTTCGTGGATGAAGGCCATCTCGACCCGCGCGTCGCATTGTCGGCGCTGACCGAGCGCTTGCGCGCAAAGGGCGGGGAGATTCGCTTTGGCGTGGACGGCGAAGCGCCTGGCGACGGGGCTCTCGTCATCGATTGCCGAGGATGGGCGGCTCGTGAGGCACTCTCCGAATTGCGTGGGGTGCGCGGCGAAATGATGCGCATCCGCTCGCGTGAGGTCACGCTGACCCGCGCGGTGCGTTTTCTGCATCCTCGTATTCCGCTCTACATCGTGCCGCGGGCAAATAGCGAGTTCATGATCGGCGCGACCATGATCGAGAGCGCCGAAAAGGGCGCTGTCAGCGTGCGCTCGGCGATCGAGCTTCTGAGCGCGGCTTATGCTCTTCATCCGGCCTTCGGGGAGGCCGAGATTCTTGAGATGAGCGCCGACGTGCGGCCCGCCTATCCCGACAACGAGCCGCGCATCGAGGCGCGGGAGAATCGCATTTTCGTCAACGGCTTTTATCGGCATGGCTTTCTGCTTGCGCCGGCTTTCGCGGAGCGGGCGGCGACGCTGGCGTTCGAGCGGACAAAGGTCTTGGTATGAGGCTCGTCGTCAACGGCGAACGGCAGGATGTTCCGGCCGCCACGCTCGCGGAAGCGCTGCAATCGCTTGACCTCGCCGAGGCCAAGGTCGCGACCGCGCTCAACGGCGAGTTCGTGCCCGCGCGGGCCCGTCACGCGACGGCGCTGAAGGACGGCGACCGAATCGAAATTGTCGCGCCCAGGCAGGGCGGGTGAGGCTGATGACCTTCGACTCCGATTTCACTCTTTACGCCCAGAGCTTTCGCTCGCGGCTCATGCTTGGCACGTCCCAATATCCCTCGCCTACGATTCTTGCCGAGGCGGCGCGCGCGTCCGGAGCGGAAATCCTGACCGTTTCGCTGCGGCGGGAGTCGGCTCGCCTCAAGGAGGGGCAGGATTTCTGGCGGCTGATCCGCGACATTGGCGCCCGCGTCTTGCCCAACACCGCCGGCTGTTACAGCGTGAAAGAGGCGGTGACGACGGCTCAAATGGCGCGCGAAGTCTTCGGCACGCCGTGGGTCAAGCTCGAAGTGATTGGCGAAGCCGACACGCTTCAACCGGACCCATTCGGCCTCGTTGAGGCGGCGCGGATTCTTTCAGCCGACGGTTTCCAGGTCTTCCCCTACACGACCGAAGATCTCGTGGTCGCCGAGCGATTGATCGAGGCGGGATGCAAGGTGCTGATGCCCTGGGGCGCGCCGATCGGCTCCGGCAAGGGGCTCAACAACGTGTTTGGCCTGAGAGCGCTGCGCGCCCATTTCCCAGATGTTCCGCTGATCGTCGATGCTGGCCTCGGCTTGCCGTCGCATGCGGCGGCGGCGATGGAGATTGGCTACGACGGGGTGCTGCTCAATACCGCCGTCGCGAAGGCGGCCGATCCCGTCGCGATGGGGCGCGCTTTCGGTCAGGCGATCGAGGCGGGCCGCACCGCCTTCCTGGCGGGCCCTATGGAGTCGCGCGACATGGCCGCGCCCTCGACGCCTGTCGTCGGCCGGGCCGTGCTCACGTGAGCGACGCCCTCACCCCCAGCCCCTCTCCCGGGGGGAGAGGGGAATTGGATCTCGATCCGTTCTATCCGATCGTCGACGGCGCCGAATGGGTCGCCCGGCTCGTCCGCGTTGGCGCGAGGCTCATCCAGTTGCGTATTAAGGATGGGGACGAGGCAGCTATCGCGCGCGAGACCCGCTTGGCGCTTGCAGCATGCAAGGCCGGGGGCGCGAGCCTTGTCGTTAACGACTATTGGCGTATCGCGATCGATGAGGGCGCGCCCTGGCTCCATCTCGGGCAAGGCGATCTCGACGAGGCAGACGTCCTTGCCGTGCGCAAGGCGGGAATCAGACTCGGAATCAGCACCCACGACGATGCTGAGTTAGTGAGAGCTCTTAGCTTCGCGCCCGATTACGTCGCGCTTGGGCCGATCTATCCGACGAAGCTCAAAGCCATGGCTTTCGCGCCGCAGGGGCTCGAGACGATCGGCGTGTGGAAGCGCCGCGTTGGCGCGATTCCGTTGGTCGCGATCGGCGGACTTGACGTCGAACGGGCGAAGCTGTGCCTTGCCGCCGGCGCTGACGTTGTCTCCGTCGTCAGTGACATCACGCTCAACCCCGATCCGGAGCAACGCGCGAGAGAATGGATAGCAGCGATGCGGCCGGCGTGACGCAATGGCTGCCGATCGCTTTGACCATAGCCGGCTCCGATTCGGGCGGCGGCGCCGGAATTCAAGCCGATCTCAAGACATTCGCGGCGCTTGGCGTCTATGGCGCGAGCGTGGTCACTGCGCTGACCGCTCAGAATACGCGGACCGTGCGCAGAATAAGTTTTTCGTCGCCGGAGATGGTCGCGGACCAGATTGACTTGGTGCTTGAGGACTTCAACGTCGCAGCCATCAAGATCGGCATGCTGGGCCGCGCGGAGATCGCCCAAGTGGTGGCGGAAAGACTTCCCTCTCTTCTCCGGAGAGGAGTTGGGGGTGAAGGTGGGCGCACTTCCGGGCCAGGCCCTCATCCGGCCGACCAAAGCCCGTCGAGACACGGGCGTCCCATGGTCGGCCACCTTTTCCCTGAGGGAGAAGGGAGACGGGCATTCGTCATCTACGACCCCGTCATGTCGGCTTCGTCGGGCGATCGGCTGAGCGACGCAAGCTTCGCCGAGAGCGTCCGGTCGAGCCTGCTTCCGTCCGTCGACTGCCTGACGCCAAACCTTGCCGAAGCGGCCGCTCTGCTCGGAGAGGCGCCAGCGCGAAGCGAGGCAGACATGGTGCGCCAGGGTGAGGCGTTGCTCAAGCTCGGTCCGCGCGCGGTGCTCATGAAGGGCGGACACCTTGAAGGCAGGGAAGCTGTGGACCTTCTAGTGACGGAGGAAACGGTTCATCGTTTCGCCGCGCCAAGGCTCGCTTCCCAAAACCTGCATGGCACAGGCTGCACGCTGTCAAGCGCCATCGCCGCCAACATCGTTCTCGGCGCTCCATTGCCGGAGGCTGTGGCGGCGGCCAAGGCTTTCGTAAGCCAGTCGATCGAGCGCGGCCAGGATGTCACGCTGGGCGCTGGAGCCGGGCCGCTGATCCAGACCGAGTTGCGTTCGAAACTCTGACGCATTCGATCCGTATCCGCGTTAGTCTCATGCTTCTCGCGCGCAGGTTGGGCGGACATGGCCGACGACTTCTATGAGACCATTCCAGTGCTCGACGACTTTGCCGACGCGGTGAGGGGCGAGAACTATAGTCCGCTGCCGGACGACTGGGTGGTCGGCTTCGCTGACGTCGTCGGGTCGACCAAAGCCGTCGCCGATGGCCGATACAAGGCGGTCAACATGGTCGGCGCGGGTGCGATCGCGGCCGTCGCCAACGCGCTGGACCGACGGCCGTTTCCTTTCGTCTTTGGCGGCGACGGCGCGAGCTTCGCCGTATCGTCGTCCGACGCGGCCGCCGCCGCCAAAGCGCTTCAGGCGATGGCGGCGTTCGCGCGTGAGGAGTTTCATTTCGATTTGCGCGTCGCGATGGCGCCGGTCGTCGAAATCCGGGCGGCGGGATATGACATCCGGGTCGCGCGCTTCGCCGCGGCCCCAGCTTGCGTCTATGCGATGTTTGCCGGCGGCGGCCTGACCTGGTTCGACGCTGCCGCCAAGCGCGGCGCTTATGCTCTGCCGCTGGCGGAGCCGGGCGCCCGGCCGGACCTGTCCGGCCTCTCCTGCCGTTGGGGTGTGGCGCCGGCGAAGCACGGACTTGTCCTGTCGCTGATCGTCGCGCCGCGCGGAAACGACGCCAGATTTGCGCCGCTCATCAACGAGATCGTCAAATCGTCGCTCGTCGTCGCGTCAAGCGAGCGGCCAGTCACTTTGATAAGTCTGCGGCCGGGGAATCCGGGCAGGGCGATCGCGCTTGAGACACGGGTCAAGAAGGCCTCGGGTCTGTCCCAAGCGAAGGCGCGTGTCGCGGCGATTCGCGGCTACTGCATCGCGATTGTCCTCCATTCTTTCAAGCTCAAAGTGGGTCGCTTCGACGCGGCGACCTATGCGAGCGAGCTTGTCGCCAACGCCGATTTTCGCAAGTTCGACGATGGCCTACGCATGACGCTCGACTGCTCCCCTGAATTCGCGGACGCGCTGGAGGTTCGCCTTGCCGCCGCGGAGGCCTTCGTCCATTGGGGCGTCTTCCGGCAGGAGGCGGCGCAGGTGACGTGCTTCGTTCCCTCCGCGATCCAACGCGGCCATGTCCACTTCGTTGACGGCGCCGGCGGGGGGTATACGATGGCCGCCAAAGCGATGAAGGCGCGCCGCGATGCGCTGGCGCCAGCGGCGTGAGATCTGTGGCTCGAAGGTTATTAGAGGGAGGTGGTCGATGCGCAGCGCATTCCGTTCGACTTTGGCGATCGCCATAGGCCTGACCGCTGCGTTGGGCGGCGGCCAACGCGCGCGAGCGGACGTTTCGGCGCCGCCGCCCGCCACACTCGCGGTCCTCGATCTCGACTACGTCGACACATCCGGCGAGCCGACCGACCAAACGGCGGTTCACCAACGGCGCGCGGCCGATTTCGTTAGCGCTTTGCAGCACGATCTCGCGACGAACGGTCAGTACCGGATTGTGCCGATGTCATGCGGGTCAGCGCCGTGCGATCCGGCGATGAGCCCCTCCGACCTTCAGACGGCGGCGCACAGCGCCGGGGTGAAATTCGTTTTGCTCGGCGGCGTGCACAAAATGAGCACCCTTGTTCAGTGGGCGAAGATCCAAATCGCAGATGAGGAGCGGGGTAGGATTGTTTTTGACCGACTGCTGACTTTTCGCGGTGATACGGACGAGGCTTGGCAAAGGGCAGAATCCTTTGTCGCGCACGACGTTCTCCGGTCGGAGCCGACGATCGGCGACCGGGCCGACGCCGGGGCGCCGATAAAAATCGCGGTCTTTAACTTCGAGCTGAAGGACTTCAGCGGCGGCGCCGGAATCATTCCTGAGAGCGACCAAGACCGGGAGCAGCTGAGGCTGTCGACAGAGACGGTGCGCCGGCTGCTCACAGAATCGGGCCGATACAGCCTCGTCGATGTCAGCCACGCCGACACGCCGGACGTGACCGCAGGGAGCCTGCACGAATGCGACGGTTGCGACGTTCCAATCGCTCGCAAACTCGGCGCGGATCAATCTCTCGTCGGGATCGTGACTCGCATCACCCGCACCGACTACGCCGTCACGTTCAAGCTTCGCGACGCCAAAACTGGCGCTCCCATTGCCGTAGAGCAGAGCGACCTTCGCATCGGCGCGAACTATTCGTGGAACCGAGGGGCTGCGTGGCTGATCAAGAACCGATTGCTGGAGAAACAAGCGCGGCAATGACCCTCGGGCGGCCCCGGATCTAACGGCCCGTGGATAGCGAGGGCGGCGGCGCTGCGCCGGGCCGGCCGATTTGCTAGGTTGAGGCGATGGACGCCTCCAGCGACAGCCCCAATTCCGAGACCGCCGCGCGCCTCACGCCGATGATGGCGCAATATCTCGAAATCAAGGCGGTTAATCCGGGTTCCTTGTTGTTCTACCGAATGGGCGACTTCTACGAACTCTTCTTCGACGACGCGGAAATCGCCAGCCGGGCGCTTGGCATCGTCCTCACGAAGCGCGGCAAGCACGATGGCGAGGACATCCGCATGTGCGGGGTGCCTGTCGAGCGCGCTGACGACTACCTCAACCGGCTGATCGCGCTTGGCCATCGCGTCGCCGTCTGCGAGCAGATGGAAGATCCGGTGGCGGCGAAAAAGAGAGGACCGAAGTCGGTCGTCAAGCGTGATGTCGTGCGGCTGGTCACGCCCGGCACGATCACCGAGGAGCGGCTGCTCGAGCCCGGCCGGGCGCGTCTTCTGGTCGCCGTGCAGAAGCTGCGTTCGAGCGAGGGACGGCAGGTTTACGGGCTCGCCGCGCTCGATCTGTCGACAGGGGCGGTGGCGCTCAGCGAGACGGACGAAACAGGCCTCGCCGCCGAGATCGCGCGCCTGGAGCCGAGCGAGGTCGTCGCATCGCAAGCCGTGTACGACGAGCCGCTGTTCTCCCAGATCGTCCGCGAGATGCGCGTTCCGGCCACGCCGCTCGCGCGCGATGGCGGTGACGGCGCGGCGGCTGAACGCCGGGTCTGCGAGTTCTACGGAGTCGAAACTCTCGACGGCTTCGGCGCGTTCAGCCCCGCCGAGATCGCCGCCGCCGCGCTCGCGCTGTCTTACGTCAAGCGCACTCAGTTCGAGGCCCGGCCGGCGCTCTCGCCCCCGACCCGGCGCGGGCGCGGGATGAGCCTCGAGATCGATCCGGCGACCCGCGCCAACCTCGAGCTGACGCGCACCTTGAGCGGGGCGCGCGAGGGTTCGCTGCTGGCGACGATCGACCTGACCGTGACCCCCGCAGGCGCGCGCCTGCTCGCCGAGCGGCTGGCGAGTCCGCTGACCGATCCGGAGGCTGTTAACCGGCGCCTCGATTCGCTTGATTTCCTGGTCGAGGCGGCGCCGATGCGCGACGCCCTGCGCCGGGCGCTCATGCACGCGCCCGACTTTCTGCGGGCTCTCTCGCGCTTGAGCCTCGACCGTGGCGGTCCGCGCGATCTTGCCGCCGTCCGCGACGGCCTCGCCGCGGCGGTGACTCTGGCCAGCATTCTAGAAGCCGCTCAGGATCTTCCGCCCGAGCTCATGAGCGGCTATGCGCGTCTGCGCGCCGATTGCGCCGAACTTGAGCGCGATCTCGAAGCGACGCTCGCCGACGAATTGCCGCTGCTCAAACGCGACGGCGGGTTTGTCCGCCCAGGCGCGATGGCCGCGCTCGACGAAGCGCTAAGCCTGCGCGACGAAAGCCGCCGCGTGATCGCGGGGCTGCAGGCGTCCTACGCCGACGAAGCCGGCTTGAGGCAGCTCAAGATCAAGCACAACAACTTTCTCGGCTACTACATCGAGACCCCTCAGGCCGCCGGGGAGACACTGCTCAGACCTCCGCATAACGCGACCTTCATCCACCGCCAGACCATGGCCGGCGCGATGCGCTTCTCGACCAACGCGCTCGCCGATCTTGCGTCGCGCATCGCGTCCGCGGCCGACCGCGCGCTCGCGCTCGAGCTTGAGGCGTTCGAGCGCTTGCGGCACGCCTGCGTCGCGGAGGGCGAACGCCTGCGCGGCTTCGGCGCCGCGCTTGCCGAGATCGACGTCGCCGCTGCGCTCGCCGAACTCGCAGTCAAGCGCAGCTGGACACGGCCGCTGGTCGACGCTTCGCTGAGCTTTACGATCGAGGGCGGGCGCCATCCAGTGGTCGAGGCGGCGCTGAAGCAAGCGGGCGAGCCCTTCGTCGCCAACGATTGCGATCTCACGGGAGAAGCAGGCGAGGGCGGACGCATCGCCATCGTCACCGGCCCGAACATGGCAGGGAAATCCACCTATCTCAGGCAGAACGCGCTGATCGCGCTTATCGCCCAGATGGGCGCCTATGTGCCGGCCGCGCGTGCGCATATCGGGATCGTCGACCGGCTGTTCTCGCGTGTTGGCGCGGCGGATGATCTCGCGCGCGGCCGCTCGACCTTCATGGTCGAGATGGTCGAAACCGCGGCCATCCTGAATCAGGCGACCGCGCGCTCGCTGGTGATCTTGGACGAGATCGGCCGTGGCACGGCGACCTTCGACGGGCTCTCGATCGCCTACGCCTGCGTCGAGCATTTGAGCGTCGTCAATCGATCGCGGGCTTTATTCGCCACCCATTTCCACGAGCTGACGGCGCTCTCGGAGACGCTGCCGCGGCTCGTCAACCTCACCATGCGAGTGACCGAGTTCAAGGGCACGCTGGCGTTCCTGCATGAGGTGATTCACGGCGCCGCCGATCGCTCCTACGGCATCCAGGTGGCGAAACTCGCAGGGCTCCCTTCATCGGTCGTCAAGCGCGCGCGCCAGGTGCTCGCGAGCCTCGAGGCGTCGCGTTCGAGCGGCTCGCTCGATGCGTTGCCGCTCTTCTCCTACGAGCCGCGCGAGCCGCCCGCGGCGCCTCCACCTGACGAGCTGCGCACAATGCTGATGGCGCTCGATCCCGACGCGCTCACGCCCCGCGAGGCGCTCGAGGCCGTGTACAAGTTGAGGCGGCTCATAGAGGACAAGGCCACATGACCGATCCCAAAATTATCCTCGCTTCGCTTATCGCGGCCTATCTTTACGTGGTCACGCCGGGGCCGGCGTTCCTTGCCCTGTTCACGCTCGCCGCCTCGCGCGGGCGCGCCGCGGGGGCTTGGTTCATCTGCGGTCATCTGGTCGGCGACGTGACCTGGGGGGCGCTTGCGGTTGCGGCGATTGTCGGCGCGAACCGCATCGGGCCGGCTTTGTTCGAGCTGCTCGGCTTCGTTTGCGGGCTCTATCTCCTCTATCTTGGCGCGCGGGCGGTCATGACCAAGAAAGACGCCCCGCCGCGCACCATCGGAGCCAAGAGGCCGCTCGCGACCGGCATGGCCTTCGGCCTCACCAACCCCAAATCCTACCCGGTGGCGCTGGCGATGTTTTCAGCCATCGTCGCCCCCTACATCGGGGCGTTGAAAATGGCCGATGCGCCGCAGATGTTCGTCGCCGCCTTCGTCGGCTTTCTGCTCGCGGACCTCACCTTGATCTTCGCCGCCGGGCTGCCAGCGGTGCGGCGATTTTTCCTCACCCACGGCGTCGCGGTGACGCGGCTGGTTGGCGTGATCTTCATCCTGTTCGGCGCGAAGTCGATCGCCGATGCGGCCGGTGGGGCGATGCGACGCGCGGCGTGACCCGCGTCCTTCATAAGCGTCAATAAACGAGCCTAAACGAGCCTAAACGATAGTGGCCCGGACGGCGGAGCGCCCCAAATCGGTCGTTGAACCTCTGGTCGCTTAAGCGGGTCGCGCTATCGCATAGCCGCGTCCGGCGTAGTCAAAATCCTGCAACTCCTGGCGGTCGAGGTCGCGTTGGATTGGCGCAGCGCCATAAGCGCGAATTTCCCGAATTCGAAGCGACCCCGGCTCGAAAACAAACCAGTCTACCCCGCGAAGAATTCGGCCCTCCTTATCGAACTGGGTCCACTCAAGCACGCCAGCTTGCCGATCCGCGTCGACAACAACTTTATCGACTGTCCACAAGTGACCTGACGCCTGCACGCGTTTCGAGAAATTCGCGCCAATCGTAGATGCTCCCGACCATTTCGCGACAGTCGGAAAGTAATGGACCGCGTCGGAGACGAAACACGCAGCGACTCTCTCGGCGTCGCCGTCGTTGCATGCCTGGATATAATCCCTGATCGCCTGCTCGATACGAGTCGCGACATTTGATTCCGACATGATTGTTCTCCTCCGATCGCGGGGGCGGCAACCCGATCGAGCCACCGCGCCAGCTATTGCCCCGCAATCAGAAGGGGCCTTCAGTGCACAATACACGCGAATTAATGCCGACTTTCGCCCCTTAAATTCAAAACAGGCTTCACTTTGTCCGAAATGCGTCACACGAACTTGGGCATAAGGTCGAGCAGCGGATATTCTCGCGAGCGAGGCGACCCGGAGTTCGGCATGAGGGCAAAGAGCAGCGCTGTTTACCCCTTCCGGCGGGAAACGCGGTTCGCCACGGGGCGGGCAGGGCGATGCGGCGTACGGCGTGACGTTACCGCGACCGCTCGCCCGCCCTCGGCCGAGGGTGACTTTCAGCCTATGCCCAAAGGCAGAACGCCAACGAAACCGCCCCGACCAGGATGAGCGTCACGGCCCAGGTCGCGTCTAGATTGAACCAGCTCCGCGACACGAATTTCAGTCCCAGATAGCGATAGACCAGCCAGGCGCACAATCCGCCGGCCGCGATCATCGCGCCGGAATGGACGATTGAAACGAGTACGGCCATGCCGAGATTGGCGCGGACGAGCGCGCCGGCGGCGGCGTCGCCTCTGTCGAGGCCGTCAGCCTCACAAAGCCCAAGATAGATCGGCGCCAGCATCAATCCCGCGCCATGCGCGATCGCCGCGGCGAACGACCAGAGCGCGAGCTGGCTTGGTTTGATGCGCGCCAGCGCGCGCGGGTGGCGCTGATCGATAAGCCGGAAGGCGCCGAAGCTCATCACCAACAGAGCGGCGCCGATCCGGATTTGCCGCTGCCAATAGACGAGACTGATCAGCAGCGAAAACGGCAGGATCATGAGCAGCATTGCGAGCAGATGACCGGCCGCGAGCGCGCAGAGCGCAGCTGCAATCGCCCGCGGATTCTTTTCCATCATTCCGGCCGAAACCGCCAGCGGCCATCCCATGCCGGGATTCACCCCGTGGTAAAGGCCGCTTGCGATGACCGCGAGCCAGAGCCCCGCGACGGTCCAGTCGACCCCGTTTCCGTTCAAGCCGATGGATAGCAGAACGAATCCGTCGAGCAGTCGCCGCCGTCGAGCCGGATTTGATGCGCGCGGTACCCGTCCGGGAAGCTCACCCAATAGTCTTTCGCCAATTCGAGGCCGCCGCCAGGATTGGCGATCGCCATGACCTCGGCTCCAGGGACGCCGTCGGGATAGAACTGATTGTCCCAAGTCGAATAGAGGGAGTTCGTCCAGTAGACGCGCGTGCCGTCACGGCTGATCTCAACCATCTGCGGCCCGCCTGCGAAGGCTTTGCCGTTCGGGTGCGGCGTGCGCCGCGCGATGCCCCCGATACGGACGGAGCCCGTGAGCTTGGGCTTCCTTGGCTCGGTGACGTCGTACTGACGCATCTCGCCCGTTCCCCAGCAGGCGACGTACAGGAATTTGTCATCGAGAGAGAGGTCGATGTCGCTAATTAGCGGCGGCGCGGCGCCGAAGCCTTGCAACAGAGGCGGCAATTGCTCCTTGGGCGCAGCCTCCGGTGGGATTGTCGCCGTCTTCTCGACATGAAACTTGCCGCCTTCGCGCCACCACGTCCAAATCGAGCCTTCCAGGTTGGTCGTGTCGATGACGACGCCCAGAAAACCGTATTCGCGCACCGGATCATGCGCCGGGCGGACTTCTAAGGCCATCTGGTGATTGGCGCCGAGATCGATCGTCTGCACATTGCGGCGCGCCCGCAGATCCCAGAAATGGAGATGATGGCCGTATTTGTTCGAGAGCAGATCTTCCGGCACAATGCCGTTCTCGAATTGAGGCGGCAAGCCCCATTCGCTTGAGACCATGTAGTCGCGCGGCAGGTTCCACCAGAAATCGTAGTGCAGCTTTTGGGGTCCGCGGTCGATCTCCCAGCGGCCGAGCACTTCGAACGTTTCGCAGTCCATGATCAAGACGCCGGGCGCGCCCTCCGTGCCGTCTTTGCCAGAGCCGCCGAGCGTGCTGACGTAAATCCCTTCCGGCCCGCAATGGACGGTGTGTGGCCGCGAGTAGCCGGTCTTCTTGAAGATCTCCTCGGGCTCGATGATCTTGTGGATCTTCGCTTGCGTTGGATGGGGCTTGGTGTCGACCACATAGACGCGCGAGGAGCGGATGCCCGGGATGATGAGGTAGCGCCGCTCGAGGAAGGCGTGGCCGGTGAGCGGCGACAGGGCCGAAGAGCAAGCGTTCCAGCCAAAATGGTGAAATTCGTCGCCCTTGTAAGGCATCGTCACCGTGTGGACGACCTGGCTGTAAGTCGGCGAGCCCCGCTTCACATCGATGACGGCAAGCGCATCCGGCTTCGAGGAGTCACCGCTGAGCAGGGCCGTGTACGCGAATTCCTCCGCCGGCCCTTCCATCGCGAGCTTCGGCGACGGGTAAAAGGTCGGATCAGGTCTCAATGCCATGATGTTTCCTTCCCAATTTCCGACTAAAGAGAGCTTGACTGCGAGTTTTGATTGGACCGCGACGCGGCCAATGGCCCCCAGACGACCACTCCGACTGTGCGGTCTGCCTGCCATCCATATTCGTTGCACCACTAACAATTGCAGAGCAAGCTGCGCCCGTTGGGCGGTCGGCGCCGCCATCGGGGCGAGGGAGGGCGGCGTGAGGGCAAAGAATTGCGCCATCTACCGCTTCCGGCGCGAAACCTTTTTCGCCAAGCCGCTGGCGGCGATTTGGCCGTTCGTCTCCGACACCGCGCGCCTTTGGGAAGTGAACGGCCTCGCCCCCGTCCGGTTTGAGGAACAGGTGGATCCAGAGGGTCGTGTCCGACGCTTTGTGCGTGGCAAGCTCGGGCCTTTCCCGGCGCGATGGGAGGAGGAATTCGGCGAATGGCAGGAAAACCATCGCCTTTCCCAAGTCCGAAACTATCAAAGCGGCCCGATGCGAAGGTGGGAATGGGCCTGTGAGCTCGTTGCCGAAGGCGAAGGCTGTCGGGTGATCTTCACCGGCATGGCCGAACCCGCCGGCGTCCTGGGATTTGCGATGAACCAAGCAGGCGTCTTCGACGCTCAGTTCGGCAAGGCTGCAGCGGGGATCGAGCGGATCATTCGCGAGAGCGACGGTTCCGCGCTTGTCCCGGGCTGGAGCGCCGAGGACCTGGTCGAGCCCGCCGCCCGCCAACGGCTCAATGCGCTTGGCGCCGAACTCGCGCGCGACCCTGCTTCGCATGGGTTAGCGCCGAAGCTCATCGATTACCTGCGCCATGCGCCGACCGTCGATCTGCGCAGCATTCGCCCCGTAGCGCTGGCGACGCTGTGGTCTGCTCCATCAGACCACGCGGTGGAGTTGTTCCTCGCGGCGGCGCGCAGCGGCGTCGTGGCGATGGGATGGGAGCTGCTGTGCCCGCGCTGCCGCGGCGCGAAGTCCCGCGTGAGCCGGCTTCAGGATCTGCCCACAGGCGCCCATTGCTCGTCCTGCAACATCGACTACGAGCGCAATTTCAGCCGCAACGTCGAGCTGACCTTCCATCCCGCGCCCTGGATTCGTCCCCCGCTCGAGGGCGAGATGTGCATGCTCGGCCCGGGCTCCGCGCGACACGTCAAGTTTCAGGGCGAGGTTGCGGCCCAGTCGGCCAAGACCTTTGACCTGGCGCTGGCGCCGGGACCGTATCGTTTTCGCACCGTCGAGGCTGGCGCCGAAGCCGATCGCGACGTCGGCGCCGACGGAATCATTCCGACGCTCGTGGCGCGTGGTGATGAGATTTTGCTTGAAGAAGCGAACGGCGGAAACGAGCTCGCGATTCGCAACGAGCGTGACAAGCCTCTCGCCTTCGTCGTCGAGGACCGCAACTGGGCCAGGGACGCGCTGACGGGGGAACGCGTGATCGCCATGCCCGCTTTCCGCCGGCTCTCGCCTGAACAATTGCTGCGCCCCGGCGACAATGCCGAGATCGGCTGGATCGCCATCATGTTCACCGACCTCAAGGGCTCGACCGAACTCTACGATGCGCTGGGCGACGCTCCCGCCTACAACCTCGTTCGCGACCATTTTTCGTTCCTCGCGGACCGGGTGCAGCGCAATCATGGCTTTGTCGTCAAGACCGTGGGCGATGCGGTCATGGCCGCGTTCTCGCGCCCAGATGATGCGGTCCGCGCGGCACTCGCGATCCAGGACGATGTCGCAAGCTTCAACTCGGCCCGAGGCGGAGACGCGACCCCCATCACGTTGAAGCTCGGACTTCATGCCGGACCGTGCATCGCGGTCACGACGGGCGACGTGCTCGACTATTTCGGCGCGACCGTGAATATCGCGGCGCGCCTCGAAAACCAGTGCCGCGGCGGCGAGGTGATCGTGTCGGAGCTCGTGGCGGGAGACGCCGAAACCGCGGCGGCGCTGGCCGATCGGACGCCGATCGAGGAAACGGCGATGCTGCGTGGCGTCAGCGCGCCGGTTCGGTTTGTTCGGATCGTGGGCCCTCGCGGCACGGTGGCGCGATAAGACGGTCGGCAAGCGACCCGCGACCTGAACTCTTTCGAGCGGCGTACACTCCGAAGGAACTACGGCGCTTCCACTTCGCCCGCCGGGCAGCAACGATACTGCTGCGATTTCTCAAGTAGGTCGATCTGCTTCTTAAGAAGCTGATTCTCTAGGTCTTTGCGGGTAGCCTCGAGGTCCATTAGTCTCTTGAGCTCCGGCTCGCAAATATCGCAATCGTCCAAGCACCCTTTGACAAGCAGGCCCGGCGTCGGCAGAGCCATCGTCTTTTCAAAGCCGAGCGCTTGTTTTGCGGCTTGCGAGACCTGACCGCCCACCTTGTCCAACAAACCTTCCTTGACCAGGTCCTGATCCACTTGTTGAAGGGCGGCCTGCCGGAGGTTCACTGGGATTGGCCCCTGCTGCCCGAAAGCGGCTAGGACTGGCCCCTGCTGCCCGAAAGTTGCAAACGACCTGGGCAAGTGGGCCCCCGCGGCAGCGGTAGACCCTTGTTCCACAACGACGCTTGCGAGCGCCCGCTGCGCCACCTCGAGGCGGTTCGAACCCGTCGCCAGCACCGCGTTCGAGCGCACGGCGACCCCCGTTGCCGGCTTGGGAGGGTTCAGCTCAACCCCAGTGGGCGCGAAGGGATCGTCCACCCGGCGGTCGATGCTCACGATTTCAAACTTCACCGTTTGACACTTGTTGATGCGGTAGAAGAGGAACGTCACGGCGTGACAGTGGTTTGGGTTCGAGAAACTCCGTGAGGCCGACTCGTACTGGTCCTCAGATTCGCCCTGTTGATGATTACGCGTCGCGACCTCGCCGATAGAGGTCGAGGCCGCAGCCCGCGTGCTCACCTCCATGTGCTGCTGGAGCGACTCTGCGTGCTGGCTCAGAGAATGGGCCACCGTGCTTGCAGAATTCGCGTCGTAGGAGCCGGCCGAGACGCCGCCGCCGATGCTGAAAATGCCGAGATCGATTCCTGCGCCGCCGCCGCCGCTCACAGACGAAGAGCTAAAAGAAGAGCTTGCGCTTGTGGTGTCGAGCAGGTTGAGGTTGCTCATCCCGTACGCCATGCCCGCCGCATAGTACGATTCCTCTGACGTCGTCTCATTGAGGTACGACAGCTTGGACTCGTTATCGAAGCTGAACCGGGAATGCCGGTCGCTTGAGGCGAGCCGCACTGTCTCACCCGGCAAGAGCGTCGTGCTATACATGAGGTCGCCCAACGAAAGGGGACCTTGGCAGCGCGTGAGCCGGTAGTGAAGCGTCACCTCGACTGGGACCACTTGCCGCTGGTCCCCGACAAGAGGACGAAATGGAAGCCGGTAGGTGAAGTTGAGCACGTCGCACACTTCGCAGGGTTCGAGCTGCGGGCAGCACGAGGGGGTTGCTGGAGTCGTAGACGAGTCTTCGTGGGTGCTTTCTTTCTTAGCCATTTTTAATTTCCTCTGTTAAAAATAGTTTTCACAAACTGAGGACACAATATTGGGTGCAGAGACGCGAATATACAATGTGCGCCCCTCAGTCTATTCGACTTTCTGGGCGTTGTCTCTTTCTACAACAGCTTTGCACAGTAAAGTAAGCTGGGCAATGGGTGGAACTACCTAAAGCATCAGCCAAGCCGAATGCGGGAGTTCTAGCGCTACGAGCCTGAGGAGAAGCCGAGTTCCGCCACTCGGGGATCAAGTTCGCCGACACTCGGGGGCGGGGAGCCCAAACCGCTCGCACGGTCCGGTGATCAGTCGTTTCAGTTTTATTACGGCGAATTGGACCGCAAGGTCCGGAGTTCGGCCGCTCACAGATCGGCGTAGTCGGGGAACAAGACAAACCCCGGAGCCGTCCTTATGTTTAGCCCCATGACCGAAACGCGCCAGGCTGAAGCCACACGGGCGCCGGCTCGCGACGAAGAGCGCTGGCAGGCGGTCAAGCGCCGCGACCCCTCGTACGACAGCAGGTTCATGTTCGCGGTGCGCACCACCGGCGTGTACTGCCGCCCAAGCTGCGCCTCGCGCCCGGCCAAGCGGGAGAACGTCACGTTCTTCGACACCGGCGCGGCCGCGGAGAAAGCAGGCTATCGCGCCTGCAAGCGCTGCCGGCCCGACCAACTCGGCGCGCCCGATCCGCAAATGGTGGCGGTCAAGCGCGCCTGCGAACGGATCGAATCCGCCCAGGAGGCGCCGAAGCTTGCCGAGCTCGCCGTGAGCGCGGGCCTCAGCCCCTATCACTTCCATCGCGTCTTCAAGGCGATCACCGGCGTCACCCCGAAGTCTTACGCGGCTGAGACGCGGGCGCGTCGCGCGGCGGACAAGCTGCGCACGGCGGAGACGGTTACGGAAGCGATTTACGACGCGGGCTTCAACTCATCGAGCCGCTTCTATGAGAACACGGACGCGCGGCTCGGCATGACTCCAGGCGCGGTCCGGCGCGGCGGGGCAGGGGCGGTCATTCGCTTCGCGGTCGGCGAGGCCTCGCTCGGGTCGGTGCTGGTCGCCGCCACGGACAAAGGCGTGTGCGCGATCCTGCTTGGCGACGACCCGCATGCGCTCGTGCGCGACCTGCAAGACCGCTTCCCGCGCGCGGAGTTCAAGGGCGGCGATCCTGCTTTCGAGCGCATGGTCGCCGAGGTCGTCGGCCTCGTCGAGGCGCCCGGCCAGCGGCTCGATCTGCCGCTCGACATCCGCGGCACCGCGTTCCAGCAGCGGGTATGGGCGGCGCTCCAAGCCATACCAGCGGGCAAAACGGCGACCTACACGGAGATCGCCCGCGCCATCGGCCAGCCGAAAGCTGTCCGCGCGGTCGCGCAAGCCTGCGGCGCCAATCCGCTTGCGATCGCCATTCCCTGTCATCGCGTGGTGCGGGCGGACGGCGACCTCTCCGGCTATCGCTGGGGCGTCGAGCGCAAGCGCAAGCTCATTGACCGCGAGGCGGCGTGATGAAGGCCCGCATCCCAGCCCCGGCGCCTCTGTTCGAGGAAGCCCTCACCCCTGCCTCTCTCCCGAAAGGGCGACCGGAAGGACGCCCGTCTCTCAATGGGCTTCGGGGAGAGCGGGGAAGCGGCGCCTCAGGAAGGCCCTCACCCCAACCCCTCTCCCCAGGGGAGAGGGGCCAAACGAAGTCGCCGCGCACCCCTTCTCCCTCGGGGAGAAGGTGGCCCGAAGGGCCGGATGAGGGCGGGTCGGATGAGGGCCTTGGCGCCCTCGACTGGCCGGCGATCGAGCGTGACCTCGACGCCTACGGCTGCGCGATCGCGCCGAAGCTCATCTCGCGCGAAACCTGCCGCGAGCTAGCGGCGCTTTATCCCGACGATGCACGCTTCCGCTCGCGCATCGTGATGGGGGCGCATGGCTTTGGCAGGGGCGAGTACAAATATTTCGCCGATCCGCTGCCCGCGCCGATCGTCGCGCTTCGACGCGGTTTCTATTCGAGGCTCGCGCCGATCGCGGATCGGTGGAACGAGGCGATGGGCGTGTCCGTCCGCTATCCGGCCGAGCACGAAGCCTTCCTCGCGCGCTGTCATGAGGCGGGCCAGAAGCGACCGACGCCGCTCCTCTTGCGCTATGGCCCCGGCGACTACAATTGCCTGCACCAGGACGTGTACGGCGAGCACCTCTTTCCGCTGCAGCTGGCGATCCTGCTCTCCGAACCTAGCCATGACTTCACCGGCGGCGAATTCGTCCTGACCGAGCAGCGGCCGCGCATGCAGTCGCGCGCGGAGGTCGCGCCGCTAACGCAGGGCGACGGCGTGATCTTCGCGGTGCGTGAGCGGCCGGTGCAGGGGACGCGAGGAACCTATCGCGTCAACCTGCGCCACGGCGTGAGCCGGATCAGAAGCGGCGAACGCTTCACCCTCGGCGTGATCTTTCACGACGCCACGTGACACTCACGCACGGCGAATGTCGGTCAGGGCGAAGTCGTGTCCCTTGAACAGGAGCGCTTCGCCCGTCGCTCGGCTAAGCGCGTAGGCAAAACAGTCGCCGAAATTCAGGCCCGCCCTGTGCCGGCCTTTGCCGAAGTCGAGAAAAGCCTGTCTGGCCAATTCGCCGTGCTCGAAGGTAACGGGTTCGACGGTGACGCCCGCGCGTCGGATGAAGGCGTCCGCCTGCCGGGAGCCGTCCGGACCAAGCTGGCTTTCGACCACCATCGAGAGTTCGACTTGGGTAGCGACGCTGATCTTAGAAACGACGTCGGCGGCGCGGATGCGTTCAACGAAGTCGCGCGCCTCCGGCTCCCCGTAGAGGATGGCGACGAGAGCGGGCGTGTCGAGGATCATCTCGGCAAGCCGCGCTCGTCGTACAGCAACTCGGAATGGTCGAGGTAGGGTCGTTTGACATGCGCGGCGGATCGCTCGGCGATCGCCAGGAGCTCCTCGAGGCCCGCCCGGGCGCTTTGCCGCTGAAGCCGGGCGAGCCACTCGCGCAAGGCCTCGGTGACGACCCGGGTCATCGTCTCCCCGGTGGCGCGCGCGATCTCCTGCGCGAGTCTGTGAGCCTCCGGATCCTTGATGTTGAGGCTCATCGCCCAACCTTTCTAGTTAGATAGAACATTGTCTACCTGTCTTGCCCGGTTCGTCCAGGTCAAACGGCTTGCTCCTGCCGCAAGAGCGCTCGGGCTAGCTCTGGGATCGACGCGCCGGCCAACCCGTCGCGACGTCGGGCGGCTGAACGGGGAAGCCCCCCGCAGGTTGCGTCCGGCGCGGCGCGAAGCGCTTTTTCGATTGCGGAGCAAGCAACGGGAGGAAGCCTGTTCGGAGCCGCGTTATTCTGGTCATGCCAGCCGGCTTTCCGATCCAACCGAGACGGCGCCGTCATCAACTCAGTTGCAGGGCGTTAGCGGCCTTGAGTTTGGCGTTGGCGATAACGACGAGTTTTCGCATGATTGCGGTGATTGCGACGAGGGGTTTTTTGCCGGCTTGGACGAGCCGTTCGTAGAAGGCTTTGAGGTTTGGGTTATGTTTGCGGGCGGAGAGGGCGGCCATGAAGAGGATGCGTTTGACCTCGGGTCTTCCGCCGCGTGTTCGGCGGTAGCCTTCGGCGTCGCCGCTTTGTTTGGGATGAGGCGCGAGGCCCGCGAGGGCGGCGGCCTTGCGGCGATCGAGCGACCCGAGCTCGGGCATGAGGGCGATGAGGGCGGCGGCGGTCTTGTCGCCGACGCCCTTTATGGCGACGAGCGTGTTGAGGGCCCTGGCGATCGGCTCGCATTGGGCGGTCAGGGCCTTGATATCGGCTTCGATCGCCGCGATTTGCGCATCGAAGCTTTCGATGAGCGCCCTGAGATAGCCGCGTGTGTTTTCGGCCCCGGGGGCGCCGGCGCGATTGGCGTAGGCGAGGCGATCCCTGACGAGGTCCCGTCTTGTCAGGACGAGGGCCTGCAAGCGCAGGCGGTGGCGGTCGCGGGCTTGCCAGAGCGGGAGTTCGGCGTGGCGGTCCTTGGCGTATCGAGCCAGGGCCCGGGCGTCGATGGCGTCGGTTTTGCCGAGCGTTCCGAACGAGCGGATGAAGGCCTTGACCTTGCGGGCGTCGGCGCGGTGAGCCGGGACGCCTGCGGCTATGAGGACGGCCAAGAGATCGCCCTCATAGCCCCCGGTCGCCTCGCAGACCACGAAGCAGGCTGGGTCGAGCGAGGCGGCGAAGTCGAACAAAGCGCGTGGCTCGTTGGCGATGGAACTCATCCGGGCGCTGGCGGCGTCGAAGACGACGATTGCGGTTTTGCCGACGTCGCACCCGATGAAGCGCGAAACCGGCGTAGCGGCATGAGAGATTTATGGCTATCCTTTGCGAGCTTATGATTGTCTGCGGGCACGCATCGGCTGATGGGAGGCCCATTCAACTCATCAAGCGTTCGAGGAGAGCGGGAAGACGACCAAGATGACGGCGGGCTTTCCAAGCCCCATTGCGAGACGGCCAATCTCCCCGCGCGCCGATTCGGGCGGCCGCCCGAATCGGCGCGCGGGGAGATTGGCCGTCTCGCAATGGGGCTTGGAAAGCCCGCCGTCATCTTGGT
>DATDHT010000507.1:0-2176 GCA_036521435.1 Roseiarcus sp.
CTTCAGGAGATCGCCGACGAAGCGCTGCGGCTCATGCTTGCGCTTGAGCGCCGTGGCGAGCGTCTCGTCATAGGCGCTCCTCATCCCGTAGAGCTTGAGGCCGCTCATCATATCGAGGACTTCGGTTCGTTCCATGGGTTACGCGCTCCTGAGTTGATCGTAGCGGGCGCAGTCGGCCGTCGGCGCATGAAGCAGACGCAGCGAGGCTGGAGTTGTGATCGGCTCCAAGGGGCCCGGATCGCGCTGGCGCGCCAGAATGTTGAGGACGACATCGGCCGAATGGACGCCCTCGGCGAGCGCCTGAACGCAAGCCGCCTCAACCGCAGGCAATCCGTCGGTGAGCACCGCGGCGAGGATTTTGACCATCTGCCGGTCGCCGTCGTGGGAGCCGGCGAGCTTGCGCCGCACCCGATCGAGCGCCGCCGGCAACACCCAGTCCTTGAACGGCGCTCCATTGCGCAGAGCGCCCGGCTTGCGCGCCAGAACCGGCACGTAATGCCAGGGATCGTAGATCGTCTTGCCTCGGCCGTAGCACCGCGGGTGCTCGGCCACCGTGCGTCCATCCTGGCGGACAACGATCCGATCGGCGTAGGCGTGGATGTCGACGGGGCGGCCGACGGCGCTCGCGCTGACCGAGTATTTGTTGTTGTCGAACCGTACCAGACAGGTCTTCGACACCGAGGCCGGCAGCGCGTGGAACCCATCGAAACGGCCGCGATAGAATGAGCTTCGGCCGCTCCTCCTCGAAGACTTCCCAAATCGTCTGGTCGGGCCGCTCGGGATGGGCATGCGCTTTCGCCCAGGAAAGGCATTTGTCGAGAAGCCAGGCGTTGAGTTCGTCGTAGCTCTTGAATCGCAGCCGCGGCGTGAAGAAGCGTTCGCGGACGAGGCCGACCTGGTTCTCGACCTGGCCCTTCTCCCATCCCGACGCCGGCGTACAGGCGACCGGCTCGACAAGATGATGCGAGCACATCTGGAGAAAGCGGCGATTGTACTGGCGGTCCTTGCCGAGGAAGATCGTCTCCACCGCCGTCTTCATGTTGTCGTAGACGCCGCGCCCGCAGGCGCCTTTGAAGAAAGCGAACGCCCGCTCGTGGGCGTCGAACACCATCTCCTGCGTCTCGCGCGGATAGGCGCGCACCACCATCATACGGCTGTGGCAGAGTCGGACATGCGCGACCTTCACGATCGTCGTCACCCCGTCCATCACGACAATCTCATGGCTCCAGGCGAACTGGTAGGCCTCGCCCGGCGCGAATGTCAGCGGGACAAAGGCATTCGCCGCCGCGCTCGCGTTCGTCTTCGCCCAGGCGCTCGCATAGCGACGGACAGCGTCATATCCGCCCTCGTAGCCGTGCGCCCGCAACTCCTCGAAAATCCGGATGAGGGTCAGCCGCTCACGCGCCGACGTCTCGGAGTTCGTCGCCAGCAGCCGATCGAGTTCCTCTTTCCATCGGCCGAGCTTCGGGCGCGGCTGCACCTGGCGCTCATAGGAAAACGACGTGTCGTCCGACCGCAGAACTTTCCGAACCGTATTGCGGGACAGCTTCAGGGCGCGGGCGATCTCCTTGATCGACTTGCCCTGAACAAAATGCTCGCGCCGTATCCGACCGATCGTCTCCACAACCAGCATCCCCCACCGCCCGCTTCGCGCCAAAGCAGGCAGCCGACCAAACTGGAAATCGGGGGGTCAATTTTGGACGCCGATACCCCGCCTCAGGAGGGCAATTTTCCACGCCGGATCACAGTGGTGCCCGACAGGGTTTCGCCATGAGCGCACGATCCAGCGGATTGTTAAGGGGCGAGAAAGACTTCTCACAGATCCGTGTCGTTTCTCAAAAACGAACCCTTTTGAGCAGTTAGGGACGTTAGCGTTGCCGCTGATTGGCAAGCGCCTCGATGACCCGGCACTGATCCACCCTGCCATGCGAACAGCTTGTAACCATGCGCTGAAGCTCGGCCTTCAGGGCTGTCAGGCTAGCGATACGCTGTTTCACCTCGACCAACCGGACGCGGGCGATCTGATCGGCCGACGCGCATGACTGGTCGGGGTCATCCTGTAACGCCAGAAGCGCGCGGATGGCGTCGATCTCGAACCCTAATTCGCGGGTGTGACGGATGAAGGCCAGCCGCCGCAAATCGTCGGTGTCGTACTGGCGGCGGTTCCCTTCGCTGC
>DATDHT010000508.1:0-2569 GCA_036521435.1 Roseiarcus sp.
ACCGTTCGCGCCTTCACGCGCCGCGCCGCCGAGCGCAGCACGTTCCCCGATCATCTGCCGCGCGAGCGCGTCGTGATCGATCCCCCGACCGCCTGCGAATGCTGCGGCGGCAATCGCCTGCGCAAACTCGGCGAAGACGTGACGCGGACGCTGGAGACTGAGCCGCGCCGTTGGAAAGTGATCGAGACGGTGCGGGAGAAGTTCTCCTGCCGGGACTGCGAGAAAATCAGCCAGGCGCCTGCGCCGTTCCATCCGATTCCGCGAGCCTGGGCGGGACCGAGCCTGCTGGCGATGATCGTATTCGAGAAGTTCGGCCAGCATCAGCCCTTGAACCGCCAGGCCGAGCGCTACGCACTGGAGGGCGCGCCGATCGCGCTGTCCACGATGGCCGACGCCGTGGGCGCAATCTGTGCGGCGCTCGATCCCCTTCGGCGCCTCGTCGAAGCCCATGTGATGGCGGCCGAGCGGCTGCATGGCGACGACACAACCGTGCCGGTGTTGGCCGAAGGCAAGACCGACACCGGGCGGCTGTGGACCTACGTCCGCGATGACAAGCCTTTTGGCGGCGCCGGGCCGCCGGCGGCGATCTTCTATTACTCGCGCGATCGCCGAGCGGAGCATCCTCAAGCACATCTGGCGAGCTATGCGGGCATCCTGCAAGCCGACGCCTATGACGGCTACAACAAGCTCTATCTGCCCGACCGAAAGCCGGGCCCGATCCGGGAAGCGGCGTGTTGGGCGCATGCGCGGCGCAAGTTCTTCGAACTCGCCGACATCGAGGAGAATGCGCGCCGCAGGGCGGCAGGCAAAAAGGAAATCCCGATCTCGCCGATCGCCATCGGGGTCGTGCGGCGCATCGACGCGCTGTTCGAGATCGAGCGCGCGATCAACGGCAAGACCTGGCAAGAGCGCTTGTCGGCTCGACGGCTCGAGAGCCGGCCGTTGGTTGACGATCTTCATACCTATCTTCGCGAGCAAGTCGCCAAGCTGTCGCGTGGGCATGACCTCGCCAAGGCGATCCAGTACATGCTTAAGCGCTGGCCGGCGTTCACGCTGTTCCTCGACGACGGACGCGTTTGCATGTCGACGGATGGTGCTGACAAGAGGGAATCGTCAGCCGGGCGCAGCGGTTATGGCCGGAGCCATGGGTGGCTTTTTCTTCCACGCCGCCACCATTCGCTCGTAGGCCTGCTCAGCACGCCGCACGTAGTCGGCTTCCCGCTCGCGGATCTCCTTGATCCAATAGTCCCGACCTGGGCCCGCCTTGCCATACTCGCGCGGAGCGCCGGCTTTGAGCGCTGCTTTGCGCAGCTTCATGGCGGTGAAGGCGGGCCGCGCGTAGGCGTACTCCGTCCCATCCGTCAGAACGTGCCAGATCATCACTGCCAGCTTTCTCGCGGTTGCGACGGCCGCGGCGGGCGCACCCCGATTTCGCTGGACCCGTTGAAAGAACGCCCTCAACGTGCCTGGCGCCGTCTTCGCGGACCACGCCGCCTCGACAAGCATCTTGCGGGCGTGCGTGTTTCCCTGCTTGCTGATCCGTCCGTGGCGCGCAGGGCGATCGCCGGATTGGCGAACCTTCGGCGTCAATCCAAAATAGCAACTCAACTTCTCCGGCGTCTCGAACCGCGAGATATCGCCGATCGAGGCCAAAACGGTCGACGCGACGATCGGCCCGATCCCGGGGATCGTCATCAGGCGAACCACTCGCGGGTTCGCGAGCGCCTCTCTGATGATTGTCATGTCGAGTTTCGCGAGCTGATCCGAATTGCGCCCCAGTTCGTCGACCAACCGACCGACGATCGCTTTTTCCTCCTCAGGCAGCGGTAGGCCAGCCAACCATTTCTTGCCGGCCTTGCCGAACAGATGGCCCGAATACTTCGGGATCAGATTTGCATGCAGGATCGCGTGAATACGTCCCTTGGTGCGAACGACCTGCTCGAGAACGCCCATACGCTCAACCGTCTGCCGCCGCTGGCGTTGGGTGTTGTCGTCTGCAACCCAGACCTCCGGTAGAAAGCCGCCGGCGTGAAGTCTAGCCAATATGACCGCGTCGATCTTGTCCGTCTTAACCCGGGCATAGGCGATCGCCCGAACCATTCGCGGATTCGCCACAACCACGCGCTTGACGAAAGGTCGCAAGATCCGCTCGACGGCGGCGCTGTTGCCGGTGGCCTCGATGACAACCTCGTCCTCAACCGAGAGCGACTTCCCGAACCTGACGAGCCGATCGTGAACGAGATCGACCCGTTGCTCCCGCTTGACCTGCCCGTCCTGCAAGAATGCCGCTTGCGCGAACGAGCGATGAATGTCCATGCCGATGATCGCCATGTCTCCTCCATCTCTTCATCGGGAGCCAGCGGGCTTGCACGACATCTACGGATCCGCGCTCGCAGCGCAACCGGGCAAGTCGTAGGGGCGGCCAAGTAACAACTCGAGCTCGCAGCTCATGGACAGGACGGCCTGCCGCCGTTTCGTGCTCCCAACGCCCCGATCCCGGTAGGCCCAACCATGACCTTCTCAGGCGGCGAAGGCCAGCCGGAAGAGCGGCGTCGCGGGCACCATACCC
>DATDHT010000509.1:0-4111 GCA_036521435.1 Roseiarcus sp.
CGACGGTTATCTCAATTCGATCCTCATGTCGCAGGACGTGTTTCTGAAGATGATGCTGGTGCGGTACGGCGGGTTTGGCTACGGCTATATCCTCAAGCACTTCGTGCCGCGCCTGAAACGCCATGGCATGGACCAGCGCACGATCGATCACATCCTTGTCGAGAACCCGCGGCGGGTTTTCTCCGCCGAGCATCGTGCGCGCTAACGGGGCCGACGGTGTTGGGCGGCGGGCCAAGATGATCCATGTGATCGGCAACGCCGCGGTCGACAGCGTGATCCGGGTGGAGAGGCTTCCGCGACCCGGCGAGACGATCGTGGCTCTTGGAGCCTCTGAAGATCTCGGCGGCAAGGGCGCCAATCAGGCGGTCGTCGCGGCGCGTTGCGGGGCCAGCGTTCGTCTCGTGGCCGCAATCGGCGATGACGCGCCGGGCGAGCGCATTCGGTCCAGTCTCGCTCGTGAAGGGGTGCTGACGGACGGCGTGGCGATTTCGTGTTCCGGGACCGACCGTTGTGTCATTACCGTCGATCGCAATGGCGAGAATACGATTTTGAGTCTCATCGACGCGGCGCGCAATTTCGATCCGATTGCAGAGACGCGGATCGAGGCGTGGATCGGGCCAGGCGACCTCGTCGTCATGCAGGGCAATCTGCGTCCGAACGTTACGCGCGACTGTCTCGCTCTGGCGAGGTCAAAAGGCGCAACGACGGTCCTCAATCCGTCGCCAACCTACGCGGCGCGTGACTACGACTGGACCCTGGTTGATCTTGTCCTGATGAACCGCGGCGAGGCGGTTGAACTTGCGGGTGGCGAAGCGGAGGAGGCCGCGCACGAGCTTTGCAAGAAAGGCGCCCGCGCGGTTGTTCTGACCCTCGGCGCCGATGGCGCTGCCTTCTTCTCTGCCGACGATACGTTTTGCGTGGCGGCGCCTCGGGTCATCGCCATCGACACGGTGGGAGCCGGCGACGTGTTCTGCGGGGTCCTGGTCGCCGCGAACGCCCTCGGGCGCGGCTGGAAAGAGGCCCTCGGCGCCGCCGCCGAAGCTGCCTCGATTTCCGTCACGCGAAAGGGCGTCCTTTATTCCTTTCCATCCCGCGAGGAGATGGCGGCTATTCTTGAACACGCTGCGCGCGAACGCCGTGAGGAGATTCAGTAATGACCGAAGGCGAGCACGCCGTCGCGCGAGCACGGGAGAACACGCTCACATCCATGTTTGGCCGCCCGAACCGGGTGCTGATCGGCGTCGTCCACCTTCTTCCGCTGCCAGCGTCCCCCGACTATTCCGGCGGAGGGGTCGAGCCGATCTACACGCGGGCGCTTGGCGATGCGAGAGCTTACGCCGACGCCGGCTTTGACGGTCTCATTGTCGAAAACCACGGCGACATTCCATTTTCCAAGCCCGAGGACATCGGCCCGGAAACTGCGGCGCATATGGCGATCGCATCCGATCGCGTCCAGCGCGAAAGCGGATTGCCGATTGGGATTAACGTACTCGCCAACGCCGCACTCCACGCTCTGGCCATTGCGAGCGCGGCGGGCGCCCGCTTCGTGCGCGTCAATCAATGGGCCAACGCCTATGTCGCCAATGAGGGCCTGATCGAAGGCGCCGCTGCGAAAGCCATGCGCTACCGGAGCGCGCTCCAGGCGCAAGGCGTCAAGATTTTCGCCGACGCTCACGTCAAGCACGGCGCGCACGCCATCGTGCAGGATCGACCGATCGCCGAGCTTGTGCGCGACGTCGAGTTTTTCAACGCAGACGTCGTGATCTTTACCGGACAACGCACCGGCCACGCCGCCGATCTTGACTATCTCCGGAAGATTCGGGCGGCCGCTTCGCTCCCAACGCTCGTCGGCAGCGGCGTTGATCCGGCCAACGTCGGCGACATTCTCGCCATCGTCGACGGCGTCATTGTCGCAAGCTCACTGAAAGTCGACGGGCTCTGGTGGAATCCCGTCGATCGCGAACGGGCCAAGGAATTCGTCGCCCGCGCCAGGAAAGCGTCATGAGCGACAAGTCGTCATTCTCGGATCGCATGCGCGCGCAAGCGGATCGAACATGGAGAGCGATCCTTCGCCACCGCTTCTTTCGCGAAGTTGCGACCGATGCCGTCAACGATCGCGTTTTCGCCCGATATCTCAGGATCGAATATGGCTTCGTCGACACCGCGGCGAGGGCGCTCGGGTACGCGATCGCCAAAGCGCCTTCGTTTCAGGAGCGGCGGCGCTTGGGACTCGGTCTTTACGGACTTGTCACCGATCAGGAGCAGGTCTTCATCGACGCCTTCGAGCGGATGGGCGCGCCCGGCAATGAGCGCACCAGTCTCGCGCCGCAGGGCCTCGCGCTTCCGTTGCACGCGCTCTTTCTCAAGGTGGCCGAAACGGAAGGTTATGAGGAAATCCTCGCCTGCACCTTGGCGGCGGAGTGGATGTATCTGACCTGGTGCACGGCGGCCAACCAGTCGCCGTCTTCGCGGGGCTACATTTGCGACTGGGTCGCTCTTCACGCGAGTGTCGCCTTTGCCGCGCATGTCGCATGGCTCCGCTCGGAAATCGACACAAGAGGACCGGCGCTTACCGAATCGCGGCAAACGCGACTGAGCGCTCTATTCGAGGAGGCGTTGCAGGCGGAAATCGCGTTCCACGACGCAGCCTATGTTGGGTGATGCGAATTCGATCGGGGAGATCGCTCGGCGTTCCTGCGAAGCGGCGAACGCGCCTGGTTGAGGGTTGGGAAGCTGATCACGAAAAGCAACATTTTCTTGCCAAGGCGACCGAGCCGGAGTATTGTTTTTCAGAAAGGCCCGCAAGCCGGCTAACGCTCTCCATAGGCGACTGGCTTGGCGTTGAGGACAGGAATGAATCAGAACGGTCCCAGTCCACGCTTTGAAATGCGCGAACTCCGCAGACCTCATCCTGATGGCGAGGCGAAGCCATGCCGCGAACTCCGCGGACCTCATCCTGAGGGCGAGGCGAAGCCTCGCGTCTCGAAGGATGCTCCAAGAGGCGTCGCCCGATCGGCGCTTGCTGGAGCATCCTTCGAAGCCGCTTCGCGGCGCCTCAGGGCAAGGCAGGGAGCCGGAAATGACTCGTAACTCCCAAGCACGCCCTCGTGCTGAGGAGCGGCGCCGCAGGCCGCGCGGCTCGAAGCGCGCTCCAGAGCGTACGATCGGCGCCGTCCACTGGATCATGGTTCGAGACGCGAGGCCATAGGGCGTTCGGAAGAACGCCCGTCTCTGGCCGTGCTATGGCCTCGCTCCTCACCATGAGGACGTTGGTCCGGCGCTGCATGAGAGGGGTGCTTGGGAGTTACAACGACTCGTTAATCACGCCGCAAGCCATTGGAATTGCTCAAAATGGACTCGCTAACTGGCGAGCCTCCGGCTGATCAGTTTCTGGCCGGCGTCGCCGATAGATAGGCGACGACCTGAGCGGCGGTCGGCAGCGTCGACTGTGCGCCGAGCCCTGTGGTTGAGATCGCCGCGGCGCAATTGGCAAAGCGAAGGGCGTCCGTCCAGCTCAGCTTTGCAGCAACGCGCGCATGAAGGCAGGCGGCGGCGAAACAGTCGCCGGCGCCGGTCGTGTCGACAATCTTCGGCGCAAAGCCGGGCGAGGCAATACGCCCCTCGGCAATTTCAACTTGAGCGCCGTCCGCGCCGAGCGTGGTGACGAGCGCGGCGACGAGCCCCGCAAGCGGGCGCCGGAGCGCCGCATCCACGAAGGCGCGCGACTCCTCATTACAGAAGATGAGATCGAAGCCTTTGACTGCATCGAGCAAAACAGCCGCGTCTTCCGGGCAGTCGGCGCGCTCGATGTCGAGCGAGGCCGTCGCCCCGCAAGCTCGTGCAGCGTCCACCAAGCGTCGACAGAGGGCCGGGTCGCCGACAGAGGTGAGATGCAGGTGGCGAACACCGATGAGCGCGGCCTCGGTGACATCGTCTGCGTCTGGGCGATAGGCTGGCGTCATGAGCTTGACGAGCGACTTCTCGCCGTCGGGCGTCAGCAGGCTGATGCAGCTGAAGGTCGCAACGCCGTTGAGGCGCGCGACATAGCTTGTGTCTACGCCTGCCTTCTCGAGGCTTTCGACGGCGAATGCTCCGTCCGCGTCATCGCCGA
>DATDHT010000510.1:0-2528 GCA_036521435.1 Roseiarcus sp.
TTAAGACGCGCGCTGACGGTAGCGCTCGCCGCGGCGAAGCTGGTCTGGGGTGCGCAGCCGGGGCGAGCGCGGATCGGTGAGGGGCTGTTAATTGTGAGGTCAGGCGCGGTTCTTGAAGCGCCAACTCTCATTGCCGGTCTCGACGATGCCGCAGTGGTGGGTGAGACGATCGAGGAGTGCGGTGGTCACACGCTTGGCCATTCGCCGAAGGCGAGATTGGTGGTGACGACGATCGAGGTGCGTTCGTAGAGCCGGCTGACGAGATGGAATAACAATTGGCCGCCGGCTTGGGCGAACGGGAGATAGCCTAGTTCGTCGAGGATGACGACGTCGAGGCGCGTGAGATAGTCGGCGATGCGTCCCTGGCGTCCGGCTCGACCTTCGGCCTCGAGCTGATTGACGAGATCGACGGTGGTGAAGAACCGTCCGCGGGATCCAGCGCGGATGCAGCTCCGCGCGATGGCGATGGCCAGATGCGTCTTGCCTGTGCCGGTCCCGCCGACGAGGACGACGTTGCGCTGTTGGGCGATGAATACGCCGCCGGCCAGACCGCGCACGAGAGCCTCGTTGATCGGCGTATCCTTGAAGGCGAAGTCTTCGACGTCTTTGGCCAACGGCAGCTTGGCGACGGTGAGCTGATATTTGATCGAGCGCGCTTGTTTCTCCGAGATCTCGGCCTTCAGGAGATCGCCAACGAACCGTTGCGGCTCGTGCTTGCGCTTGAGCGCCGTGGCCAGCGTCTCGTCGTAGGCGCTCCTCATCCCATAGAGCTTGAGGCCGCTCATCATGTCGAGGACTTCGGTTCGTTCCATGGTTCAAGCGCTCCTGAGTTGATCGTAACGGGCGCAGTCGGCGGTGGGGGCGTGGCGGAGCCGCAGGGCATCGGGCGTCAGGATTGTCGCCGCCGGTACCGGATCGCGCTGACGCGCGAGGATGTTGATGACGACGTCGGCCGAATGGAGGCCTTCGGACAATGCCTGGAGGCAGGCCGCCTCCACTGCGGGCAATCCATCGGTGAGCACGGCTGCGAGGATTTTGACCATCTGCCGGTCGCCGTCGTCGGACCCGGTCAGCTTGCGCCTCACCCGCTCCAACGCCGTTGGCAACACCCAGTCCTTGAACGGCGCGCCGTTGCGCAGAGCGCCCGGCTTGCGAGCCAGAACCGGCACGTAATGCCACGGATCGTATACGGTTGCGCCGCGCCCATAGCGGCGTGGATGTTCCGCCACGATGCGCCCGTCCTGGCGGATCACGACGCGCTCGGCGTAGGCGTGAATGTCGACAGGGCGGCCGACCGCGCTGGCGCTCACCGAGTATTTGTTGTTGTCGAACCGGACGAGACACGTCTTCGACACTGAGGCCGGCAGCGCATGGAACCCGTCGAAGCGGCCGCGATGGGGAATGAGCTGGGGCCGCTCCTCCTCGAACACCTCCCAGATCGTCTGGTCGGGCCGCTCGGGATGGCCGTGCGCCTTGGCCCAGGCGATGCATTTGTCCATGAGCCAGGCGTTCAGCTCGTCGTAGCTCTTGAACCGCAGCCGTGGCGTGAAGAAGCGCTCACGCACGAGCCCGACCTGGTTCTCGACTTGGCCCTTCTCCCAGCCCGACGCTGGCGTGCAAGCGACCGGCTCGACGAGATGATGCGAGCACATCTGCAGGAAGCGGCGATTGTATTGGCGATCCTTGCCGACGAAGATCGTCTCCACCGCCGTTTTCATGTTGTCATAGATTCCGCGCGCACAGGCCCCCTTGAAGAACCCGAACGCCCGCTCGTGGGCGTCGAACACCATCTCCTGCGTCTCGCGCGGATAAGCGCGCACGAACATCATCCGGCTGTGGCAGAGGCGCAGATGCGCGACCTTCACGATCGTCGTCACCCCGTCCATCACAACGATCTCGTGGCTCCAGTCGAATTGATAGGCCTCGCCCGGCGCGAACGTCAGCGGCACAAAGGCATCTGCCGTCGCGCTCACGCGCTTCTCGCGCCAGGCGATCGCATAGCGGCGGACAGCAGCGTAGCTGCCCTCAAAGCCGAGGCCGCGTAGCTCCTCGTATAACCGAACGAGCGTCAGCCGCTCACGGGCCGCCTTGCTCTCGTTCTCCTCCAAAAGGGATTCAAGCCGCTGTCGCCAAGGCCCAATCCGGGGAAGCGGTTGGCGCGAACGTTCGTAATGGAACTCGGTGGCGTTCGAGCGAATGACCTTCCGCACAACCTTGCGCGATAAGTGCAGCTCGCGGCAGATCTCCTTGATCGGCTTACCAAGGGAAAAGTACGCCCGGCGTATCTTGGCGATCGTCTCCACAACCAGCATTCCAATCGCGGCCTCCCAGAATCCTGGAGGCCAGTGTGGACCCAACGCGACGGGGTCCCGATTGGATGAAAATCACCCCCGTAGCGGGGTCCCTATTCCATGAAAGAACACATTCGCCTGGCGTCGGCCGCCATCGCCAGCACTTCGCGCTTGTTCATGAAGGCGTCGAGAGCAGGATTGGCAGCCCGGATCGCCTCCTCCGAGAATGGGTCGAGT
>DATDHT010000511.1:0-3444 GCA_036521435.1 Roseiarcus sp.
ACGATCGACTACCGGCCGGTTCACACCTATACGATGAGCAACGATATCGGCTACATCGAGCCTAAGGCGCGGGTGTATTAAGGCGTCGCTAGCTGGCTGGGAGATCTTCGGGAATTGGATAAGCCGCTATGGTCCAGCTAACGCTCCCCGAAAACTCGCGCATCAAGCCGGGCAAGACCTGGCCGAAGCCAGCCAATGCGAAGAACACGACGGAGTTCCGCATCTATCGCTGGAATCCGGATGACGGCGCCAATCCGCGCGTCGACACCTATTTTGTCGACCGCGACGATTGCGGCCCGATGGTTCTCGACGCGCTCATCTGGATCAAATCCAAGATCGACTCGACGCTGACATTCCGCCGCTCCTGTCGCGAAGGCGTCTGCGGCTCGTGCGCGATGAACATCGCGGGCGCCAACACGCTCGCCTGCACGCGCGGCATCGACGAGGCTCCCGGGCCAGTGACGATCTATCCACTGCCGCACCAGGAAGTGATCAAGGACCTCGTGCCCGATCTTTCGGTCTTCTTCGCCCAGCACGCCTCAATCGAGCCTTGGCTGAAGACTGTCAGCCCGCCGCCTGAGAAGGAATGGCTGCAGGCCCCGGAGGATCGGTCGAAGCTCGACGGTCTTTACGAATGCATCCTGTGCGCCTGCTGCTCGACCTCGTGCCCTAGCTATTGGTGGAACGGCGACCGCTATCTCGGCCCGGCGGTGCTGCTGCAAGCCTATCGCTGGCTCATCGATTCTCGCGACGAAGCGCAAGGCGAGCGGCTTGATGGCCTCGAGGACCCGTTCCGCCTCTATCGCTGCCATACGATCATGAACTGCGCCCAAACCTGCCCAAAGAATCTGAACCCAGCCAAGGCGATTGTTCATATCAAAGAGATGATGGTTCAGCGGCGATTGTGAAATCGCGGCAAGCTGGAATCGGCCGGCGAGGCGTGCCACGATCAGAAATTAGGGCGTGTTGATTTTCAACAATGATGCGGAAACAACTTCAAGGAGGCCAGCATGACAAAAACGACAGCGGCGAAGGAAACCAGCGCCCGAACGAGCAAGGATGTGTACGTGCGCGAGCGCCTCGGCACGCCGACCGATCTCAAGTCGGAAGCAACGCGCGATATTTCGGCCGCGCTGGCTGGACTGCTGGCAGATGTGTTCGCCTTGTATATGAAGACCAAGAACTTTCACTGGCACATGAGCGGCCCGCATTTCCGCGACTACCATCTGCTTTTGGATGAGCACGGCGACCAGATTTTCGCCATGACCGATCCGATGGCTGAGCGCGCGCGCAAGATCGGCGGCGCGACGTTGCGCTCGATCGGCGACATTTCGAGGCGCCAGCGCCTTCTCGACAACGACGCCGACTATGTCGATCCGAAAGATATGCTCGCCGAACTGCGCGACGACAACAAGAGCCTGACGCTGTCGATGCGCGAGGTCCACGGCGTTTGCGATGATTACGGCGACGTTGCGACCGCCAGCTTGCTCGAAGTTTGGATCGACGAGACCGAGCGGCGAACCTGGTTCCTTTTTGAGGCCACGCGCGGCGGTCCCGGGCAGAACGACTGACCGCACCGGGCGGAGCGCAGCGGTCATAACAGTCGATCGAGGCGCGCCATGCTCGCGGGCCGGCGCCGACCGGCCACAACAAATTTGGGCGGACCGCCTCTCGCTTGCTAATCAGCTCCTTCTGGATGGCGATTGGCCTGGCGGTGACCTTTTGTTAGGATACTAACGCACGAGCCGGCGGCTACGGTTGATGAGCCTTCGAGATGGAAGGTGCCTCATGTCTGACCCCACGCGAAATGTCTTCTCCCGCCCATTCCTTCGCTTTAATCCCCGTCCTCCATTCAGCTTTGATCTTCCGCAGGATCCTCTCCTCAGCCCAAGCGCCATCCGCGATCAACTGCACTTTCAGCAGCGCGTAGCAGCCCTTGGCTCCAAGCCGGCCCGCGACCTGACACAGGAGGAAGCTCGCGACCTCACCGCCTATTACGCCCTGACCGGGCAGATCACCTTGGAAAAGCAGGTCGCCTTTGACCCATATGGGAGACCGGCATTTCCGAAGCCGAATGACAAGGTGAAGCTCGGCGCGACAATCGCCAGCGTATCTTTCGTTCCCGCCAACGCTGACCCCGCCAAGTGGCAAGTCACATATCCGCTGGACATGCGGCTGGTCGTCCTCCTCGTCCGTCTTTCGCAATATTTGAACTCGGGCCCATGGGGCGTGACAATCATCTATTGGGGCGGGCTGGGGATCGCGGGCAGCGACCCGCAGGACCGGCATGGGAAGGGCTTCGCGCTCGACTTTCACGGCGCGGTCACGCGCCGTGGCAAATACATGGTCCGGCAGGATTGGTGGAGCAAACCAATTACCCTTCCGGGCGGGAAACTAGCGCTGCACAATCGGTGGCCAGTGAACGTACAGCCGTACTTCAGACTCGACGTCGACGATCCCAGTGGCGCGGGCGGGTTCTTTTACGACGTCTATCACTTCCTAACTGGCCAAGCCGCTGATGGCTTTAATCCATCCAAACCGACCTCGATTGGCGACCATAGTTATATCCTTCATCCGGACCACCCAGACCCCAACGTACGCGACTCTCATTTTGACCATATTCACACTGAGATCGCCCGCTGAGCGGTAGCGTTGCACGCGATCCATCATCAGGTGAAGGCGATCTCGCCTTGCGCATAGTTACCCCTCAAGAGGCAGCCGGGCCCCGCCTGCCGCGCTCGACCGCTGAGCGGTGTCGATCAGACGCGAGCATAGGATCGCCTCGTCCAGATTTCCTTTGCCGCCGCCGATCACGGCAGTCATAAAATCGGCGGCGACGCCGCCGAACCAATCGGGATGATGCGACCCCTCAGACAGGGACGGCGGGCAGGACCAGCGGCGCTCCTGCGCGTTCGATTTCAAGACCAAGGCGTCGCCAACGACGCGGATCTCGCCCTCTTCACCTTCGATCTCGATCGTGTTCACGCGTTCCTCGGCGGCCCATGTCAGAAAGATGGTGCTGACGCCGGCAGCGGTATCCAGGTCAACGCTCGCCGTGTCCTCCAGCGGATGCTCGTGGAAGCGGCGCGTTTCGAGGCGCGCGGCGACGCCAACAGGAATGCCGGCCCAGCGCATGACGCAATAGAGCGCGTGCCAGCCGTGATCGAACAGGATGCCGCCGCCCGCCATCGCCGGATCGACCCGCCAGTTGGTAACGCCGTCCGCGCTGACCGCGATCGCCGGTTGCGTTCTCAGCGTCCGCCAGCGGACGGATCGCACGGCGCCGATCACACCCTCGTCAACCAGCGCCGAAACCTTGCGGCAGATCGGCGCTTCGAGCCAGTTGTGCACCGTATGCAGGACGCGCCCAGCCCGAACGGCTGCTGCGCAGACGCGCTTCGCGTCCTCAATCCGCGTGGCCAACGGCTTCTCGCTCAGCACATG
>DATDHT010000512.1:0-6878 GCA_036521435.1 Roseiarcus sp.
TCGAGAATGTCGTCGATGATGGCGAGCAGGGCATGCGACGAATCGTTGATGAATCCAGCATATTCGAGCTGCTTGGGATTGAGTGGGCCAACGCCTTCGCCGGCGAGAAGCTGAGTGAAGCCGATAATGTTGGTGAGCGGCGTGCGCAGCTCGTATGAGACGTGGTTGACGAAATCGTTGCGCAGCTTTTCCGCTGCGATGAGCGCCTGATTACGGTCCGTCAGCGCGCGCTCGATGTTGACGCCCGCGGTCACATCGAGCGACGTCATGAGCGTCGCTCCGTCCGGCAGAGGCAGGGCGGCGCAATCGAGGATGAGCCCGTCCGTGCGCTCGATTCGCGCCGTCCGGTTCTTGCGATGCTCCGGAAGATCGACGATCACCGCCTTAAGCGTGTCGAACAGCTCGGGATCTCCGCACAGCGGCTTGCAGGCGCGCGCGATTTCATCGATATGCGGGCGTTCGCCTAGGACCGTCGGATCGAATCGCCACAGTTCCGCAAAGGCCGGGTTGAACAGCTTCATGCGCCCATCCGCCCCGAACGCCGCCACCCCTTCCTTGAGCGCGTCGAGCGTCTCGCCCTGCACATTGGTGAGCGTCGTGACCTGGGAAGCGAGCGCGTAGCTTTGCGTCGCATCGTCATAGAGATAGGTGACGCCGCCTTTCGGATTGGGGCTCACGACGACGCGCAGCGCCCTCCCGTCGGGGAGATGCCACACGGATTCGGTCGGCTCGATCGCCTGATAAGCACTCAATTGCTGCGCCTTCCAGGCGCGGAAATCCACCTGCTCTGGCAATTGCCGCTTGCTGCGAAGCCGATCGAGGATTTCGCCGTCGGTCGGCCCTTGATCCAGGAAGGCCACCTCCAGCGACCAGATTTGCCGGTATGCGGTATTGTACAGTGTCAGCCGCTTGGACTTGTCGAAGATCGCAACGGCCGTCGACAGCCGATCGATCATGCGCGAATAGTCGTCTTCGTTGCGCTCCATATCCGCTTTCAGCGCCACGATTTCTGAAACGTCGCGAGCGACGCCCGCGGAGCCGACTTGAGCGTTTGCCTCAACCGCGTCGAAGGTTCGGCGGTCACCGCCGACGACCGCCGGCGCGCGGCGTTTCCAGGCGCCGCTATCCTTGAGCGCGGCTGTCGCTTCGCGCCGCACCGCCGGATCGAAGATCTCGCCGCCAGTGGCGATCGCGGCCTCAGTGTCGGGGGCGTCAACGGCTTGAGCGTAGGCGGCATTGCACCAGAAGATCTGGCCCATGGCGTCGCGCGTCCATGCAGGCATATCCGCGGTTTCGAGCGCGCGACGCAGGCCGTCCAAGGCGCCCTCGGCTTCAGCGAACGAATCACGCAATTGCGCCAACTGAAGTCGCTCGCCCGAGACATCGCGGATGCGCATCACCGCGCTGCCGGACACTGGCCGCCCGTCGAGTTCGAGATAACGGCCGCGCAAGCTGACCACAGCGGCTGCGAAGGCTTCGCCGCGAGTCAGCAACCGCTCCGTCGCCGCTTCGATCCGGGCCGCCTGGGCCGGATTGAGCCACGAGCCGAAGGCGAGCACGCGCGACGACAGCGGCGAATCGGCGACGAGGGCGAAATCGCCCTCGATCGTCGGCTCCGCGTCCGGACGTTCCCAGGAGACGAGGATTTGCGGCTCGCTGCGCAACATCAGCGCCGCGCGGTCGAGTTTTGCGTTGGTGCGCGCGAGCTCCGTCTCGAGCTCGACAACACGGCGCGTCCAGATCCGACGGCCAACCAGATGAAGGACGGCGGTGATCGTCGCCAGCAGCATCAGCGTCAAGATGACGAGGCCGATGACATTGGCCTCGACTGACGCCATGTCGAAGGCCAGCCGCGCCGGCCCGCGTAAGGACTGTGAGAGGTCTTGCGCACACGCGAGCGCCCCCGCAAGCAGGTAAAGCGCCAAGCCTGCGGCCGCCCGGGCGGCGACCGCCCAGTTGAGCCTTCGCGTCCGCTGGCCGATTCCGGAGCGCTTCGCCCCGCTTAGCCCCCGCAACGAATCGCCTCCTCGAGAGCCTGACGACGATGTCTCGCGCCGGCCGGGTGGTCCGCCGACCCGTTCCTTCCACCAAGAAGGTCCGAATCAGCCCCTCAACAGGATTACGAAATGTTTGCCGCAAAGTCGTTAACCATTGGGGGGCGAGAGTAGGACCCCAGTTCGGCGATCGGCGCTAGTTCTCGTGGTAGGAGGACCGCGACCAACAAGATGTACCGATTCGCGCCTTCCGTCGCACTCGGGCGCGTCAATCTTCGTTTAAAATTTGTTTGCGCGCCGAGCGGCTATCGCACGAGGCCGAGGATATCCTTGATCGCGTCCATATTGGGACGCGCGATCGCGCGCGCCTTCTCAGCCCCATCGGCGAGGACAGCGTCGGTATAGCCCGGATCGGCCGCGAGCCGCAGCATCTCGGCGCGAATTGGCGCGAGTTTGTCGATCGCAAGATCGGCGAGCGCAGTCTTGAACGCGGAGAACTGGCTGCCGCCGAAGCGCTTGAGCACGTCGGTCTTCGTCTCGTCGTTCAAGGCGGCGAAGATGCCGATCAGATTGTCGGCTTCGGGGCGCTGCTTGAGACCCTCGACCTCGCTGGGCAGCGGCTCCGGGTCGGTCTTGGCCCGGCGAATCTTCTGCGCGATCGCGTCGGCATCGTCGGTGAGCGCGATGTAAGCGTTCTCCGAAGTATCGGACTTTGACATTTTCTTCGCGCCGTCGCGCAGGCTCATGACCCTGGTCGCCGGCCCCTGGATCATGGGCTCGGGCAGGGGAAAGTAGGCATCCCCGTGGCCGTGGGTGGCGATCGACGTGGCGAAGTCGTTGTTGAACTTCTGCGCGATGTCGCGCGCCAGCTCCAGATGCTGCTTCTGATCGTCGCCGACCGGAACATGGGTCGCGCGATAGACCAGAATGTCGGCCGCCATCAGCACCGGATAATTGTAAAGCCCGACCGACGCATTCTCCCGATCCTTGCCCGCCTTCTCCTTGAACTGGGTCATCCGGTTGAGCCAGCCGAGCCGCGCGACGCAGTCCAACACCCAGGCCAGTTCGGCATGTTCGGCGACCCGGCTCTGGTTGAAGACGATGTTGGCTTTCGGGTCGATGCCGCAGGCGAGAAAGGCGGCGGTCACCTCGCGCGTCGTGCGGGCGAGCTGCTCGGGCTCGTGCGGCATCGTCATCGCGTGCAGGTCGACGACGCAATAAATGCACGGATGCGTCTTCTGCATCTCGACGAAGCGTTTGATCGCGCCGAGGTAATTGCCGAGGTGCAGATTGCCAGTCGGCTGAACGCCGGAAAACACGCGCTCGGGAAACTTCGCCATCGTCATCCAATGAGGCCGGAATTGTGAGGGCGGCCCTTATGGCAACGCGGCGCGAGCCGCGCAAGAGCTGAAGGCCGTGGGAGCGGCCCAACGCCCTGCGCTCACGGACAGGGCGCGCCTTCAAACCCTGGAAGCTTAAGCTTGCATGCCTTAGGCGATCCCGCCGCGCTTTTCGCCTCGCTCAAAGCCTGATCGTGATCGCTGGTCAGAAGATCCTGTCCGATCTGCTCGCGAAAGAAATCCGCCCACCGGAATTCGGCAAAGGGCTCGCAGGTTTTTCCAAAGCCCCCCGCGTCTCGCACCTCCCCGGCAAGACTCCTGTATGGATCGTCTTGCAGGCCACTGACGCGAAGAGGCAAATCACCCGCTTCTTTCTTCGCGCCGGTGTTGTCCTCCAGAAACAGCCAGTTGCGCTTCGTCATTTCGTCAAAGAAATCCTGCCCGCTTAGATTGGAAAGATCGCCGGCGACATAACAGAACGTTTGCTTCACGCCCATGTCCGACAGCGCCCTTGCCAAGTGGTGATGGTCGATGATGTACAATGCGCCTTCCGGGCCGCGCACGACCGGTTCCGGATGAGTCGATTTATACGCTTCCAGCTTCTCGGCCGGCTTCTTGCTCAGTTCGGCCTCCTTGCTCTTAACCTCCGACATTCCAACTGATAGTTGGGTGGGTCTAAGATCCTCAACATCGCAAACGAAAGTTTGTTCGGGTTTTTCGAGGCAGTCGTCAGCCGGTTTGGCCGCACCGCAAACAACCAGCGGAAGTAGCGCACCCAACAGCAACGTCGTTGGCGTCTTCATCTAAATCCTCCCTGATCGCGCTTTGAAACTGTTATCCACCCCAGGCGGCAGGCTTGCTTTTCATTCTTTCCTCTCATCTCGGCCGACCGCAAGGTCGACCATGATCTCGGCCGCCAGCCGCTCGAGCGCCTTGCGCAAGTCGTCGAGCCCGAGGCTGTCAGGGACGCCGAGGCGCGCGGTTGCGCGAAACATCTCAACCCCGGTGAATGGCTCGCCTTCGAGGCCGCTCATGAACTCCTCGATATTGACGCCGAGGCGGGTGAGCGCCTGCGTCACGTCGCGCACGATACCCGGCCGCTCCTTGCCGACGATCTCCAGCGTGACGAGGCGCGCCGGATTTTCAGACTTAGCCGCGGCGCCGCGATCGATTGAGATTCGGAGGCCTGAGGGCGCGAGCTTCGCCAGCGCGGATTCGAGCGCGATGAGGTTTTCGTCCGGAACCCGAACGAGCACCACACCGGCGAATTTGCCCGCGAGCCGCACCGAGCGGCTCTCGAGCCAAGTCCCGCCAAAATCGACGACCTTCTCCGAAATCGCGCCGACGAGCCCCGGCCTGTCATCGCCTACGAAGGTCAGAACGAGCGATGTTGTCATCAAGAGCTCTCCTGCAGCAGGATGGACTCGGCCTCATCGCAACTGACCGCCCCCCTAAATACCCAGCGGGCAACGCGGAGGGAAGCACGGGATTCAGGCCTTCCCTGCACGCTCCGCCAAAAACCGGCGATTCAAAGCAGGTTGCTCTCAGCTGGAATCGTCATCGCGCCTGAGCGAAGCGAAGGCGTGGCGATCCAGAGGCCGTGGGACGGCGGTTGCTTCGGTTGGACAACCATTTATCGTCGGAGGCGTGAAACGCCCGTTCGTCTATATCATGGCCGGCCGACGGAATGGCACGCTCTCATGTCGGCGTAACATCCGATCTTGCGCGTCGAACCGCAGAGCACCGCGAAGGCGCGATTGCCGGCTTCACGAAGCGCTACGGTTGCAAACTGCTGGTTTGGATGGAACCCCATGATCGGATTGACGAAGCAATAGCGCGGGAGAAGCAGATCAAAGCGGGAAGCCGAAAGGACAAGCTCGCTTTGATTGAGCAAGACAACCCGCTTTAGAATGATTTGTACGAGACTTTGAACGCGTGAGCGAGGCGCCGTTCAGCGCGAATTCGGGCGAGAGCATAGCTCGACGATCTCTGGATCGCCGCGTCGCCCTGCGGGCGCCTCGCGATGACGATGATTCTTGCCGCTAAAGTATGAAGCGGCTCAGATCGGCGTTCGCGGCGAGGTCGCCGATGTGGCGCTCGACGAAATCACCGTCGATGCGGATTTTCTCGCCGTTGCGGTCGGCGGCGGTGAAGCTCACGTCGTCAAGCACGCGCTCCATCACTGTCTGCAGCCGGCGCGCGCCGATGTTCTCGACCGATCCATTGACCTTGGCGGCGAGGCGGGCGATCGCAGCCACCGCGTCATCGGTAAATTCGAGTTCCAGGCCTTCGGTTTGCATCAGCGCCACATATTGCTTGATCAGGCTCGCCTCGGTGTCGGTGAGGATGCGCTTGAAATCGTCCTCGGTCAGCGAATTGAGCTCGACCCGGATCGGCAGGCGGCCCTGTAGTTCCGGCAACAGGTCGGATGGCTTGGCGGTGTGGAAGGCGCCGGAGGCGACAAATAGGATATGGTCGGTCTTGACCGCGCCGTGTTTGGTGGCGACCGTCGTGCCCTCGATCAGCGGCAAGAGGTCGCGCTGGACGCCTTCGCGCGAGACGTCGCCGCCGCCGCCGCGACCCTCGCGGACGCAGATCTTGTCGATCTCGTCGAGGAAGACGATGCCGTTGCTTTCCACTTCGGCCAATGCATCGCGCACGACCGCGTCCTGATCGAGCAGCTTCTCGGCCTCGGCGGCGACCAGCGGCTCGTGCGCGTCCTCGACGGTCATGCGTTTGGCCTTCGTGCGCTGGTTCTTGCCGAAAATATCGCCAAGATTGATCGCGCCGATCGAGGCGCCGGGCATGTTCGGCAGTTCGAACATCGGCATGCCGGAGCCGCTCTGCGGCAATTCGACCTCGATCTCCTTGTCGTTGAGTTCGCCCGCGCGCAGCTTGCGGCGGAAAGCGTCGCGGGTGGCGGCGGATGACGTCGAACCGACGAGCGCATCGAGCACCCGCTCTTCCGCCTCGAGCTCAGCCTTGGCTTCGATGTCCTTGCGCTTGCGGCTCTTGACGAGCGCGATGGCGATCTCGACCAGATCGCGGACGATCTGCTCGACATCGCGCCCGACATAGCCGACCTCGGTGAATTTCGTCGCCTCGACCTTAAGGAATGGCGCGCCGGCAAGCTTAGCGAGGCGCCGCGCAATCTCGGTCTTGCCGCAGCCGGTCGGACCGATCATGAGAATATTCTTCGGCATCACCTCTTCGCGCATGGGCGAGGTCAGGCGCAGGCGGCGCCACCGGTTGCGCAAAGCGATGGCGACGGCGCGCTTGGCGTCCCCCTGACCGACGATGTAGCGGTCGAGTTCGGAGACGATTTCGCGAGGCGAGAGATCCGACATGAGGCTCAGAGGCTTTCGACGATCAAATTGAAGTTGGTGTAGACGCAGATCTCGCCCGCGATGCGCATCGAACGGCGCACGATCTCGTCCGCCTCGAGTTGCATTGGCATCAGCGCGCGGGCCGCGGCGAGCGCGTAATTGCCGCCCGAGCCGATCGCCATCGCGGAGCCGGATTCATCGCCCTCAGGCTCCAGCAC
>DATDHT010000513.1:0-4344 GCA_036521435.1 Roseiarcus sp.
GCCTGAAGAACGAAGGACGAGAAGTCGGGGGTGTTGATCGGGTGCCGCACCGAACCCAAAACCTTGCCACCCGCCGCCTGAACCGCGGCGGCGCAATTGGCCTCGAGATCCTTGCCGAAAGCGTAGTCGGCGGTAATGAAGAACCAGCTTTTGCCTCCCGCCTCGGTCAGCGCCTTGCCGAGGCCTGTCCCCAGGGCATAGGTGTCATAGGTCCAATGAACAAAATTGCGCGAGCATTTCGGACCGGTCATGACCGAGGACCCGGCGCCCGAGCCAATGACCGCCTTGTTTTTCTCCTGCGCGACCGCGATCACGGCGCGCGCCACGGCCGAATTCGGCAAGTCCATGATGACATCGACATGGTCGGAATCGAACCACTGGCGTGCGATCGCCGACCCCACGTCGGGCTTGTTCTGATGATCGGCGGAAATGATCTCGACGGGCACGCCGAGCGGCTTCGAGAAGTCGTCCACCGCCAATTGCGCGGCGACGACCGAGCCTACGCCCTGGTAGTCCGCATAGACGCTCGACATGTCATTGAGTACGCCGATCTTGAGCGGCCGCGAAGCTTGCGCGCGAACCATTCCCGGCGTCAGCGCCAGCGCCGCGCCCGCGACCAGAACCTGCCGCCGATCTGGCCTTTTCGCCAAATTCATTTCGATCCTCCCTTGAGCCTTTTCGCTGGCCTGTTCCGTTCGAATGTGGGCCGCCGCGCCAGCTGAGGCAAGTCGGCGTCCGGCGGAAGCGGACCCGGGGTTCGTTAAAGGGACCGGGGGCGGCGAAACGCACGACGAAACGCCAGGCGAGGCCAAAGGGGGAAATCGACGCTTCCCAGGACGAGCCGCGTGAAGCCGAAGTGGCCCGTGGAATGAGCCTCGCCTATGGCTTGCGAAGCGAGGATGTTGTCCGGCTGATAAAGCTCGCCGCGCCATAGCTCAGCGCAAAATAGACCACGCAGGCGAGAACGCTCGCCGCCATAAACAGGGCGTTTCCGAGCGAGCCTTGCCCGACCCAAGGGTATGCCGCTTTGACCGCGCCGTAGCCAAGGCCAATCAGAAACGCCAGGGCGAGGAGAGGCGCGAATCCGAGCAAACGGCCAAGCTTCAAGATGAAAAACGGGACCACCACGCCAAAAGTCACGATCATCAGACTCGAGGTGAGACCGATCCTGGCCATCGGGGTCTCGCGTCGGCTGTCCGGCTTAGAGCGGAGCGAAGGTCGGAGCCGTCACTCTTTCGCTTCGACCGGCTCGGGCGTCGGCCGGGGCCGCGCCTTTACCGGGCGCAGGAGGAAATCGGGCACGTGGTCGCCGAGGCCGATGACCGGCGCGTCGTCGTCCCGGCGCGGCTGCGCTGCATCGCGGCGCGGACGATCCCCGCGCGGCGCCCGGTCGACGGAGCTCGGGAACCGAGGCGCCTCGCCCTGGGCCGGTCCGGCGGCCGTGCGCTCGCGCGGCGCGCGGTCACGGCGGGGAGCGCGGTCGGCGACTTTTGCGGCTCGAGGGCTTGAAGCTTCTTCCTGATCCGCGGGAACCGATTCTTGCGAAGGGCGCGCGGCGTGGTGGCGGCGCGAATCGATCCGGTGTTCGGCGTTCCGATCCGGACGTTCGGCCCCTTCGGCGGGGGAGGGCCGCTGGGCCCGCGTTCGGGTTCCACCGCGTCCACCGCTCGGACGTCGCTCGCGAGGGGGCGCCTCGACTTCCTCGTCGGGCGGCAGCTGCGCGCCATCCTGCCAGTCAATCTTGCGGGCTATGAGCTTCTCGATCTCGGCCACGGCCTTTTGATCGATGCGTGAGACGAGGGTCAGCGCCTGGCCCGACTTGCCGGCGCGGCCGGTGCGCCCGATCCGGTGGACGTAATCTTCCGCGTGATGGGGCGCGTCATAATTGATCACATGGCTGACATCCGGGATGTCGAGGCCTCTGGCCGCCACGTCGGAACAGACCAGGAGCTGGACTTCGTCATTGCGGAACGCGTCGAGGGCGGCCATGCGCATGCGTTGATCGAGATCGCCGTGCAGCGCCAGCACCGAGAAGCCGTGCTTCTGCAGCGAACGGTAGACCACCTGCACGTCGCGTTTTCGGTTGCAGAAGATGAGTGCGTTCTTGAAATTCTCGGCGCCACGGATGATGCGACGCAAGGTCGAGCGCTTCTCTTCGGGCGAGCCTCCGGAAGGCACGAGCGCCTGAACGATGTTCTCAGCGGTCGTGGCGGCGCGAGAGACTTCGACGCGCACTGGATTGTGGAGGAAGGCGTCGGCGAGGCGGGTGATTTCGGGCGGCATAGTCGCCGAGAAGAACAGCGTCTGGCGCGTGAACGGCACCAGCTTGCAGATGCGCTCGATGTCCGGGATGAAGCCCATGTCGAGCATCCGGTCGGCTTCATCGATGACCAGGATCTCGATCGCGTTGAGGAGGAGGCCGCCGCGTCCGGTGAAATCGAGCAGACGTCCAGGCGTTGCGATGACCACATCGGCGCCGCGCGCGATCTTGGTCTCCTGATCGCCGAACGAGACGCCGCCAATCAGCAGCGCAAGGTTCAGCTTGTGGTTGACGCCATATCTGGCGAAGGCCTCTTCGACCTGCGCGGCGAGCTCGCGCGTCGGCTCAAGGATGAGCGTGCGCGGCATCCGGGCGCGAGCGCGGCCGCGCTCCAGCATCGATAACATCGGCAATGTGAAGGCGGCAGTCTTACCCGTGCCGGTTTGGGCGATGCCCAGAACGTCGCGGCCTTGCAGGGCGTGGGGGATCGCTTGTTCTTGAATCGGCGTCGGCGTGTCGTAGCCCGACGCTTCGACGGCTTTGAGCACTTTCTCGCTCAGGCCGAGTTCGTTAAATTTCATCTGTTCTCGCAGGTGCGAATGTCTCGCATTCGCTGGTTCGTGATATGGGAGCCTTGGTGGACCGCGTCAATGCGTTCGCGTGTCCCGACGCGCAAGCCTCGCGCCGCGCCGGAGCCTTCGTTTACTCTCAGCAGATCTCCGCATAGATCAAATTGCCAGAAAGTCAAATCAACTCGGGAGTTCGGTTAGCGAAACCGCTGGCGCCCTGCGTCTCAATGCGCCGCTTGCGGCTCGGGAAAGGTCCATGCGCCGTTCAGGATCTCGGGCTTCGGTCGATAAAGCCGGACCAGATAATTCCATCCGGGCGGAGTCGGCAGGCAATTGGGGATCGCGCCGTCGCAGCCGCCGAACTGGATGGCGAACGATCCGTCGTCGGCCGGCTTCGCAACAAGGTTGTTGAGCGAATACGCGTTCTGCGGATTGGCGACGAAATGGCCCTTGTCGTCGTAGACGCTGATCGACCAGAAGCCCTCGACCGGCACGTCCTCGACGTTGAGCTTGTAGATCGTCTTGCCGTCGCTATGGGCCGGCGTGACGTTCAGATAAAGCGCGTCTTCCTCGGGATTGCCGCCCCACGCGACCGCCGACCCGATCAGATGACGCACAGGGTCGACCTTCTCCTTCGGACCGAACATGCCTTTGGTGTCGGGGACCGTCGAGCCGAGGCTGAGGAGGGCGTCCCGCACTTTGACTTGGGCTGATGCATCCCAATCGGGGAGCTTGAATGTTCCGGGTCCGCCTGGCTGGCTGACCATGATCGCATCCTGCAGCGCGTGGACCGTCTCGACGTCCCTGGGATCGTCGGGATTGACCAGGATGCGGATGCCGACAAGGACGTAGCGCGTTCCAACTTCGTCCTTGGTCAGCGTCCGGACGGCGGCGCCGTAGTGGACCTCGGGGGTGTACTCGTCCTCATCGATTATCTGCATCGAGAAGAAGCGCTTGCCCGGGTCGGGCAGGGTGATGGTCACAGGCCCCGCGTCGAGGTCGAACACCGCGGCCGAATAGAGGGTGTCGCGGTTCATCCGGATGACGGTTTGCGCGGCGATCGGCGTCGGTTCGCGCCGATGCATGAACTTGCCAAAGCCCCCATCCTTGACCACGCCGCTGAAATAAAGATCGGACTCGGCGCGAACGAAATTGTCAGGCGTGACGAGGATAGGGTGGTCGTCGGACGCCGCATAGGCGCCGGCCGGCGCGCCGAACAACGCCAGGACCAGAGGCAGGGCAGGGGTCGGGAGGAACGATTTCATTCTCATCGTGAGGCCCGTACGGGACCAGCCCGAAGCTGTCAGGCGTTGGGCGCTAAATGGGGAATTTGGCCATTTCGGGGAGCGGAGGCGGGCTTTGGGTCACGGGCGCCTCGAAGCGGCGGGCGCCCGCCGCCTCAATAATGATCTGTCGACTTGATGAAGGCGTGGACCTGCCAGACTTCGTCCGGCGACAGGCGCAGGCCGAAGGCTGGCATTTGCGTGCCCTTGCGGCCCTGGATCACGGTCTCCA
>DATDHT010000514.1:0-30468 GCA_036521435.1 Roseiarcus sp.
AGCGTCGGACTCCAGCGCAAGATTCTCGACCCGGCCGAGCCAATTCCGCCTGGCGCGGTCTGGATCGACATGGTCGAGCCGACCGTGGACGAGGACCGGAAGGTCGAGGGCTACCTTGGCTCCAAGGTGCCGTCACGGTCCGATCCCGACTTCGCTCAGCCGGCCGAATCCTATTATGCCGAAAATGGCGTGCGCTACCTGCACGCCTGCGTCGTCAGCGAAGCAGAAGGCACACCCGACGTCGCTGACGTCACCTTCGTCCTCGGTCCGAAAGCGCTCGTCACTGTGCGCTACGATTCGGGCGAGGCCTTCGAGCTCTTCGGTCAGAGGCTGGGGAAAATCCCGACACAGGCCCTACACCCGGATACCGTGGCCGTCGGTCTTATCAACACCATTGTTGATCGGTCCGCCCGGGCGCTGAACAAGGTTGGCATCGAGCTCGATTCCATCGCGAGCCAGGTCTTTCGAGCCAAGGGCGACCAGAGCGCCCGCAGCAAGATCTATTCCGCGACCCTCGGCGCGCTCGGCCGTGAGGACGAGAAGATTTCGAACTTACGCGAAAGCCTGGTTGAGCTCGAGCGGCTCGTGCTGTTCCTGATGTCTGAAGGGCGCTCGGCGGACGCGCCAAAGCCAGTGCGCGAGGCAACGAAGTCCGCTTTGCGCGACCTCCAATCGCTCGAGCAGGACGCGACCTTCAAGGCGCAAAAGGTGCAGTTTCTGCTCGACGCGACCCTCGGCTTCATCAACCTCGCGCAGAACGACATCATCAAGCTTTTCTCAGTGCTGGCGGTCATCTTCATGCCGCCGACGATGATCGCGTCGGTATACGGGATGAATTTCAAGGTCATGCCGGAGCTGGACTGGTGGTGGGGCTACCCGGCGGCGCTGGTTCTGATGGTGGTCGTCGCGGTTGGGCCCTATCTGTTCTTCCGGTGGAAGAAGTGGTTGTGAGAGCGGACGCGTCGCGCTTCGCCTGACGGTCGGCCTTTCCCAAGGATAAGTGACACGCTGCTTTCATCCGCGGCGAATAAGGCTCTGCGGTTGGAGGGGAAAATGGCCGCACAACCGGCGCGAATCGATTTGACGGACCTCGCACCAGGCGTAGCGTAGGCGTTCGGAAACGTGCGGACGCGCGAGTGGATCGGGGCGCTGGAGGTCCTTCGTCCCGAGGCCCGCCGGGCTCTTTCTTGAAGCGGCTTTGCCTTGCGAAGTTTTCTCGTCGGTGTCTCGCGCGGTGTCGTGCGCTTCACCTCACCTCACCTGAAACCAGGCACCCACGCCGGCTGCGCGATGTTCGGGGATCGCCGATTCGAGCGGCCATTTTCCAGAATTGTCGGCGACGAACGCGACGTGGGCGCTGCGGCCGGGCTGGATGAGGATGGTGTCGCGCCAATAGGGCTCCCAGCCGTCGTCCATCGAGTGCAGGAGCCGCGCGACGTGGCCCCAGAGCCGGATCGCCTGGACGACCGCCGTTTTGTTGGCGAGCGCAAACACGACGGCTTGGCCCCGCGGGATGACATAGGCGGGCTTCGGCGCCCAATCGACGAAGGTTGCCCCGTTGATCGCAAACGGCGCTGAGCCGCCGCCGCTAAAGGCAAAATCGCAGCGCTTTGCGGATTCCAGGGCGATTTCCGCCGGCAGTCGCGGATTGGCGGCGAGGCGGGGTGACTCGGCGCGGGCGTCCATTGGCTCGCCCTCGGACACGATCGCAACGAAGGGTTGGTCGGCCGCGCCAGCATCGCCGCGCAGGTCAAGACGAACGTCGCCGCCGGGATTGCGCGGCATATCGAACATCAGTTCGAACCGGGCGCCAGGGCCCATCGGAAACTGACTATTGAGGGGTTCGAATGGCTCGCCCGGCTGGCCGTCGACGGCCACGATGTGGATCTTTGCGCCGCTTATCGCGACGGACGCCAGACGCGCGGTGGCGGCGCTGCCGAGACGCAGTCTCACACGAGCGCCGGGTCGGGCTTTGAGCTTCAGCGGCGCTGCCGCGCCATTGGCGAAAACAACGTCGCCCTTGCGCCCGTTTTCCCGGCTGAGGGCAGGGTCAGCAAAATTGTCCTTGATCCGGCCGCTTGCGTCAACGTTCCAGTCGGACAGAACGACCGCAGCTTCGAGGTCGACATCCGGCGCCTTGGGCTCATCCACGATGATCGGCCCGAATAGGCCACCCCCTTGTTGGGAGGCGTCGGTCAAGCCGGCGTGGGGCAGATAGAGATTGAAGCCGGGATCTGGGGGAACGAAATGGATTTCGGCGCTCTCGCCAGGCTTGAGCCTTTCTTGGGTGAGGCCGCCAATGCCGGCAGCCGCGTTTGCCGGGCATAAACCTGGAAAGCTCAGCGTCGTTGGGTCGGCCAGCTTGTTGGTCAACTTCAGCCTCAACTCCTGGCCTTGCCGAAGCCTGATAAGAGGCCCCGGAATCGCGCCGGCGTAAGCGTAGGTCGCCGCCGGCTCGGCCGGGGGCGGAGCGAGTTGAAGTCTCGCCGGCGCTGCATCGAAGTTGAGAATGCTCTCGGCTGCCGGAACAGGCGCGTCTGCTCGCGCCCGAGCGCCGACGCGCCACAGGGCCGCCGCAAGGCCCCCGCCCAGAACGATGCGGCGCGTCGGGGTCACGACATTTGTCCCATTTTGGCGCATCGCGTGCGGCGCCGAAAATGCTGGCGAATAGTTTGCGGCGAAAAGGGCCTGTCCATGCGTAAGGTTGCCATATCCCTCGGTTTCGCCGCCATTTTTGCCGCGTTGGGGCGTTTTCTGTTCGCGCCGGTCTTCTTAGTCGAGCGCGCCGACGGCGCAACCCGCATTCTGGTCGCCGCGGGCCTCTTCTCCATCGCGATCGCCGCTGTCGTGGGCAAATGAGCCGACGGGCGCGTCAGATCCGTATTTTTCTTATGGCGCAGGCCGAACAAGCTGATATAGAGCGCCGAAAGCAAATCGGCCTCGTCAAGCCGGCGCTCGCGGCGGGCGTGGCGGAACTGGTAGACGCGCCGGATTTAGGTTCCGGTGGCGAAAGTCGTGGGGGTTCGAGTCCCTCCGCCCGCACCATTTCCTTCGCGACCGCGAATGCGCCCGGGACCAATTGACGATCGGTCGATCGGCAAGTATCGGCCAATCGCGGTCGTCGGCCGCGATGACCACAAGGCGGAACGTAAGATGCAGGTGACCGAGACGCTTAGTCAGGGACTTAAGCGGGAGTACGATATTTCGTTGCCGGCGAGCGACCTGGCCGCCAAGCTCAATGGGCAGTTGGCGGACCTGAAGGCCAAGGTCCGCATCAACGGATTCCGACCCGGAAAGGTGCCGGTCGAGCATTTGCGCAAGGTTTACGGCAAGTCGGTGATGGCCGATGTGGTGCAGGAAGCGATCGCAAGCGCGAACAAGAAAATCATCGACGACAACCACCTGCGGCTCGCGCGTGAGCCAAAGGTCGAGCTTCCGAACGACCAGGCGGCCATCGACGCCGCGCTGGAGGCCCGCGGCGACCTCAACTTCAAGGTCGCGCTCGAGGTGCTGCCGGTGTTCGAGATTGGCGATTTCTCGCACATCTCACTCGAGCGATTGACTGCCGATGTCGAGCCGTCAGACGTCGAGACCGCGCTCGATCGTCTGGCTGAAGATCGCCGTTCCTACACCGAGAAGCCTGCGGGCGCGAGGGCCGAAATCCACGACCGTGTCACAATCGATTTCGACGGAACGATTGAGGGTGTGCCCTTCGAAGGCGGCGAAGGGAGGGACATTCAGGTAGCACTCGGCTCGAACACGTTCCTGCCTGGGTTCGAGGATCAGCTGATCGGCGTCGCCGTGGGCGACAAACGCACGGTTCAGGCCACTTTCCCCGAGGCTTACGCCGTGCGCGCGCTCGCGGCGAAGACCGCCGACTTCGACGCGACGGTGAAGGCCGTCGCCGCGCGCGATCCGTTCCCCCTGGACGACGAATTCGCCAAGAGCGTGGGATCGGAGAATTTCGACAAGCTCAAGGAGACGATTCGCGATCGGATCGCGGCCGAGTACGTGCGCGTCTCGCGCGACAAGGTTAAGCGCCAGCTCCTTGATAAGCTGGACAAGCTTTATTCTTTCGAGCTGCCGGAAGGGCTGGTCAATCAAGAGTTCAATTCTATTTGGGAGCAAGTCGCTCGCGAGCAGCAGGCCTCGGGGCGTACCTTTGCCGATGACAACACCACCGAGGAGGCGGTCCAGGCCGACTATCGTAAGATCGCTGAAAGGCGGGTGCGCCTGGGGCTTCTGCTGGCCGAAGTCGGGACGAGGGCGGAGGTAAAGGTTGCGGACGAGGAGATGACCCAGGCCCTGGTTGCCCGAGCCCGGTCGTTCCCAGGGCAGGAAAAGCAAGTCTGGGATTTCTACCGCAACAACAGCCAAGCGTTAGCCGAGCTACGGGCTCCGATTTACGAAGAGAAGGTTGTCGACCATATCTTAGGCCTCGCCAAGGTCGACGAGCGGAAGGTAAGCAAGGAAGAACTCCTCAAGCCGGTGGATGATGAGCTGTCGAGCGCCCCACAGGATTGAATGAGCGCGCCTCGTGCCTAGCTGGGACCAACCTCCCTCTTTTCCGGGCGGCCCCGGGCGCCTATGTTGGGCGCGCGCCGACTGCCGGGCGTCCGTTGTTTCCGGTTAAAGAAGGACTCTAATGCGCGATCTCGTCGACTACTATACCAACAATCTCGTGCCGATTGTTATCGAGCAGTCGGCGCGGGGCGAGCGTTCTTTCGATATTTTCTCGCGGCTGTTGCGCGAACGCATCGTTTTCATGGTCGGTCCCGTCGATGACGTATCTGCTTCGCTGATAGTTGCTCAGCTCCTTTTTCTCGAGGCTGATAATCCGAAGAAGGAAATCGCTCTTTACGTCAATTCCCCGGGGGGGGTTGTTACGGCGGGTCTCTCGATCTACGACACGATGCAGTTTATTCGTCCAAAAGTGACGACGATGTGCATTGGACAGGCGGCGTCGATGGGTTCGCTTCTGCTTGCCGCGGGCGAGAAGGGCTCACGGTTTGCTCTGCCCAATTCCCGCATTATGGTCCACCAGCCGTCTGGCGGTTTCCAGGGGCAAGCTTCTGATATCCAGCGGCACGCCGAGGACATTCTCAAGGTGAAGCGACGGCTCAACGAGATCTACGTACATCACACGGGTCAGTCCTACGAAGCCATTGAAAGAACGCTGGACCGGGATCATTTCATGTCGGCGGAAGAGGCGAAGGCCTTTGGAATCGTGGATGAGGTGACGATCAAACGCACAGTCGAGTTGGAAGAAGCGAAGGCATAGCCGCGGCGCAGTCCAAGCGCGGTTTTTTCCGGCTTCGACCGTCGACCGCCATGAATTTTGCGGCGTGGCCTTGATTTTGCGTACAATTTGGTGGTTGCTTGTCAAATCCCGATCTGAGCCAATGGTGACGGACGGGAGGGAAGCGCGAGGCAGGGCCGAAGGCTACGTTTCGTTAGGGTGGTTTGGTTAGGTTGCTTGGTCAGGCGTTTGACGAATCGCTTCGGCGGAAGCGGCCTAAATGGAGAAAAAGCGATGGCCAAGGCCGAAGGCGACGCCAAAAATACGCTCTATTGCTCTTTCTGCGGCAAGAGCCAGCATGAAGTCCGCAAGCTCATCGCCGGGCCTACCGTGTTCATCTGCGATGAATGTGTCGAATTGTGCATGGACATTATTCGCGAGGAGAGCAAGACCGCGCTTGTCAAAAGCAAGGATGGCATTCCGACCCCTCGGGAGATATGCAAGGTTCTCGACGATTATGTGATCGGCCAGCCTCAAGCCAAGCGGGTGCTATCGGTCGCGGTGCATAATCATTATAAGCGCCTTAATCACGCCACCAAGCACGGCGACGTCGAGCTGGCGAAATCAAACATTCTGCTGATAGGCCCGACAGGTTCGGGCAAGACGCTGCTCGCTCAGACTCTTGCGCGCATCCTCGACGTTCCGTTCACGATGGCCGACGCCACGACGCTGACCGAAGCCGGTTATGTAGGCGAGGACGTTGAGAACATCATTCTGAAGCTGTTGCAGGCCTCTGACTATAACGTCGAGCGGGCGCAGCGCGGGATCGTCTACATAGACGAGATCGACAAGATCAGCCGCAAGTCTGACAATCCGTCGATTACCCGCGATGTGTCGGGCGAGGGCGTTCAGCAGGCGCTGCTCAAGATCATGGAGGGTACGATTGCGAGTGTCCCCCCGCAGGGCGGACGCAAGCATCCCCAGCAGGAATTTTTGCAGGTCGACACGACCAATATCTTGTTCATTTGCGGTGGGGCGTTTTCCGGCCTCGAGCGAATCATTTCGGCGCGCGGCAAGGGCACCTCGATAGGCTTTTCTGCCAAGGTTCAGTCGCCTGACGACCGACGCACAGGCGAGGTGTTCCGCGAGGTAGAGCCGGAAGATCTGCTGAAATTCGGCCTCATTCCCGAATTCGTCGGCCGTCTGCCCGTCATCGCGACGCTTGAGGATCTTGACGAGGACGCGCTGAAGAAGATCTTGACGGAACCAAAGAATGCGCTCGTCAAACAATATCAGCGTCTATTCGAGATGGAGAACACCGACTTGACGATTCAGGAAGAGGCACTGGGAGTCGTCGCCAAGAAGGCAATCGAGCGGCGCACAGGCGCCCGCGGCCTTCGTTCGATCATGGAAGGCATCTTGCTCGACACAATGTTTGAATTGCCGGGCCTCGATGGTGTCGAACAAGTTGTCATCGGCCCTGAGGTCGTCGAAGGCAAGGCTCGCCCGCTCTATATTTATGCTGAGCGCGCCGAGCGCGCGAGCTGATAACGCCTCCGGATTTTCACGCCGCTTGAAAGTCGTGCGGCGCGAGCCCATGTTTCGACACGGATCATCGATTCTCCGTGCTGTTCGGGCACAAAAGTTCAGTGCATGAAATTGGCGACTTCGCGGAATTTGGTTCGTGTTCGTGTTCGTTCTTTCGGGCCCGGTTTCGTCGAAGGTCTGTAAACGAAGAAAATGCGGAGCGGACGGACACGTCGGCTTGCGAAGTTCAGGATGGCCATGACCAACCAACATAAGTCCATCGTCCCCGGGACACTCGACGTCTATCCCGTCCTCCCCTTGCGCGACATCGTCGTGTTCCCCCATATGATCGTTCCACTGTTCGTCGGGCGCGAAAAGTCGATTCGTGCGCTCGAAGAAGTGATGAAGTCCGACAAGCCGATCCTGCTTGCGACTCAGAAGAACGCCGCCGACGACGATCCCGCACCCGACGCCATTTTCTCCGCCGGTACACTAGCTAGCGTTCTGCAGTTGCTGAAGTTACCCGACGGCACGGTCAAAGTGCTCGTCGAAGGTTCGACGCGCGCCCAGGTGACGCGGTTCGTGTCTGGCGACGGTTTTTTCCAGGCTGAGGCCCTGGCGATTGCCGATGAGCCGATCGAGAAGATCGAGGCGGAGGCCCTGTCGCGCTCGGTTGTGTCCGAGTTTGAGAGCTACGTGAAGCTCAACAAGAAGATCTCGCCCGAGGTCGTGACCGCGGTAAATCAGATCGACGACTACGGCAAGCTCGCCGACACCATCGCTTCCCACCTCGCGGTCAAGCTCTCCGACAAGCAGGCGATCCTAGAGATGCGCTCCATCGCAAAGCGCTTCGAGAAGTGTCTCGCGCTGATGGAGAGCGAGATTTCGGTGCTCCAAGTTGAGAAACGCATCCGGACGCGCGTCAAGCGGCAGATGGAGAAGACTCAACGGGAATATTATCTTAACGAACAGATGAAGGCGATTCAGAAGGAGCTCGGCGACGAGGACGGCAAGGACGAAATGTCCGAGCTCGAGGAGCGCATCAAGTCGACGAGACTCACCAAGGAAGCGCGGGAGAAAGCGCTCGCCGAGGTCAAGAAACTTAGGCAGATGTCGCCGATGTCGGCTGAAGCTACGGTCGTACGCAATTATCTTGATTGGCTGCTGTCGATCCCTTGGCAGAAGCGGTCGAAGACCAAGAAGGACCTCCTGACCGCGCAGACGATTTTGGACGCCGATCATTTCGGCTTGGACAAAGTCAAAGAGCGTATCGTCGAGTATCTCGCCGTGCAGCAGCGCGCCAACAAGCTGACCGGGCCGATCTTGTGCCTCGTGGGCCCGCCGGGTGTCGGCAAGACCTCGCTCGGCAAGTCAATCGCGAAAGCGACGGGCCGCGAATTCGTTCGCATGTCGCTCGGCGGCGTGCGCGACGAAGCGGAGATTCGGGGACATCGGCGCACCTACATAGGTTCGATGCCCGGCAAGGTTATCCAGTCGATGCGTAAGGCCAAGACGTCGAATCCGCTTTTCCTGCTCGACGAGGTTGATAAGATGGGCATGGATTTTCGCGGCGATCCGTCGTCGGCCCTGCTCGAAGTGCTCGATCCCGAACAGAACTCGACTTTCAATGACCATTATCTTGAAGTTGACTATGACTTGTCCGGCGTCATGTTCGTGACTACCGCCAACACCCTCAACATCCCGCCCGCCCTAATGGACCGGATGGAGATCATTCGTATCGCCGGCTACACGGAAGACGAGAAACTGGAAATCGCCAAGCGGCATCTTTTGCCCAGCTCGATGAGCAAGCACGGACTGGACGCCAAGGAATGGGTGGTCGGGGACAGCGCCATCACGGAACTCATCCGGCGGTATACGCGTGAAGCCGGCGTCCGCAACCTTGAGCGCGAAATTTCCAATCTTGCCCGCAAGGCGGTGAAGGAGATCCTTACCCACAAGAGTAAGGTGATCGTCGTCAACGGCGAGAACGTCGCCGAGTTCCTTGGGCCGCCCAAGTTCCGCTATGGCGAGATCGAAGCCGACGATCAGGTTGGACTCGTGACCGGACTGGCTTGGACGGAGGTCGGCGGCGAATTGCTCACGATTGAAGGCGTCATGATGCCGGGCAAAGGCCGCATGACGGTGACGGGGAATCTCAAGGACGTTATGAAGGAGTCGATTTCGGCAGCGGCGTCCTATGTGCGTTCGCGCGCGGTCGATTTCGGAATCGAGCCGCCATTGTTCGATAAGCGCGACATCCACGTGCACGTGCCCGAGGGCGCGACGCCTAAGGACGGGCCTTCTGCGGGCGTTGGCATGGCGACCGTCATCGTTTCGATGCTGACTGGCGTACCGGTGCGGCGCGACCTCGCCATGACCGGCGAGATTACGCTGCGCGGGCGGGTCCTTCCGATCGGGGGGCTTAAGGAGAAGCTATTGGCGGCGCTCAGAGGCGGCATAAAGAAAGTCCTCATACCGGAGGACAACGTCAAGGACTTGGCCGAGATTCCGAGCTCGGTGAAGAACGGCCTCGAAATCGTGCCCGTTTCCCGAATGGACGAGGTGCTCGCGCACGCCCTAGTCCGTCGACCGATCCCGATCGCTTGGGAGGAGGACGTTGCTGCGCCGCCGCCTTCGGGGCCGCCCGAGGAGGACGGCCAAGGGTTAATCGCGCACTGACGGACGGCCGATTGCCCCGCGCGGAGACGGATGGCACAGGGCAGCGAAGCTGGGCAACCTCATAAGATCGCCGCGAATTCTCAATTCGCGGCGATTTTTTTGTGTGTAGGCCGGTTTTGGGCTCTTTTTTTCTCATTGGTCCCTACGAACTCTTGCGTTCCTTGAATGAAACGGCGAGCTATGTGTCGAACTCTGCTGTCGATTCGCCGGGGGTGACGATAAGCGCCTTAGAGGGGGACGGACGGATATGAGCGCGCGGCGGCGGCGAGGCGCCGCTTACAGCGGCGTTGAAGGCGCCGGACTTCAGAATTGGCGCCGACAGGAGCGCCGTAGTCGAACGGAGAGGCAATAATGAACAAGCTTGAGCTCGTCGATCATATCGCGACGGAGGCGGAATTAACGAAGGTTTCCGCCGCTGCTGCGCTCGAGGCCGTCCTGGAGGGTATCGTCGACACTTTGAGGAAGGGCGAGGAAGTGCGGCTTGTGGGATTCGGCACCTTCTCAGTGCGTGAGCGCGCCGCGGGAAAGGGGCGCAATCCGGCGACCGGCAAGGAAATTAAAATCGCGGCCTCGAAAAACGCGCGCTTCAAGCCCGGCGCGGCGCTGAAGGCGAGCCTCAATAAGAAGTCGGCCAAGAAATAGGTCAATACTCCGCAGTCTGCGCCGCGCGGCTCAGCGCCACTCGGTTGCCTGCACGCTACTGTTCGCGCTTCGCGCTTACTGGCGCTTGGCGAGCCCGCCGCGAGCCTGTTATCCTGAAGCCGCCGGACGAGGCGACCGGCGGCGGCAAGGGCGGTTAGCTCAGTTGGTAGAGCATCTCGTTTACACCGAGAGGGTCGGCGGTTCGAGCCCGTCACCGCCCACCATCTTCAGGTCGCTGAGTTTTTCTGCGTTGGCCGTCGCGTTCGCCCTCGTCGGAGCCGTGGTCACGTCGGCTGCGGCCCAAAGCCACGGCCCGTCGATGAGTTTCCGCGTCGCGCCGCTCGAATCCCACGAGTGCGGCCGCCATTGTCCCGACGTCATCGTGGCCGACGGCGTGATCGAGGCTCAGACGCCACAGGCCTTTGTCAATTTTCTCAAGTCTGGCAGCTTGGACTCTAAATTGCGGCGCATTGTCTTTTTCAACTCCCGCGGCGGCAACGTCGTCGCCTCGATGGTCTTCGGTCATCTTCTGAGAGGGCTGCGCATCGCTGGCGTCGTCGGACGGTTCGAGGCGGAGGGCGATCCGGGACCGTATGTTGGCGAATGTCTTTCGGCCTGCGTCTACGCGCTGATGGGGGCCGTGCGCCGTGTCGCGCCTCCTGGCAGCGAGGTTGGCCTGCATCGAATGTCGATTGTCGAAAGCGAGGGCAGTGGGCTTTTCGGATCGCATGTGGAGCGCAGTTTCGCCGACGCGCCGATGGTTGCGGTGCTGGGCCGCTATGCGCGGCGAATGGGCGTAGACCCCGCGCTGGTGCGGAGGGCAGAATCGCTGCCTCCCGATACTGTCCACGTTCTGACGCGCGAGGAAATGAGGCGCTGGTCATTGGCGACAAGTCAATTCTGACCCTGTAGGCCGGCGCGCGGGCCAGGTCCGCAGCAACGGTCTGCGGCCGCTGCGATCCTTGACTTGGAGACACGCCTGGCTTAACCGGTCGTGCTCCCGCGGGGGAGTAGCTCAGTTGGTTAGAGCGCCGGCCTGTCACGCCGGAGGTCGCGGGTTCAAGTCCCGTCTCTCTCGCCATCTTCGCACCGTCCATCAATCGCTTAGTTCGCGCCTTCGCCGCCGTCGTTAGCTCGCGTCATGGCTCAGCAGGATCAAAATCAGTTCCTGTTTGCCCATGATCTCGCGGGCCTAACCGCTTACGTTGGGCGGTACACGTCCGACGGCGATGTATGCGGCGCTACCAGTATATTATGCCGGCGAATCGAAGCCTTTCGCCTTGCATGCTACACTGCGCTGCGATACGCGTTAGGGACGGGGACATCTGCTGCGCGAGGCGTGGCGCGCGCCCGATAGTCCGAAGAGTGAGGCCATGCCGAGCCTTATTTCCGATTACATTCCGCTGCTCGTGTTCATCATCGTCGCCGCGTTCATCAGCGGAGCACTGTTGATCGCTCCTTTTCTCGTCGCCTATCGGGCTCCCGATAGCGAAAAGCTTTCGCCGTACGAGTGCGGTTTTCCTCCGTTTGACGATGCTCGCATGCGCTTTGACGCGCGCTTCTACCTTGTCTCGCTTCTTTTCATCATCTTCGACCTTGAGGTCGCGTTCCTGTTTCCCTGGGCGATCATCCTCCACGACATTGGCGCGTTGGGATTCTGGTCGATGATGATCTTCCTTGGGGTGTTGACCATCGGGTTCATATACGAGTGGAACAAAGGAGCGCTGGAATGGGACTGACCGCCAGCCCGACGGTCACGCTAGGTGCGACTGATCTTCTTCACCCGTTGACCGGCCCGACGCTCCGGCCCGAGGATCGGTACTACGGCTCGATCAGCGACGAACTAGCGGACAAGGGTTTTCTCGTCACCACAACCGACGACCTCATCCAATGGGCGCGCACCGGCTCGCTGATGTGGATGAGTTTTGGTTTGGCGTGTTGCGCGGTCGAGATGATGCAAGTCTCGATGCCGCGATATGACGTCGAGCGCTTCGGCGCCGCCCCGCGCGCAAGCCCTCGCCAGTCGGATGTCATGATTGTTGCGGGGACACTGACCAACAAGATGGCGCCGCCCCTGCGCAAGGTCTACGACCAGATGCCGGAGCCGCGCTACGTCATCTCGATGGGCTCGTGCGCGAACGGCGGGGGCTATTATCACTATTCCTATTCGGTGGTGCGCGGCTGCGACCGCATCGTGCCGGTCGACATCTACGTGCCCGGCTGTCCGCCGACCGCGGAGGCGCTCCTCTATGGGGTGCTGATGCTGCAAAAGAAAATCCGCCGCACCGGGACAATCGAACGTTGAGGGCGCGCGGGAGCGAAGCGAAAGGCAAGATTTAGGCGAATGGACGATGAGCTTCAGACCATTGCGACGAAACTGGTCGCCGGGGCGCCCGGCGCGGTGGTGGAATCCGCTTTCGCGTTTGGCGAACTAACGCTGACTGTCGATCCCGCGCGCATCGTTGAGACGCTCCAGTTCCTTCGTGACGATCCTGCATCTCAATTTGTTTCAATCATCGATATTTCGGGGGTCGACTATCCGCAGCGCGAGAAACGCTTCGACGTCGTCTACCATCTGCTCTCGCCGAAGCTGAATCGTCGGATCCGGCTCAAGATCGAGACCGACGAGGATACGCCGGTCATGAGCGCGACCGCCGTCTATCCAGGCGCCGACTGGTTCGAGCGCGAAATTTACGACCTGTTCGGCGTGACCTTCGACGGCCATCCGGATTTGCGCCGCATTCTGACCGACTACGGCTTCGATGGTCACCCGCTGCGCAAGGACTTCCCGATGACCGGCTTCGTCGAGGTGCGTTACGACGATGCGGAAAAACGTGTGCGCTACGACCCGGTGCGGCTTAATCAGGAATTCCGCCAGTTCGATTTCCTGAGCCCGTGGGAAGGCCCGCCGCTGCCGGGGGATGAGAAGGCGAAAGGCGACGGTCGGGAATAGGTAGTCGTGTCATGAACGATCAGAACCTACGCAACTTCTCGATCAACTTCGGGCCGCAGCATCCGGCGGCGCATGGCGTGCTGCGCCTTGTGCTCGAGCTTGACGGCGAGGTTGTCGAGCGGGTCGACCCGCATATCGGCCTCCTGCATCGGGGCACCGAAAAGCTCATGGAGGCGCGCACCTACCTGCAGAATGTGCCCTATCTCGATCGCCTTGACTATGTCGCGCCGATGAATCAGGAGCACGCCTATGCGCTCGCGGTCGAGCGGCTGCTCGGCATCACGATTCCGCGGCGGGCCCAGCTTATCCGCGTCCTTTATTGCGAGATCGGCCGCTTGTTGTCGCATTTGCTCCAGATCACAACCCAAGCGATGGACGTCGGCGCGTTGACGCCGATTCTCTGGGGTTTCGAAGAGCGCGAGAAGCTGATGGTGTTCTATGAGCGCGCCAGCGGATCGCGCATGCACGCGGCCTATTTCCGGCCCGGCGGCGTCCACCAGGATCTGCCGCGCAAACTTATCGATGACATTGAGGCCTTCTGCGACCCGTTCCTCAAGATTTGCGACGATATGGAGGTTCTGCTTACGGGTAACCGCATCTTCAAGCAGCGCAATGTCGACATCGGCGTGGTCAAGCTGGCGGACGCCTGGGCGTGGGGCTTCTCGGGCGTCATGGTGCGCGGCTCCGGCGCGCCATGGGACCTGCGCAAGGCGCAGCCCTACGAATGCTACGAGGAAATGGACTTCGACATTCCTGTTGGCAAGAACGGCGACTGCTACGACCGCTATGTCATCCGTATGGAAGAGATGCGTCAGTCAACCAAGATCATGCGACAGTGTTGCGAAAAGCTGAACTCGGCTGGCGCCGAAGGGCCGGTAAAGACCGACGACGGCAAAGTCGCGCCGCCCCGGCGCGCCGAGATGAAGCGGTCGATGGAGGCGCTCATCCATCATTTCAAACTCTATACCGAGGGCTATAAGGTGCCGGCCGGCGAGGTTTACGCCGCGGTCGAAGCACCCAAAGGCGAGTTCGGCGTCTATCTGGTGTCCGACGGCTCCAACAAGCCCTACCGCGTCAAACTTCGCGCGCCTAGCTTCGCGCATCTTCAGGCGATGGATTTTCTCTGCCGCAAGCACATGCTGGCCGACGTCAGCGCGATCCTCGGCTCGATCGACGTCGTGTTCGGGGAGGTCGACCGGTGATCGCGGTCGCCGGGAGTGCTTCAGCATGACGCTACATTCGAGGAACGGTTGACCGATGTCCGTTCGCCGCCTTGCTGACAAGCAACCGACAAACTTCGAGTTCACGCCGGAGAACAAGGCTTGGGCGGAGCGGGAGATAGCGAAATATCCTCCCGGCCGACAGGCATCGGCGGTGCTCGCGCTGTTATGGCGCGCGCAGAAGCAAAGTGGATACTGGCTTCCCCGAGTGGCGATCGAAAGAGTCGCCGCGATGCTCGATATGCCGAAGATCCGAGTCCTCGAGGTCGCAACCTTCTACACGATGTTCAATCTGGAACCGGTCGGGCGCCATTACGTGCAGGTCTGCGGCACGACGCCGTGCATGTTGTCTGGTTCTGACGACATCAGGGCTGTCTGCCGCAAGCGCATCGGCGAACAGGGTCATGTCAGTCCGGACGGCGTCTTTTCCTGGATCGAGGTCGAATGCCTCGGCGCCTGTTGCAACGCGCCGATGGTCCAGATCAATGACGACTATTACGAGGACCTGACGTCGGAAAGTTTCGCGAACCTGCTTGACGATCTCGCGATCGGTCGGCCAGTCAAGACGGGCTCGCAGATCGGACGTGTCTCGTCCGAGCCGGTCGGAGGTTTAACTTCGCTCGCGACGTTGTACGGAGCTGAGGGGCGGGGCGGGTCGAGCGCGCCCGCTCCTGAACACGATCAACGGCCGACCGGAAAGATCGGGAACTGAGCGATGCTGGAAGACAGGGATCGCATCTTCACCAATCTTTACGGCCTTGGCGATCGCGGCCTCAGAGGGGCGCGGGCCCGCGGCAGTTGGGATGGGACCAAGGCGCTCATCGATAAGGGACGCGACTGGATCATCGCCGAAATGAAAGCCTCGGGCTTGCGCGGCCGCGGGGGCGCGGGGTTCCCCACTGGCCTCAAATGGTCGTTCATGCCCAAGACAATCGATCCCAAGCGCCCGCACTATCTCGCTATCAACGCCGACGAATCGGAGCCTGGAACCTGCAAAGATCGCGAGATCATGCGCAACGACCCGCACACGCTGGTCGAGGGCGCGCTGCTAGCTTCGTTCGCCATGGGCGCACACGTGGCCTATATTTATGTGCGCGGCGAGTTCATCAAAGAGCGCGAAAATCTCGAGGCGGCGGTTAAAGAGGCATATGAGGCGCGGCTCATCGGCAAGGACAATATTCACGGCTGGCCGTTCGATCTTTATGTCCATCACGGGGCTGGGGCATACATTTGCGGCGAAGAAACGGCGATGCTCGAATCGCTCGAGGGTAAAAAGGGCATGCCGCGTATGAAGCCGCCCTTTCCCGCCGGTATGGGGCTCTACGGTTCGCCCACCACCGTCAACAACGTCGAGTCGATCGCCGTTGCGCCGACGATTTTGCGTCGTGGCGCATCCTGGTTCACGAGTTTCGGGGCTCCCAACAATTTCGGGACAAAGGTCTTTAGCATCTCGGGTCACGTCAACAAACCGTGCAATGTCGAAGAGGCGATGTCGATCCCGTTCCGCGAGCTCATTGAAAAGCATTGCGGCGGCGTGCGCGGCGGCTGGGACAATCTGCTCGCAGTCATTCCGGGCGGGGCGTCGGTGCGGCTCGTCCCCGCCGCTCAGATCATCGACTGCCCAATGGACTTCGACTCGCTCGCCAAGCTCAAGTCCGGCCTCGGCACGGCCGCGGCGATTGTGATGGACAAGTCGACCGACATCATCCGCGCCATCGCGCGTTTGTCATATTTTTATAAGCACGAAAGCTGCGGCCAGTGTACGCCGTGCCGCGAAGGCGCCGGATGGATGTGGCGCGTCATGGAGCGCATGGTTCAGGGGCGCGCACAAAAACGTGAGATCGACATGTTGCTCGACGTCACCAAGCAGGTCGAAGGGCATACGATTTGCGCGCTTGGTGACGCGGCCGCGTGGCCAATTCAGGGGCTGATCGCCCATTTCCGGCCCGAGATCGAGCGGCGTATCGACCAATATGCCGCCAATCCGCACGGCGAGCCTGTGCTCGCGGCGGCGGAGTAGGGCATGACGGGTCACATCGCCCAGCTCAACATCGGCCGGTTCCGCTATCCGACGGACGATCCGCGCATGGCGGCGTTCATGACGAACCTCGATCGGGTCAACGCTCTCGCCGAGCGCAGCGAGGGGTTCGTCTGGCGGCTCAAGGACGACAGCAACAATGCGACTGCCATCCGTCCTACGGGCGACCCGAACATGGCGGTCAACTTGTCGGTTTGGGAGAGCGTAGAAGCGCTTGAGCGCTTTGTCTGGGCGACAGTTCACAAGCAGTTCTACAATCGTAAGGGCGACTGGTTCGAAAAGCCTGGCGCGCCGCATTTCGTCATGTGGCCGATACCATCCGGGCATATTCCCAATCTGGAAGAGGCGACGGAGCGGCTTGCGCACTTAACCGTACAGGGTGATAGCGATTTCGCCTACGGCTGGAGCCACCTGCCGCACATCAAGCTTTGGATGAGCCGGAAATGCGGCTAACGGTTGGACCGATAGGCGTTTCTGTCACGGATCTCCTCGCGTATTGGCGCGTGGGCGATGGGGCGAGGAGCGCATGAGCAGGATCGTTATCGACGGGAAGGAAATCGACGTTCCCGCCGAATACACCCTTCTTCAAGCTTGCGAGGCGGCGGGGGCCGAAATTCCACGCTTCTGCTTCCACGAGCGGTTGTCGATTGCCGGAAACTGCCGGATGTGCCTCGTCGAAGTGAAAGGCGGACCGCCCAAGCCGACGGCCTCCTGCGCCATGGCGGTCAAAGACTTGCGCCCAGGCCCGAACGGCGAACCGCCGGTTGTGCTGACCAACTCGCCGATGGCCCGGAAGGCGCGCAAGGGCACAATGGAGTTTCTGCTGATCAACCATCCGCTCGACTGCCCGATCTGCGACCAGGGCGGCGAATGCGATCTGCAAGATCAAGCGATGGCCTACGGCGCCGACTCCTCTCGCTTCGCCGAGAACAAGCGCGCCGTTGAAGACAAATATATCGGAGCGCTGGTCAAGACCTCGATGAACCGATGCATACAATGCACGCGGTGCGTGCGCTTCGTAACAGAAGTGGCCGGCGTTCCGGAGCTCGGCGCGATCGGCCGGGGCGAGGATATGGAGATCACCTCCTATCTTCAAGAAGCGCTGAGCTCGGAGCTGCAGGGGAACGTTGTCGACCTCTGTCCGGTGGGTGCCTTGACCTCGAAACCCACGGCGTTCCACGCCCGTCCGTGGGAATACGCCAAGACCGAATCGATTGACGTGATGGATGCGCTTGGCTCCTCGATCCGAATCGATGCGCGCGGCCGCGAGGTCGTGCGCATCCTGCCTCGTGTCAATGATGCAATCAACGAGGAATGGATTTCCGATAAGACGCGGCACATTGTCGACGGCTTGAAGACGCAGCGACTCGATCGTCCGTATGTCCGTGTCGACGGTCGGCTCCGGCCCGCGAGCTGGGCGGAGGCTTTCGCGACCGTCTCCGGCAAGGTTGCGGCCGCAGATCCTTCGCGGATCGGGGCAATCGTTGGCGATCTGGCAACCGTCGAAGAAATGTTCGCGCTCAAGTCTCTGGTGGGCAAGCTCGGCTCGTCCAACATCGACTGCCGCCAGGATGGCTCCAAACTGCACCCTAAGTTTGGGCGCGCATCTTACCTTTTCAACTCCACGATTGCCGGGGTCGACCAGGCTGACGCTATTCTGATCGTTGGCTCCAGCCCGCGTTTCGAGGCGCCTGTCCTCAACGCCCGCATCCGCAAGCGCTGGCTCAGGGGCGGCGCGCCGATAGGCGTCGTCGGCCCTAAAGCCGATCTGAGTTACAAATACAATCACTTGGGCGGAGGACCGGAGACGCTCGCGCAGGCATGGGATAAATTGCCGAAAGACGCAGCTAAACCAATGATGATCGTCGGTCCCGGCGCTTTCGCCCGGTCTGACGGCGTCGCTCTACTAGCTGGGCTCGCCAACGGCGCCTTGGCGACCGGCGTGGTGAAAGATGGGTGGAACGGTTTTAACGTGTTGCATTCCGCAGCCTCGCGCGTCGGCGGACTGGATCTCGGCCTCGTGCCGGGCGAACGCGGCCTTGATACGCCGGCGATGACGCGGGCAAACGCGCTCGACGTCCTCATTAACCTGGGAGCAGACGAGATCGACATTGAGCCCGGTGCCTTCGTCGTCTACGTCGGCACTCACGGCGACCGCGGGGCCCGTCGGGCGGACGTCATTCTGCCCGGCGCGGCCTATACAGAAAAGACCGGCATCTACGTCAACACCGAAGGCAGGCCGCAGTTCGCGGCGCGCGCGGTGTTCCCGCCGGGAGACGCGCGTGAGGATTGGTCGATTCTGCGTGCGCTGTCGGAGACACTGGGCGCCAAGCTGCCATTCGATTCGCTCGCCCAACTGCGGGCGGCGCTAGCTGTCACTTACCCCTTCCTGGTGCGCTTCGACGTCGTCGCGCCGGCGGATGCGAGCGTTTTCAACTCGATCGCCGCGCTCGGCGGCGCTGTCGACAAAGCGCCGTTCGTCCCGGCTATCTCCGACTTCTACCTTACTAACCCGATCGCGCGCGCCTCTCGCGTCATGGCCGAATGTTCGGCTCTCGCGCGAGGCGTTCAGCGACAGGCGGCGGAATAGCATCGATGAGCACCGCTGCTCCCGACAGACCGTCGTCTTCATCCTCCCTCGCCGTAATCGGCGTCGCCGCGGCGATCGTCGCCGTCGTCATCGTGGCGATTCTGACGTGGCTGATCCGCGGCGGCTATTTCGCGGAGTTCGGGCACTGGATGCACACGAGCGGCCTCGGGACGGCGATTCGCTACTTGCTCGAGAGCGTGGTCCTGCTCGTATGTGTGCTCCTGTCGACGGCGGCGCTAATCTACATTCAACGAAAGATCTGGGGAGCCGTACAGCTGAGACGCGGCCCCAACGTGGTTGGACCTTGGGGCATCCTTCAGCCGTTCGCGGACTTCTTCAAGTTTATTCTCAAGGAGCCGATCATCCCGGCGAGCGCCAACAAGGGCGTCTTTCTGCTCGCCCCGCTCGTCTCCGTTGTGCTCGCCTTCGCCGCGTGGGCGGTCATTCCGGTCTCGGACGGATGGGTGGTCGCGGACATCAACGTTGGGCTCCTTTATCTCTTCGCGGTTTCTTCGCTTGGCGTGTATGGCGTCATCATGGCGGGGTGGGCATCCAATTCGAAATATGCGCTGCTCTCGGCGCTCCGCGCAGCCGCTCAGATGGTGTCCTACGAGGTCTCGATCGGCTTCGTGATCGTGACGGTGGTGCTGTGCGCCGGTTCGACCAACTTATCCGAGATCGTGCGAGCGCAGGACACGCGGTACGGCTTGTTCGGCTGGTATTGGCTGCCGCTCTTCCCGATGTTCATTGTCTTCTTTGTTTCGGCGCTGGCGGAGACGAATCGGCCGCCGTTCGACTTGACCGAGGCGGAGTCGGAGCTGGTCGCCGGCTACACGGTCGAGTATTCCGCCTCGCTGTTCCTGCTCCAGTTCCTGACCGAACTCGTCGCACTGCTCACCATGGGGTCGTTGGCCGCGGTCCTGTTCCTTGGCGGATGGCTGTCGCCGCTGCCGTTTCCGCCGTTCACATGGATACCGGGGGTGATCTGGTTTCTGATCAAGGCCTGGGCGGTCGTATTCTGCTTCTTAATGGTGACCGCCTTCGTCCCGCGCTATCGCTACGATCAGTTGATGCGCTTGGGCTGGAAAGTGTTCCTGCCGATTTCTCTGGTAATGGTGGTGGTGGTGGCCGGAGTGCTCGAATTTACTGGTCTCGGGGCGAGCCCCTCGGGCCCGTTGCACTGAGGGAGAGGAAGGCAATGGCTCTCAGGCTCGCCCATTCGGCCAAGTCTCTGTTCCTGACAGAGTTCCTTGCCGCGTTCGGGTTGTCGATCCGCTATATGTTCAAGCCCAGGGCGACGCTCAACTATCCGCATGAGAAGTCGCCGCTGAGCCCTCGCTTCCGTGGAGAGCATGCGCTGCGCCGCTATCCGAATGGCGAGGAGCGCTGCATCGCCTGCAAGCTGTGCGAGGCGATTTGTCCGGCTCAGGCGATTACCATCGAGGCAGGACCTCGGCGCAATGACGGCACGCGCCGCACCACACGCTACGACATCGACATGGTCAAGTGCATCTACTGCGGGATGTGCCAGGAGGCCTGTCCGGTCGACGCGATCGTCGAGGGGCCGAACTTCGAATTCTCGACCGAGACGCGCGAAGAGCTTTATTACGATAAGCAACGATTGCTGGCGAATGGCGATCGCTGGGAGAGGGAGTTGGCGCGCAACATCGCGCTGGACGCCCCGTATCGATGACGCCCTCTCTCCTCTGAGTGGAGGGAGGATGACAGTGACCCGTCGAGTGACGGTTTTTGTCTACGGGGGCCTTTAGGCTGGACGAGGGTCGCGCCGCGATGGCGCCAACGAATGCGGCGCTCGCGCCGGCTGCGCGCCCTGCCTGTTTCCAGCAAAGGAAAGGGCAGACGGGCAGGGGACTATGACAAGAGGCGGACGATGCAGGCCGATGTTTTCTTCTTTTGGATTTTAGCCCCGCTTTTGGTTGTGTCGGCTTTCGCCGTCATCGTGGCCAAAAATCCGGTGCATTCGGTGCTCTTCCTCATTCTTTCCTTCGTCTGCGCGGCCGGGCTGTTCCTTCTCATGGGCGCAGAGTTCCTGGCGATGATCCTGGTCGTCGTCTACGTCGGCGCAGTCGCGGTGCTGTTCCTGTTCGTTGTCATGCTGCTCGACGTGGATTTCGCCCGGCTAAGGCAAGGCTTCGTCCAATATTTACCGCAGGGGTTGCTGATTGCGTTGGTCGTGGCGATCGAGCTCATCTACGTCGTGTCGGGCCTCGGCCCCTCACAGCGGGCCGCCGCCGCGGCGACGCCGGTGGGCATGCTGAGCAACACGGCCGCGCTCGGCGAGGTGCTCTACACCCGCTATTTCTACTTCTTCCAGGCGGCGGGGATGATTCTGCTCACCGCGATGATCGGAGCGATTGTTCTCACCCTTCACCACAAGCCTGGCGTCAAGCGTCAGGACATTGGCGCGCAGGTGGCTCGTAACCCCGAAACCGCGGTCGAGGTGCGCAAAGTTCCCTCGCGCGCCGGTATCTGAAAGATCACGCGGATGGGAATCGGTCTCGCCAACTACCTCACCCTTGCCGCGATCGTGTTCACGATCGGCATCGCCGGCATCATCCTGAACCACAAGAACATCATCATCATTTTGATGTCGGTCGAGCTCATCCTTCTCGCCGTCAACATCAACCTCATCGCCTTCTCGACCTACTCAGGCGATCTGACGGGCCAAGCCTTCGCACTCTTCATTCTGACTGTCGCTGCGGCGGAGGCAGCGATCGGCCTTGCGATCCTGGTGGCCTATTACCGCAATCGCGGCTCAATCGCGGTTGAGGACATCAATTCGCTGAAGGGCTGAGACCAGTGTACCAGCTAATCGTTTTTCTGCCGCTTCTTGGTTTTCTGATCGCGGGCATTTTCGGGCCCTGGATTGGCGCGCGCGGCGCCGAATATGTAACCTCCATCCTTCTGGGAGTTTGCTGTGTTCTCTCCTGGATCGCGTTCGTCATGGTCGCGGGAGGAGCGGACGCTCATGTCGCGATCGGCAATTGGTTCACCTCGGGGAAACTCGCGGTTGCTTGGGCGCTCCGCGTCGACACGCTAACCGTCGTGATGTTCGTCGTCGTGACGACGGTGTCGTTTCTCGTCCATGTCTACTCGATCGGTTACATGGCCGAGGACCCGTCGCGACCGCGCTTCTTCGCCTATCTCTCGCTCTTCACCTTCGCCATGTTGATGCTGGTGACGGCGGACAACCTAGTGCAGTTGTTTTTCGGCTGGGAAGGCGTTGGCCTGATGTCCTACCTCCTGGTCGGCTTCTGGTACGAGAAGCCTGCACCCAACGCTGCGGCGATCAAGGCGTTCGTCGTCAACCGGGTCGGCGACTTCGGCTTTTCGCTCGGCATCTTCCTCACCTATTACCTGACCGGTTCGATCGCCTTCGATCAGGTCTTCGCTGCTGCGCCCGGACTTGCAGGCAAGACGGTCCATTTTATCGGCTTCAACTGGGACGCGGTGACACTCGCCTGCCTGCTCTTGTTCATGGGCGCGATGGGCAAGTCGGCGCAGTTTCTGCTGCACACCTGGCTGCCAGATGCGATGGAAGGCCCGACCCCGGTTTCGTCGCTCATTCACGCGGCGACCATGGTGACCGCAGGCGTGTTCATGGTGGCGAGGCTCTCGCCGCTATTCGAAATGTCGCCCGCCGCGCTCAGTGTCGTTACCATTGTTGGCGGTACGACGGCCTTCTTCGCGGCGACCATCGCCGGAGTTCAGATGGACATCAAGAAGGTTGTCGCCTATTCGACCTGCTCGCAGCTTGGCTACATGTTTGTCGGCCTCGGCGTTGGGGGCTACAGCCTCGGCATTTTCCACCTGTTTACTCACGCCTTCTTTAAAGGCCTCTTGTTCCTTTGCTGCGGCTCGGTGATCACCGCGATGCATCACGAGCAGGATATGCGCGCGATGGGTGGCCTGCGAAAAGAGCTGCCAGTCACTTTCTGGACCATGATGGCCGGCGCGCTGGCGCTGAGCGCCGTCGGTATCCCATTTACGTCGATTGGCTTTGCCGGGTTTGTGTCGAAAGACCCAATCATTGAGGCGGCCTTCGTCTCTCATCGCTTTGGCGCTATGTACGCGTTCTGGTGCGCCGACATCGCGGCCGGATTGACCGCGTTCTACACTTGGCGCCTCATGTTCATGACTTTTTTTGGCAAGCGCGGCGACTGGTCAGCAAGCCTGACAGCCAAGGCGCACGATGGTCATAGTCACGACGAGCACGCCGTGCGCGAATCTCCGTTAGTCATGCTGGTTCCGCTCGTAGTGCTCGCCCTCGGCGCGACATTCGCCGGTATGGCCTTCCGCGATCTCTTCATCGGTGCGGGACACGACGGGTTCTGGCGGAACTCTCTGTTCCTGGGCCAGGAGAACAACATCCTCGAGCGCATGGAGACGGCCCCTTGGCTCGTCTCCGTGTCCCCGACGCTCGCCATGCTTATCGGGGTCGGAATCGCCTACTACATGTACATGATTGACCGCACCGCGCCGCAGCGGCTCGCCTCCGATTTTCCAGGGCTTTATCGCTTCCTCATCCACAAGTGGTACTTCGACGAACTCTACGACTTCCTGTTCGTCCGTCCTGCCTTCGCTATCGGCCGCTTGTTCTGGAAGGGCGGCGACGGCGCGATCATCGACGGCTTTGGACCGGACGGCGTCTCGGCGCGCGTTCTCGACGTCGCCCGTAATGCGGTGCGCCTGCAGACGGGCTACGTCTATCATTACGCGTTCGCGATGCTGCTTGGCGCGGCGGCGCTGACGACCTGGTATCTGTTCGGCGGAGTCACACGATGAACGGCTCCTGGGTCCTCTCCGGCATTCTCGCGTTGCCACTGATCGGCGCGCTGTTCATCCTGCTGCTTCCGGGTGACAGCGAGGCGACCAAGCGAAATGCGCGCTGGATAGCGCTGTTTGCGACCGGAATCACGTTCGCACTGAGCCTGATCGCGTGGAGTGGCTTCGACTCGGCGCAGCCGGGCTTTCAGCTTGTCGAGGAGCGCGACTGGTTCTCACACGTGATCCTTTACAAGCTCGGCGTCGACGGCGTTTCGATGCCGTTCGTGTTGCTCACGACTTTCCTGATGCCGATCTGCATCGTGGCCTCGTGGGCCCCGATCCAGACCCGGGTCAAGGAATACATGATCTGCTTCCTGGTGCTCGAGACGCTTTTGGTCGGCGTGTTCGTGGCGCTCGACATCATGCTCTTCTATGTCTTCTTCGAAGGCAGTCTCATTCCGATGTTCATCATCATCGGCGTGTGGGGGCATGGCAACCGCGTCTACGCCGCCTTCAAGTTCTTCCTCTACACCCTGACCGGCTCTCTCCTGATGCTGCTGGCCATCATGGCGATGTATTGGACTGCGGGAACGACCGACATCACCGTGCTGCTCAAGACTTCATTTCCGCAGGGCATGCAGAAATGGCTGTGGCTCGCATTTTTCGCCTCGTTCGCAGTCAAGATGCCGATGTGGCCGGTCCACACCTGGTTGCCTGACGCACATGTTGAAGCTCCGACTGCAGGTTCGGTAGTGCTGGCCGGCATCCTTTTGAAATTGGGCGGCTACGGCTTCATCCGGTTTTCGCTGCCGATGTTTCCGGACGCCTCGGTCTATTTCACCCCGCTTATTTTCGCCCTGTCGGTGATCGCGATCATCTACACTTCCTTTGTCGCGTTGGCGCAGGAGAGCATGAAGAAGCTGATTGCCTATTCGTCAGTGGCCCACATGGGCTTCGTGACGATGGGCATCTTCGCGGCGAACACTCAAGCGATTCAGGGAGCTGTCTACCAGATGGTGAGCCACGGACTCATCTCCGGCGCTCTCTTCCTTTGCGTCGGTGTCGTATATGACCGCATGCACACTTACGATATCGCCGCCTACGGCGGCCTCGTGCAGCGCATGCCTCTCTACGCGCTCGCGTTCATGGTGTTCACCCTGGGCAATATCGGGTTGCCGGGCACATCGGGCTTCATCGGCGAATTCTTGACCCTGATCGGTACGTTCCAGATCAACAACTGGGTCGCGTTTCTCGCCACCTTCGGCACCATCCTGTCGGCGTGCTATGCGCTCTATCTTTACCGCCGTGTCATCTTCGGCGTCATCGAGAAGCCGAACCTGATGGGCATTGCCGACCTCACTGGCCGCGAGGTCGCGACGCTGTTGCCGCTTGGCCTGCTCACGATCTTTTACGGCATCCATCCGCAGCCGATCCTCGATGCGAGCGCAGCTTCAATCGAGCAGATCATCAGTGGCTTCCAACATGCTGTCACGGCGACGAAGTCGGCGGGGCTGTGACCCCTTGACCCTCGCCGCCGCGCGCCGAGCATCTTTTGGAACGAGCGACGCTCATGCATGAGACGGCCATTTCTCTCCCCGTGATCCTGCCGGAGGTGGTGCTGGCTGCAGGGACCTTGGCGCTTGTGCTTTACGGCGCCCTGCGCGGCGAGCGGGGCGAGGGTGTCGTCAATGAGATCGCAGTCGGCTTGCTCGGCCTCGTCTTCATTCTGATGGTGGCCAGGAATCGCCCGATGGGCGTCACCTTCTACGGTTCCTTCGTCGACGATTCTTTCACGCGCTTCATGAGCGCGCTTGCGCTGATCGGCTCGCTGGTGACGCTTCTGCTGTCGGTCGAGTTCATGCGTCAGGAACGGATCGCCGGCTTCGAATTCCCTGTGCTCATTCTCATTTCCACCCTCGGCATGCTGATGCTGATTGCGGCCAATGACTTCATCGCGCTCTATCTCGGTTTTGAGCTGATGAGCTTGGCGCTCTACGTGATCGCGGCCTATCGCCGGCATGACGTGCGCGCAACGGAAGCCGGTCTCAAGTATTTCGTCCTCGGCGCCTTGTCGTCGGGCATGATGCTTTACGGGATGTCGCTCATCTATGGCTATTCCGGCTCGGTCGCTTTCAGCGCGGTCGCGAACGCCGTGCATGATCACGCGAACATCGGCGTGCTGTTCGGGCTGGTGTTCCTTCTGGTGGGGCTGGCGTTCAAGATTTCTGTCGTGCCGTTCCACATGTGGACGCCCGACGTCTACGAGGGCGCGCCGACTCCCGTGACGACGTTCTTCGCCTCCGCACCGAAGATTGCCGCAATGGCGGTTCTGGTTCGGGTCATGGTCACCGCTTTTCCCGGCATCGCGAACGACTGGCGCCAGATCCTCACTTTCGTCTCGATCGCCTCAATGGTGCTTGGCGCGTTCGCCGCCATTGGCCAGCGCAACTTCAAACGGCTGATGGCCTATTCCTCGATCGGCCATATGGGATACGCGCTGGTCGGACTTGCCGCCGGCACGGTCGAGGGCGCGCAGAGCGTCATCATCTATATGGCGATCTACGTGGTGATGACGCTGGGAACATTCGCCGCCATCCTGTCCATGCGCCGCGCCGGCCGCGCGGTCGAGACGATGGCCGACCTCGCGGGCCTGGCGAGGACGAATCCGACCATGGCCTTTTTCCTGGCGACGATGATGTTCTCCCTTGCCGGCATTCCGCCGCTCGCTGGCTTCTTCGCCAAGTTCTATGTCTTCGCCGCCGCCATCAAGGCTGGTCTCTACGGCCTTTCCGTCATCGGCGTCTTGGCAAGCGCGGTCGCGGCCTATTATTATCTGAGGATCGTCAAGCTGATGTACTTCGACGAGCCGGCCCCTGCTTTCGACCCCCCAACCCCCGTCGCGCGCATCGTGCTCGCGCTTTCGGCCCTCATGATTATCCTGTTTGTGTTCGCGCCCTCGCCGATCACCAACGCCGCGATGGCGGCCGCGCAGTCGCTCTTTTGACCACCGCCTCCAGGCTGGACGGCTCGCATCGAGGCTGGCGGATCGTTCGTTTTGGCGCCGTCGATTCGACCAACGAAGAAGCGCGCCGCCGCGCGTTGGCTGGCGACACGGACTACCTGTGGATCGTAGCCGACGAGCAGACGGCGGGGAGGGGCCGTCGGGGCCGCGCCTGGATCTCGCCGAAGGGAAACCTGCACGCCAGCGCGCTCATGATCGATCCCTGCCCGCGTGCGGTCGCGGCGCAACTCAGCTTCGTCGCCGGAGTGGCGTTGGTGCGTGCGGTCACAGATCTTGGCGTGACCGATGTCGGGCTCAAATGGCCGAACGATCTCATGTCTTACGGCGCGAAATGCGCTGGGATCCTTATCGAAGGCTTTAGCCTTGGAAGCGGGCGGACGGCTTGTGTCGTAGGGATCGGCGTGAATTGCGCGCATGCGCCGGAGGGGGTTGGATACGCGACCTCATGTCTGACGCGGGCGGGCGGACAAGCGTTGGCCCCCGAAGAATTGTTTGCGCGTCTCATCGAACGGCTCGACGAGGCGCTTAACAGCTGGCGCGCTGGACAGGCGTTCGACCGCATTCGGGCGGCTTGGCTCGATTACGCCGTCGGGTTGGGCGAACGGATCGCGATCCAAAACGGCGCCGGCCGACGCGAGGGCGTCTTCGAGGGGATCGACGCGGCCGGCCGTCTGCTCATGCACTCTGAGCACGGACTAGACGCCATCGAGGCGGCCGACGTCTGGCTCCTGCCTCGCTGCGGCATTCCGCCGCAAGTGATTCTGTGCGCCTCCCACCCGGCGGAAGGGCGCGCCTAGATGGCGGACGACAACGAGTTCGTGTTCGTCCCGCTTGGCGGCTTGGGCGAAATCGGGATGAATTGCGCTCTTTACGGATATGGGCCGGCGAGCGCACGCCAATGGCTCATGGTCGACCTCGGCATCGGCTTCGCCGACCAGGACTCGCCTGGCGTCGATCTCATCATGCCAGATCTCAGCTTCATCGAGAAGGCGAACAAGAATCTGGTCGGGGTGGTCATCACTCATGCACACGAGGACCATATAGGCGCCCTCGTCGAGCTTTGGCCGGACCTTCGCGCGCCCGTCTACATGACACGCTTCGCGGCGGGACTTATGGAATCGCGTCGTCTGGGCGAGCCCGGCGCGCCCGAGATTCCCTTGAAGGTTGTTCAGTTCGGCGAGAAGGTCGTGATCGGCCCGTTCACGGTTGAATTCATCCCCGTTGCTCATTCCATCCCGGAAAGCGCGGCGCTGGCGATCCGCACGCCCGCTGGACTTATCGTCCACACTGCCGACTGGAAGATCGATGCGACGCCGATGATTGGGCCGCCAACCGACGAGGCGCGCTTCAAGGCGCTCGGCGACGAGGGCGTGCTTGCCCTTGTCTGCGATTCGACCAACATTCTGCGCGAAGGAGAAAGCCCGTCGGAGCGCGACGTGACGAAGACTCTGACTGGGCTCATCGCCAATGCGAAGGGCAGGGTGGTCGTGACCACCTTTGCCTCCAATGTCGGCCGGCTGCGTTCAGCGGCTGAGGCTGGCTTTGCCGCCGGGCGACAGGTCTGCATTCTCGGCCGGGCGATCGAGCGCGTGGTTGGCGTCGCACGCGAGTGCGGGATGTTGGAAGGCTTGCCACCGTTCTTGGGCATGGATGCTTTCGAGCGATTGCCGCGTAATCGGGTATTGGCTCTCGCCACCGGCAGCCAGGGCGAGCCACGCGCGGCGCTCGCGCGTATGGCGGGGGACGAGCATCCGACGGCAGAAGTAAGCGCTGGCGACACCGTCATCTTTTCCTCGCGCACCATTCCCGGCAACGAGAAGGCGGTCGGAAAAATCGTCAACGCGTTTGCTCGCGCTGGCGTCGAGGTCGTCACCGACCGCACCGCACTCGTCCATGTCTCCGGCCATCCACGGCGGGCGGAGGTGGCGAAAATGTACAGCTGGGTGCGTCCGAGAATCGCGGTGCCCGCGCATGGCGAGCCAGTGCATTTGACCGAACATGCCGAATTCGCCGGGGCGCAAGGCGTGTCGCAGGTCTTGCGCGCTTTCAATGGCGATGTGGTCCGGCTTGCCCCCGGCGAGGCCAGCGTATCAGGCAAGGTGACGAGCGGACGGAGGCCGAAGGACGGCGCCATTTTATTGTCGGCGGATCAGGAATGCGTCCGCCAGCGTCGCAGGCTCAGTTTCGCAGGCGTTGTCTCGATCGCGATCGCGCTGACCTCCAGGGGCGAAATGGCGGGCGACCCGGATGTGATGATCGCCGGCCTGCCAGAGCGCACGCGCGAAGGCGCCGCAATCGACGCGCTGATCGACGATGCCATCTTTGAGGCCTTCGAGAGCCTGCCGCCAGGCAAGCGGCGCGACGCCGAGGTCGTTTCAACCGCGATCGAGCGTGCGGTGCGCGGTTCGGTCAACACCGTTTGGGGCAAGAAGCCACAAGTGCATGTGCTGGTGGTAGAGGTGTGAGCCAGGCGAAGTCCGTTGATCGGTAAGCTCAACCACGTCGCTATTGCCGTCCCCGATCTCGACAAGGCGGCGCGGACCTATCGGGAAACACTCGGCGCTCGCGTCTCCGCTCCGCAGCTTCAGCCCGACCACGGCGTCACGGTCGTTTTCATCGAATTGCCCAACACGAAAATCGAACTCTTGCATCCACTGGGCGCGAACTCGCCGATCGCCAAGTTTCTCGATCGCAATCCGGACGGCGGCATACATCACCTGTGCTATGAGGTTGAGGACATCATCGCCGCCCGGGACCAGCTCAAAGCCGCGGGCGGGCGGGTGCTCGGGGACGGAAACCCGAAAATCGGCGCTCATGGCAAGCCGGTGCTGTTTTTGCACCCAAAGGACTTTGCCGGCACGCTGATCGAGATCGAGCAGGTCTGAAGCAATGCGATCTTCCGCCCTCGGAGGCGGCATGAGCCGCCTGGACGCGGACGGCCTGCTTCTCTTCACAGCGTTTCTATGGGGCGTGACCTTCGTCGCGCAGAAATACGCCACGGCGACCATGCCGGCGCTCGCCTTCGTCGCCGCGCGTTTTGCTGTTTCGGCCGCAGCGCTTGCGCCGTTCGCGCTTTGGGAATTCCGTCGCAAGCCGCATGCCCCGAACCGCTACGAATGGCGGCTCGCGTTGGTGATCGGCTTAGGGCTCTTCCTCGGCACGAGCCTGCAGCAGGCGGGGATCGAGACCACAAGCGCCACCAACGCCGGCTTCCTGACCGCCTGCTATGTTGTACTGACCCCTTTCGTCGTCTGGGCGCTGACCGGTGTGCGTCCGCGCGTAGTCGTCGTCGGTGCGGGCTTCGTTTCGCTCATCGGCGCCTGGCTGCTTGCCTCCGGCGGCCTCGGTCCTCCGAACGTCGGCGACGCGCTCGTGCTCCTCGCCGATTTCGCCTGGGCGGCGGTCATCGCCCTGACGCCGATCTTCCTTGCCCGCTCGGGTCGGCCGCTGCTGCTCGCCTTCGTACAATATACGGTCTGCGCTGGCCTCGCGGCGCTGTGCTCGGCGCTGTTCGAATCGATCCCGGCTGGAGCGCTTGTCGCGACCCTGCCGACGATCCTGTTCGCTGGCATTGTCTCAGGAGCGCTCGCCTACACGATCCAGATCTTCGCCCAGGCGCATACGCCCCCCGCCGAGGCGGCGCTGATCCTCGCGCTCGAAGGGGTGTTCGCGGCGATCGCGGGCGCGCTCTTGCTTAGCGAGCGTCTGACCGCCATTGGGGCTCTTGGCTGCGTGCTGATCCTTGCCGGCGCGCTGGCGGCGGAGGTTGG